>NZ_JBFBAG010000024.1:0-162978 GCF_040682155.1 Amycolatopsis sp. NPDC051371
GCCGGCACGGGCACGAGGTCGCGCTCATCGGGGTGTGCGCGAGCGCCGTGCTGGTGGTGCTCGTCGGAAACCCTGTTTCTCACTCACGACCCGCCGCGGCAGACCTAGCTCCGGGGGAGGGACTTCACAGCGGCGAGGAGCGCGTCGACGTCGGCTTCCGTCGTGTACGGCGCGATCCCCGCCCGCACCGCACCCGTGTCGCCGAGGCCGAGGTGCCGCGAGCACTCGATCGCGTAGAAGCTCCCCGCCGGCGCGTTGACCCCCTGCGCGCCGAGGTGCTCGTACACCGCCTGCGACGCGACGCCGTCGACGGAGAACAAGGCCGTCGGCGTCCGGTGCCGCGACGGCTGTCCGTACCGGGTCACCCCGGGAAGCGCCGCCAGACCGGCGTCCAGGCGGGCCAGCAGCACGTCTTCGTGGGCCCCGAGCGCCGTCAGCGACGTGACGAGCCGCGAGCGGCGTGAACCGGACCCGGGCACGAGACCGGCGAGGAAGTCGATCGCCGCCGTCGTTCCGGCCAGGAGCTCGTACGGGAGCGTGCCCAGCTCGAACCGCTCCGGGACGGCGTCCGTCGACGGCAGCAGCTTGTCCGGGTGCAGCGTCTCCAGCAACGACGGCGCCGCCACGACCAGCCCGAGGTGCGGGCCGAGGAACTTGTACGGCGAGCAGACGTAGAAGTCGGCCCCCAGCGCCGTGACGTCGACCGGTGCGTGCGGCGTGAGGTGGACACCGTCGACGTACAGCAGCGCGCCCGCGTCGTGCACCGCCGCCGCGATCGCCGGGATGTCCGGCCGGGTGCCGAGCAGGTTCGACGCCGCCGTGACCGCCACCAGCCGCGTCCGCGAGGACAGCAGCTCGGTGACGGCGGACGGCGCCAGGAGCCCGGTCGCCGGGTCGAAGTCCGCCCAGCGCACCGTCGCGCCGGCGGCCTCCGCGGCCTGGACCCACGGCCTGATGTTCGCGTCGTGGTCGAGCCGGGTGACGACGACCTCGTCGCCCGGGCCCCAGGTCTTCGCGAGCGTGCGGGAGAAGTCGTAGGTCAGCTGCGTCATGCTGCGCCCGACCACGACCCCGGCCGGATCGGCGGCGAGCAGGTCGGCGACGGCTTGGCGCGCCTCGGTGACCACCGCGCTCGCCCGGCGCTCGGCGGCCGTGACGACGCCGCGGTTGGCGATCCCGGAGCACAGCGTCCCGGCCACCGCTTCGCCGACGACGTCGGGAACCTGCGAGCCACCCGGCCCGTCGAAGTGCGCGGCGGTCAGCGCGGGGAAGTGCTTGCGGATCGTCCGCACGTCGTAGCTCATGGCGTCAGCGTGCCAGGAAGTCAGCGGCCGCGGTTGCGGGCGTGGTCGCGGGCCCGGCGCTCGTTGCCGTGCTTGTAGTTGCCCGTCGCGCGCGCCATGAGCAGCTGCTGGTCGTCGCCGCGGTCGGCGGCGGCCAGGAAGCGCGCGGCGGCGGACCCGCGCAGCGTCCCGGCCGGACGGCCGTGGTGCGTGATCGTCACGGTGCCGTGTTCGTCGATGCGGTAGGTGAAGCCGGTCGGTGTCCCCATCCGCCCAGGCTGGCACGGCGGGCAAGCGGTTTTGAGGGGGCGGAGTCCGGGGGTTTCCCGGATGGCGCCCGGGTGGGGACACGACAGAATGCCAAGGATGATCCGAGGGGGACGCAAGGTGCGGGCCAAGCTGGGGAACGCGTACGTGCTACTGGGTGCTCAGGCGCTCGTGCTGGTGGCGCTGCTCGTGTCGTACAACGACGGCCGGGTGCGGTTCCCCGCGTACCGCGTCGACCTGGACGTCTATCGGCTCGGGTCGGCGGCGCTGCTGCACGGCGACGCGCTGTACGGCACGCTGCCGCCCACCGGCGACGGTCAGCTCCTGCTGTTCACCTACCCGCCGTTCGCGGCGATCCTGCTGGCGCCGCTCGCGGTGCTGCCGTACTGGGCCGCTTGCCTCGTGGTCACCGTGGGCACCCTCGGCCTGCTCGCGTTGGTGCTGGTCACGGTGCTGCGCGCGCTGGGGGCACGCTGCGACTGGCGCCGGGTCGTGGTGTTGCTGCTGGCCGCCGAGGTGCTCGAGCCGGTCCTGCGCACGGTGTACGCGGGGCAGCTCGACGTGCTCCTGCTCGCGCTCGTCGTCCTGGACGTCCTGGTCGACACCCCGAAGTGGCCGCGTGGCCTGCTGATCGGCCTCGCCGCCGCGATCAAGCTGACCCCGGCGATCTTCCTGCTGTACCTCCTGCTCCGCCGCGACACCCGGGCGGCCTTGACCGGCGTCGTCACCTTCCTGGCCGCGACGGCGCTGGGCTTCCTGCTCGCCGGGGCGGACTCGGTGCGGTACTGGACGAGCGCGCTCTGGGACACCGGCCGCGTCGGCGAACCGACCTACGCCGGCGACCAGTCACTGCTGGGACTGCTCGCCCGGGCCGGGGTGCCCGCGGACGCGCGGACGGCGTGGTGGCTGCCGCTGGTCGCGGTCGTGCTCGTGCTGACCGCGCTGGGCGTGCGGCGCGCGCTGGCCGCGGGGGAGACGACCGTCGCGCTCGGGTTGAACGCCGTCGGCGGCCTGCTCGTCTCGCCGATCTCGTGGACGCACCACTGGGTCTGGGCCGTGGTCGTGCTGCTGGGCTGGGCCGAGCTGGCGCGTCGCACCCGGCGACTCGGGTTCGCCGCCGTGGCCGGGGTGGGCGTCGTGCTGTTCGTCACCGGCCCGCAGTGGTGGTGGCCGCGCGGCGGCGAAGTGGAGCGCGACTGGACCTTCCTTCAGCAGCTGACCGGCAACGGCTATGTCCTCTTCGGACTCGCGGTGCTGGTCATGGCGGTGCTCGTGCGGTTCCCGCGGCGGACCGACGACCTCAGCGGCGCCGTTCCGGCCGGCGCCACAGCCAGCCCGCTCCGAGGATGAGCATCGCCGTGCCGAACGCCAGCGCGAGGCAGATCCCCGCCGTGTTCAGCGGCAGCGCGTCCGTCACCGACCGCGGCAACGGCAGCAGCCCGGCGAGGCCGGCCACGGCGTAGCACGCACCGGCGGCGACCAGGAACCGGGCGGCGGCGCGCGAGGAGCGGGTGCAGAACACCGCGGTGGCGCCGGTCAGCAGGTGCACCACCGTCCACGCCCCCGACACCGCGAAGACCCCGAACAGGGTCCGCGCGGATCCTTCGCCGACCGTGACCCCCGGCATCAGCTCCAGCGCGCCCAGCACCAGGAACAGCAGGCCGATCAGCATGCCCATGCCCTGCACGGGGTCGGGGCCCCGCTTCGGCACCCGGGTCTCGGGTTCGGTGGTCGCCATGCTTCCCGGATTCCCCGCGAGCGCCCTTTTAATGCACTGGTTCAGGGGTAATCGGGGTGAAATCGGACCGAGGAGTGAACGATGACCGAGTACCGCCACACCGCGACCGCCGACGTCAACGCCGACGAGCTGTTCGCGTTCCTGAGCCACCCCGAGAACCTGCCGCGGTACTTCCCGGAGATGAAGGTCGCCGAGCCGAAGGGCGGCGACAGCGTGCACGTCGAGGCCGAGGTCCACGGCAAGCGGGTCGCGAGCGAGGCGTGGCTGCACACCGACTCGGCGAACCGGTCGCTGACGTGGGGCGCGGAAGGTCCTGACGACTACCACGGCGAGCTGAGGATCGCCGAGGACGGCCCGGCGTCGTCGGAGATCACCGTGACGCTGCACAGCGTTCGCGAGGCCGACGGCGGCGAGGTCCAGCAGGGCCTCGAACGCACGGTGGCCGCGATGACCCACGCGGCCTCCGCCGACGCCGACGTCGAAGCGGCCGAGGGTGAGGGCGGCTGGACGTCCTACGACACCGGCAAGGACTCGTCGAGCTGAGGCGGGAACGGCCCGTAGGCGTTGCCGCGCGCGCCGCGGGTGCGGAGCGCGGGCACGGCGAACAGGAGCTTGAGCAGGGCCGGGGGTGCGGTGCCGCGGCCACGCGCCCGCGCGGCGGCGGCACGTTTCTCGACCCGCACCTGGCCGGCCTGGACCCGCTCGATCGCGCGGATCCGGTCGGCCTGGACGCCGGCGAGGACGTCCGGGCCGGCCGCACCGCGGCGCAGCACCGGGATCAGGCGGTTCGCCGCGGCGACGGCGTCCTGGACCGCCATGAGAATGCCGTTGCCGCCGATGGGGGAGATGACGTGCGCCGCGTCGCCGAGCAGCAGCAGACCCGGGCGGTGCCAGCGTTCGACGCGGGAGATGTCGACCGACAGCAACGTCGTCTGCGAGAAGTCCGCGAGCAGGTGCGCGCGGTCGGCCAGCCACGGCACGCGCTCGCGGAGGAACGCCCGGATCGGCTCGACCCCGCCTTCGCGCAGCACCGGGTACGAGCCTTTCCCGATGCTGTAACCCACCTGCCAGTCGTGGACCCCGCCGAGGACGCCGACGTAGGCGTCGCGCCCGAAGTAGAGGTCGAGGTCGGCGTCGGGCGGGTCGCCGGGGGAGCGGGGCAGCCGGAACCAGAGCAGGTCGGTGGTGGCGCCGAGCGGCCGTGCGACGAGGCCCGCGAGCCGCCGCACGGTCGAGAAGCGCCCGTCGGCGCCGACGACCAGCGACGTCGTCAGCTCGCCGCCGCGGTAGCGGACGCCGGTCACCTTCCCGTCCTCTTCGAGCAGGCCGGTGACCTTGGCGTTCGTCCGGAGCGTGAACGCCGGCAGCGCGTCGGCCCGCTCGGCGAGGAAGTCGAGGAACCGCACCTGCGGCATCAGCGCTACGTAGCCGAACGGCGTGTCGAGCCGGTCGTAGTCGGCGCAGCTGTAGACGCCGGACGGGGTGTGGAAGCGGAACGACCGCGCCTTGAAGTGGTCGAGCCGCAGGAGGTCGTCGGCCAGGCCGAGCCGGTCGAGGAGTTCGAGGGTGTAGGGGTGCAGCGAGTCGCCGCGGAAGTCGCGGTCGAAGTCGGAGCGCGCTTCGAACACGGTGACGTCGATCCCGGCGCGGGCGAGCAGGTAGCCGAGCAGCAGCCCACCGGGGCCGCCGCCCGCGATCGCGACGCTCACGCCGTGTCCAAAGTGTCCACGGTGGACAGCCGGAACACCGCCATTCCGGGCAGGTGTTCGAGGATCTGCCCCAGGCTCGCGTCCTGGGGGACCGGGAAAGCCTTGACCGCCCACGGCACCGACATCGCGGCCAGGTATGTCGCGACCACTCCGGCGGCCTCGTCGCCGTCGACGGTCTCGGCGCGGCAGTCCTGCCGTTCGCCGGCCGCGAGCAGCGCGCATTCCGGCGCGTCCAGGAGGTTCGCGACCCAGTCGCGGTCGCGCACGGGCGAGACGAGGTAGCGCCCGCCGTCCCGCGCGACGACGGCCAGCGGCACGAGCCGCGGTTCGCCGGTGCTGCGGCCGCGGGTCTCGACGACGCGCAGCGCGTACCCGCCTTCGGGCGGGGCCTCGCCGGGCGCGTCGATCAGCTTGGCGGTCATTTCGGCGTTCATCGCTCGCACGTCCACCAGGTTCACGGTAGCAAAACTAGCTAGATTGTCTAGCTACCATAGAATGGCCAGGTGGAAGACAGCGTCGCGTTCCGGGTGAACCTCGCCCTGCGGGACCTGCTGGCGCTCGCCCACGACGTCCAGCTGGCCCTGGCCCGGCGCCTGGACCTCGGCGCGACCGACGTGCAGGCCCTGCAGCACCTGGCCGCGGGCACCCCGATGGGCACGGTCGACCTGGCGCACGCGCTCAAGATCCGCTCCGCGTCGGCGACGGTCCTGGTCGACCGCCTGGAGGCCGCCGGCCACGTCCGCCGCGACCGCCACCCCAGCGACGGGCGCCGCGTCACGCTGGTCATCGCCGACGCGGCCCGCGCCGAGGTCCGGGCGGCGCTGGCCCCGCTGGTCGACGCGGTGACCCGGCTGACGGCGGAGCTGGAGCCGGGGCAGGCCGAAGTGGTGGCGAAGTTCCTCGGCGACACCATGGAAGTGTTGCGCGCGTACGCTGCGGAGCCGCCCGGAGCGGGTTAGCGTTCCGCCCATGCGAGACGAGCCCGCGCTCTGGCTGTTCGCCGACCAGCTCGGGCCGCACTTCCACAGCACTCCCGAACACCGCGGCCGCGACGTGCTGCTGATCCGCTCGGCCGCGGCCTTCGCCGCGAAGCCGTTCCACCGGCAGAAGCTGCACCTGGTCCAGGCCGCGCTGTACCGGCTCGCCGCCGACCTCGGCGACCGCGTCACTCTGCTTGACGCCCCGGATTCTCGCACTGGCCTGCGCCGCTTCGGGCGGCCGGTCGTCGTGCACGAGCCGACGTCGCACGCCGCCGACGCCTTCGTCCGGCGGCTGCGCGACGAAGGCCTCGTCACGGAAATCCTGCCGACGCCCGGGTTCATGCTGTCCAAAGAGGACTTCGCCGGCTGGGCCGATGGGCGCACGCGGTTCGTGATGGAGGACTTCTACCGCGACCAGCGCCGCAAGTTCGGCGTGCTGCTGGAGCCGGACGGCGAACCCGAGGGCGGGCACTGGAACTACGACCAGGAGAACCGGCAGCCGCCGCCGAAGACCACCCGGCTCGACGTGCCCGCGCCCTGGCGCCCGCGGGAGAACGAGGTCGACGACCGCGTCCGCGCGGAGCTCGACGAAGCCGAGCGCGCCGGCAAGATCCACCCGGTGGGCGTCGACGGCCCGCGGCGGTTCGCCGTCGGGCACGACGAAGCGGACCGCGCCCTGCGGCGGTTCCTCGAGCACCGCCTGCCCGTGTTCGGGCCCCACCAGGACGCGATGCTCACCCACGACTGGGCGATGGCGCACGCGTTGCTTTCGGTGCCGCTCAACCTCGGCCTGCTCGACCCCCGCGACGTCGTGCGGCGGGCCGAAGAGCGCTACCGGGCCGGTGACGCGCCGCTGAGCAGCGTCGAAGGGTTCGTCCGACAGGTACTGGGCTGGCGCGAGTGGGTGTGGCACCTGTACTGGCACCAAGGCCCGGAGTACTTGCGCCGCAACGCTTTGCAGGCGCACCGCGAGCTGCCGGACTGGTGGCGTTCGCTGGACGCGGACGCCGTCGAAGCCGCCTGCCTGCGCACCGCGCTCGCCGGCGTGCGCGACCGCGGCTACGCCCACCACATCGAGCGCCTGATGGTGCTCGGCAACCACGCGCTGCAGCGCGGGTACGACCCGGCCGAGCTGACCCGCTGGTTCGCGACCGCCTTCGTGGACGGGTTCCCGTGGGTGATGCCGGCGAACGTGATCGGCATGAGCCAGTACGCCGACGGCGGGCTCGTCGGGACGAAGCCGTACGCGGCCGGCGGGGCGTACATCAACCGGATGAGTGACCATTGCCCCGGGTGTGTCTTCGACCCGAAGAAGCGGACCGGACCGGACGCGTGCCCGTTCACCGCCGGGTACTGGGCGTTCCTCGACCGCAACGCGGGACGGCTGCGGGGCAACCACCGGATGCGGCAGCCGTTGCGGGGCTTGGAAAGACTTGCGGACCGTGACGAGGTTGTCGCCCGAGAGGCTGACCGTCGCCACTTCTGAGTCCACACCATTGTGTAGCTAGCCGGATGGTCTTTGCTCTTTTACGGTGATTGCCTCCCTTTCCCCGGCGAAGGCGATCCTCCGTGTCCGACGCAGACCAGCGCGCTGGCGTGCTGTCCAAACGTGCTCTGGTGACCGCCTCGCACGCGGTCGAGCGCGCCGCGCTCGCCGACGGGACGGGCGCCGACACCGTGGTGTTCGCGCTGTTCCAGCGGTTGCCGTACTTCGAGCGAGAGCGCGACATGTACGCGCGGATCGCGCGGAAGGCGGCCGTCACGGTCGTCGGCATGGTCGACTCCGGCCGCCCCGACCTCCCGCACGGCGTCACACCGGTGCTGCTGCGCCCCGATGAGCCGATGGCGCGCGAGTGGTCGGTCGCCGTGCTGTCGCCGACGTTCGGGGCTTCGGTCGTCGCGCAGGACCTGGACGAGGTCGACCCGCAGGCGTCGTCGGTCGAGCGCGCCCGGCTGTTCCGCGGCCGCTGGGGGCTGCGCCGCGACGAGGCGTACGCGGAGGTCGTCCGGCTGCGCGACGCCATGGGCGAACGGCTGCCCCCGGCGGTGCGGCGAAAGGTCGACGAGGTCCTGGCGTCGGTGGAGACCCCGGCGGTGGTCGACGTCGAGAGCCGGGCGGAGGCGGCACTGCGGCACGTGGCGGCCCGGCTGGACGAGGCGCGCGCTTCGGCGCCGCCGGTCGCGGGCCCGGCCGTCGACCCGGACACCGGCCTCGACACCCTGGCGGGCCTGACGCGATGGCTCGGCGACGCGACGGACACGGTGCCGCTCGGGCTGGTGCTGATCGCGGTCGACGACCTCACCGCGGTCGAACGGCGCCACGGCACCCGCGTCCGGATGCACACGGAGCAGAACATCGCCGACCTGCTCCGCGGCGGACTGCGCCCGCTCGACCGCGCGGTCCGGCTCGGACCGGGGGAGTTCCTGGTGGTCCAGCCGGCGGTGCCGGCGGCGGAGCTGGCGTCCCGCAGCCACCACCTGCAGCGCCGATTGGCGGCTTTGCACGCGACTTATCCGTTCGTGGACCTGCACCCGCGGACGACGACGCTGCTGACCCGCCGGCGCCCGTTGCCGCTGGGGAAGCTCCGCGCTCAGCTGCGAGAGGTGCCGACGGTGACGCTGTGGCCGCCCAGCCAGGGCTCGTTGCCGATCCCGCCGGAGCCGCAGGGCCTGATGATGCGCTCGGCGGCGGGTGCCTGGTTCCGCTGACGGCGGCTCGCCGGTTCGACTGGGCAGCGTCGCCGGCCACGCTTATGTATAACGACCTATACAGTTGGCGATGGTTCGGCGTAAGTCGCGGCGCCGGTTGAGAACCGAAACCAGCAGCGGGTGCGAAGATCCACCAGCGCAACTTGCACCCCCGCGGAACCCGGGTCTGCGATCATCAGTGCGTGAAGCCGCGCCGCTGGAACCCGGAAACCGTCGCGCCGCCGCTCGGGCGGTACAGCCACCTGGCCGAGGTGCCCGCTGGGCACCGGCTCGTCTTCCTGGCCGGGCAGCTCGGCGTGGCACCCGATGGAGAGCTCGCGGCCGACGCAGAAGCGCAGGCGCGGCAGATCTTCGCCAACCTCGAAGCGCTCCTCGCAGCCGAGGGGGCCGGGCCGGAGCACCTCGTCAAGCTGCTGACGCTGGTGGCGGGCACCGAGCACCTCGCCGGGTACCGCGTCGCACAGGCCGAGGCGTTCGCGAAGTGGTTCCCGGAGGGCGACTTCCCGGCACAGACCCTGGCGGTCGTGGCGGCGCTGGCGGGGCCGGACTACGCGGTGGAGGTCGAGGCGATCGCCGCGGTGCCCACCTAGACGACCGGCCTCTCGGGTGTCTTGAATGAGTCATTCAGGACCTCCGAAGACCTGAATGACTCATTCAGGACGTTTGGTGGGTCAGTCAAGACATGCGGCTAAGCGAAGATCGCTAGCAGGAGCCCGCCACCGATGATCAGCGTGCACGCCGCGATCGTCGTGCGGCGGTAGTGGAGGATCAGCGCCGCGAACTCGCGCAGCAGCGCGCTCGGCAGGAAGTACCGCGCCGTCGGCGCGCCCGTCGCGTCGAACGGCAGGCCCAGCCGGCGGCACTCCACCGCCGTGCGGAACACGTGGTAGTTGCTGGTCACCGCCAGCACCCGGGGCGGCCGCACGCCGCCGGGCAGCAGCTTCGCCGAGAACGCCAGGTTCTCCTCGGTCGTCGTCGCGCGGTCTTCGCGGCGGATCCGGTCGGCCGGGATTCCGTGCGAGCGCAGGTATTCCTGCATCGCCGAAGCCTCGGTCGTCGTCTCGCCGGGACCGCAGCCGCCTGACACCACCAGCAGCGGAGGCGTCGCTTCGCGCTCGTACAGCCGGATCGCGCGGTCGAGCCGGGCCGCGAGCAGTGGCGTCACGCGGTCGCCGGCCAGGCCGCTGCCCAGCACGATGATCGCGTCGAAGCCCGTGCGCCGCCGCAGCCTGCCGTACAGGATCGAGTACCCGAGCAGGGACGCGAACAGGAACCCGAAGTAGCAGGCGAGCACCGCGGCCGTCGCCACCAGGGCCGAGCCCCAGCGGCCGAGCGGCGCGAAAAACAGCCCTTCGAGCGCCAGCATGCCGACGCCGAGCAGGAACGAGAGCAGGTTCGCGAGACTCCGGCCTTCGCGCCGCACCATCCGGACGCCGTTGACGATCAGCGCGCCCGGCAGCACCACCGCGACCACCGCCGCGACGACCGCCAGCACTCCGACCAGGATCGGCGTCAGCCACTCCAGGTGCAGCGCCGCGCGCAACAGCCACAGTCCGCTCAGCAGCAGCGCCACCCCGAGCCAGACGGCGTTGCCGAGCCGGCGCGGCTCGCGGGCCAAGCGGACCGCGAACACCAGCAAGGCCGCCGCGGCACAGCCGGGCAGCACGACAGCGGTGACGCTCACCCGGCCCCCCCACCTCCCCCGAAGAGGCCAAGGTAGAGCACGCGGACCCGGTGGCCGCCCACCGGGTCCGCGTCCACAGTGGATCCCGTCAGGCCTTGTGCTGCATGCTCGACCGCGCCGGGTTGCCCTGGTCCGCGGCCTTCGGGTCGGTCTCGTCCTGCTTGGCGCGCACGCCCGACTCGATCCGGTCGCCGAGGTCCTTGTCGACGGTGCGCCAGTAGTCGAACGCTCGCAGCAGGACCGGTTCGGAGACGCCGTTGAGCAGGTGCCCGACGACGTTGTCGACGAGCCGGCCGCGGGCGTCGTCGTCGAGCACCTCGCGGACCATCGTCCCGGCCTGGCCCCAGTCGTCGTCGTCTTCGCGCAGCGTGTACGCCGTGCGGACCATGTCGCCGTCGGTGTGCCAGCCCGCCGGCTGCCCGTACCGGGCGACGTCCGCACGCGGGCCGCCCTTCGAGTTCGGCGCGTACACCGGGTCGGAGACCTTCGTGTACCGCATCGCGCCGTCCTTGCTGTAGCTGTGCACGGGGGCGACGGGCGCGTTGACCGGCAGCTGCCGGTAGTTCGCGCCGATCCGGTAACGGTGCGCGTCCGGGTAGGAGAACAGCCGGCCGAGCAGCATCTTGTCGGGGCTCGCGCCGATCCCCGGCACCAGGTTGCCCGGCTCGAACGCGGCCTGCTCGATCTCGGCGTGGTGGTCGGTCGGGTTGCGGTCGAGCGTCATCCGGCCGACGTCGATCAGCGGGTAGTCGACGTGCGGCCACACCTTCGTCAGGTCGAAGGGGTTGAACCGGTACGTCTTCGCGTCGTCGAAGGGCATGACCTGCACCTTCAACGTCCAGCTCGGGTGGTCGCCGCGCTCGATCGCCTCGTAGAGGTCGCGTGTGTGGTAGTCGGTGTCGGCCGACGCCATCTGGTCGGCCTCGTCCTGCGTGAACGTCTCGACGCCCTGATCGGTCTTGAAGTGGTACTTCACCCAGAAACGTTCGCCGGCGGCGTTGACCCACATGAACGTGTGCGAGCTGTAGCCGTTCATGTGGCGCCAGGTCCGCGGGATCCCGCGGTCGCCCATCAGCCACGTCACCTGGTGCGCCGACTCCGGCGACAGCGTCCAGAAGTCCCACTGCATGTCGTGGTCGCGCAGGTTGTTGTCGGCGCGGCGCTTCTGCGACCGGATGAAGTGCTGAAACTTCATCGGGTCCCGGACGAAGAACACCGGGGTGTTGTTCCCGACCATGTCGTAGTTGCCTTCGCCGGTGTAGAACTTCACCGCGAAGCCGCGCGGGTCGCGCCAGGTGTCGGGGCTGCCGCGCTCCCCGGCCACGGTGGAGAACCGGACCAGCAGGTCGGTCTTCGCGCCCGGCTGGAAGACGGCGGCCTTCGTGTACGCGCTGACGTCGCCGGTCACCTCGAAGCGCCCGAACGCGCCGCTGCCCTTGGCGTGCGGCTGGCGTTCGGGGACGCGTTCGCGGTTGAACTGCGCCATCTGCTCGATGAGGTAGTTGTCGTGCAGCAGGATCGGCCCGTCGGGACCGACGGTGAGCGAGTGCTCGTCGCTCTCGACCGGGATGCCGGCGTCGGTGGTGGTCGGTTCGGTCACGGTGATGCCTCTTTCCGGGAAGTGGTGGCGCGGCAAGCGGGGCAGACGCCCCAGAACACCACTTCCGCTTCGTCGACCAGGAAGCCGTGTGCGTCGTCCGGGGTCAGGCACGGGGCGGCGCCGACCACGCAGTCGACGTCCTCCGTCCGCCCGCAGCGGCGGCACACGACGTGGTGGTGGTTGTCCCCGGCCCGCCGTTCGAAGCGGGCCGGGTGGCCGGGCAGCTCGATCCGCCGGATCAGGCCGGCCGCCGCACACGCGCCCAGGACGTCGTAGACCGCCTGGGTGGACACGGATCCCAGCACCGAGCGGACCCCGGCGCCGATTTCGTCCACTGTGGAATGAGGATGGCCGCCCAGCCACGTGAGCACCGCCCGCCGGGGCGCGGTGACGCGCAGGCCGGCGGCCCGCAGTGTGGTGGTCGCATCGCTCATGACACCCCACCGTCCGCGCTCTTCTGGATCGGGTCAAGTCCTCGGATGGACGGTTTGACCGGCCGGAAAACGGGTAATGGCACACCGTTCTGGCATGGTGGAGGGGTGAAACCGGCCTTCGTGTTGCACGAGCACTGGCGCCCGCGGCACCACTTCGACCTCCGGCTCGAGGAGGACGGCGTGCTGCGTTCATGGGCGGTGCCGCGCGGCCTCCCGCCGGACGCGAGCGGCAACCGGCTCGCGGTCGCCGTGCCCGATCACGCGCTCGACCACCTCGCCTACGAGGACGACACGAAGAAGGTCGCCGACACGGGCTGGTGGGAGGAGCACGACCGGACGGAGAAGCGGATCCTGTTCACCCTGCACGGCCGGACGGGCGCGGTCCGGTACGCGCTGATCCGCACCGGCCGGGACTGGCTCCTGCACCGCACCCGCGACCAGCCGGGAGACGCCGATGCCGCGCGCTGAGGTCCTGTCCGCCACGCCCACGCTCTTCCGCGACGATGGCGCGCTCGACGGACCGGCGAACACCGCGTTGCTGAACCGGCTGGACGGCCGGGTGGACGGCGTCTTCGTCGCCGGGACGACCGGCGAGTTCCCCGCACTCGACCGTGCCGAACGCCGGGAACTCGCCCGGCTCGCGCTGACGGTGTTCGGGCCGGATCGCACGATCGTCCACGTCGGCGCGGCGAGCACCCGCGAGGCCGTGGCGCTCACGGCGGACGCGCTCGCCGCGGGGGCCACCCGCCTGGCCGTGCTCACGCCGTACTACCTCCCGGTGGACGCCGAGGCGGTCCGGCGGCACTTCGCCGCCGTCGCCGAGGCCGCCGGGGATGCCGCCGTCTACGGCTACCTGTTCCCGGAGCGCACCGGCGTCACGCTCACCCCGGCGGAGTTCGCCGCGACCGGCCTCCGGGGCGGCAAACTGTCCGGTGCCGCGGCGGCGCGGTTCGCGGACTTCCGGGCGGCGCTGCCGGACGCGCGGCTCTGGTCCGGCGCCGACACGGACCTGGCGGCGGTGGCCCGGGCCGGTGGGGCGGGCATCGTGTCGGGCCTGTCCGCGGCGTTCCCGGACCCGTTCCTGGATTTGGCGATCGCGGTCGAAGAGGGGGACGCCGAAGCCGAGCGGGCGGCTCAGGCGCGTGCGGACGAGGTCTCGGACGTGCTGGGCGGCACCGTGGCGGGGATCAAGGAGGCGTTGCGGCAGCTCGGCATCGGCACCGGCGCGCTCCGGATGCCGGCGTCGGCGCCGGCCGTCGACCGGATCGCGGCTTACGCCCGCCGCAGCTGAACCCCGGCGCGCATCGCCCGGTGGGCCCAGTGGCCGAGGACGGCGAGCAGCGCGATCTCCAGCACCATCATCAGGCGTTCCACCAGGCCGGTCGCGACCGTCGGGAGATGACCGCCGAGGACGACGTTCACCGCGAACGGCACGATGAACGGCAGGTAGAACGGGATCGCGGCCAGCGCCAGCCGGCGCGACCAGGTCGCGAAGCGGCGCCAGCGCGGGTCGTCGCGGTGGCGGCGGCCCAGCGTCCAGCCGACGATCGGCAGGCTGAGGCACGTCACCGCCGAGGCGTAGAGGTGGATCTTGCCGGTGGCCGTGATGGCGCCGCCCTGCGGATCCTTCGCGAAGACCGCGACCGCGAGCAGGCTGAGGCACCACAGCGCCTTCGCCGCCACCAGCGCCGGGTTGGCCAGCAGTCCGCGGCGGTAGAGCGCGACCAGCAGCAGCGCCGAGCCGGTGCTGGTGAGCAGCAGCGCGCCGTCCCACATCCAGCGACCCGGGCTCAGCGCGTAGTCGCTGAGCATCGTGCTGACCGGGTCGAGTGGCGCGAGCCGGCGGTCGAGGTGCAGCACGGCCAGCAGGACGACGGCGCCGGCGAGGGCGGTCAGTGCCCCGGGCACGAGCAGCCGGGCAGGCAGTGAGGGACGGATGGGTGAAGGGGACAGCATGCGTTAAGACACTCCGCGACGGCTCGGCTGGTTCAGGCGCAAGCCGGGGACGCTACCTGTGACCTTTCCGTGACCATCGCGGGACACGCCCGAGATGTGACCCGTACCACCCATACCCCCGGCGGCACTTCACGTGAAAGTGACCACCTGGGGCGGAGCTTTCACGTGAAAGTGCGCGTCAGCGCTCGCCGTCCTGCTGGGGGATCTCCGCCGAGTCCGTCAGCCGGAGCTTGCGGCGCGCCCGCTGGTAGAACGTCGTCATCCCGAGCCGGACCACCCGCGCCGCGCTGGGGCGGGCGTGCAGGTCGAGGCGGTCGCCGGGGGAGACGTACCCCTGGACCTGGCCGTCGACCTCCACCGCCAGCCGGCCGCTGGTCGGCAGCAGCTCCAGCGTCACCTCGTCGTGCACCGACAGCACGATGCCCCGGCTGTACGCGGAGTGCGGCGCCGCCGGTGTGACCAGCAGCGCCTCGACCGACGGGCTGGTGATCGGGCCGCCGGCCGAGAAGCTGTACGCCGTCGAGCCGGTCGGGGTGGCGACGACCACCGCGTCCGCCGAGTAGCTGACGAACTGCTGGCCGCCGACGTGCACCGCCACCACCGCGCTGCCGTCGCCGGGTACGCGCACCACCGCGATGTCGTTGAACGCCGTGATCCGGCGGCCCTCCAGCACGGCGTCCACGGCCAGCCGCGGCTCCACCGTGAACTGGTGGTCGTCGATGGCCGAGAGTGCGCCGGGCAGGTCGGGGACGTCGACCTCGGCCAGGAAGCCCAGCTTGCCGAGGTTCACCCCGAGCACCGGCGCGCGCTGGCCGTCGGCCAGCCGCATGGCCCGCAGCATCGTGCCGTCGCCGCCCAGGCTGACCACCAGGTCGGACCGGCGGCCGAGCTCCTCGGGCGTCACCCCGATCGCCGCGCAGTTCAGGCGGACGATCTCATCGGCGATGCCGAGGATCTCGATGTTCCGGTTGCCGGCCCAGCCGAGCACGGCTTCGACGGCGGCCGCCGAGTCGCGGCGGGGGTGCAGCACAAGTCCCGCGGAGTGCATGTCAGCGACCCCGGACAGGCGAAGAGAACGTCATGCGCTCAGTCTGCCCGCTCCCGCCTTCCGCCGCGAGAAGCGGAGTGCGCCGTCGTCGATCCGGCCGTGCCGCAGCTTGACGACGTCGTGCGCGTAGCTCATGCCCAGCGTCCACGGTGCCCGCGAGCCGGCCTTCGGGAACTCGTCGATCGCCCGCAGCACGTACCCCGCGTCGAAGTCGAGCAGCGGCCGCTCGGTGACCGCGGGGTCGTCGTTGACCGGCACGCACTGGTCATACCCGTTGCGGTCGAGGTGACGCAGCAGCCGGACGACGTACTCGCCGACGAGGTCGGCCTTGAGCGTCCACGACGCGTTCGTGTAGCCGATCGTGAACGCGAAGTTCGGCACGCCGCTGAGCATCATTCCCTTGTACGCCATGGTTTCCGGCAGCTTGACGGGGTCGCCGTCGACGACCAGGTCGATGCCGCCGAAGGCCAGCAGCCGCAGCCCGGTGGCCGAGACGACGACGTCCGCGGGCAGCTCGTCGCCCGATTCGAGCCGGATGCCGGTCTCGGTGAAGGAGGCGATCCGGTCGGTGACGACCGAGGCGTCACCGCGCTTGATCGAGCGGAACAGGTCGCCGTCCGGCACCAGGCACAGCCGCTGGTCCCACGGTTGGTAGCGCGGCTTGAAGTGGGTGTCGACGGCGTACCCGGGCGGCAGCTGCTTCATCGCGGCCTTGCGGATCATCGCCTTGACCACGCCCGGGCGGCGCCGGCTGAGCTGGTAGATCAGCGTGCTCACCGCGACGTTCTTCCACCGCGCGATCGGGTACGCCAGCTTCGGGCCGAGCAGCCCGCGCAGCCGGTTGGCCAGCGCGTCCTCCGAGGGCAGCGACAGGATGTAGGTGGGGGAGCGCTGCAGCATGGTGACGTGCTCGGCGCGGTCGGTCATCGCCGGCACCAGCGTCACGGCCGTCGCGCCGCTGCCGATGACGACGACCTTCTTGCCGGCGTAGTCCAGGTCCTCGGGCCAGTGCTGCGGGTGCACGACCGTGCCGCCGAAGTTCTCGATGCCGGGGAACTCCGGGGTGTGGCCGCCCGCGTAGTCGTAGTAGCCGCTGCACAGGTAGAGGAACTTCGCGGTGAACCGCACGGCCTCGCCGTCGTGCGTCGCCTCGACCGTCCACTGCGCGTCCTCTGTGGACCATTCGGCGCGGACCACCTTGTGCCCGAACCGGATGTGCCGGTCGATCCCGGCGTCGGCCGCGGTGTCCCGGACGTACTTCAGGATCGACGGGCCGTCCGCGATGGCCTTCTCGCTCGTCCACGGCCGGAACCGGTAACCGAGGGTCTGCATGTCCGAATCGGACCGGACCCCCGGGTAGCGGAACAGGTCCCACGTGCCGCCGATGGCGTCGCGGGCTTCGAGGATCGCGTACGTCTTGCGCGGGAACGCCGTCCGCAGGTGGTGGGCCGCGCCGACACCGGACAATCCGGCGCCGACGATCAGCACTTCGACGTGCTCGGTCATCGCACGGCCTCCGTTCGCCGCGGGCGCCTCATCAGGCGCGTGAGCACGGCGTTGTAGTGGGTGGGGGTGACGCGGGCGAGCGCGTCGAACAGGTAGGCGTCCGGGCCGACGAGGATGCGGGCCTTCCCGCGGTCGACGCCGGTGTGGATGATCGCCGCGGCCTTGTCCGGCGACGTCATGGTCATGGCCTCGAACTGCGCGGCCATCTCGTCGCGGCTCCGGCCCTGGCCGGTGGGGTCCCGGCGCACCCGGGCGTTGCGCGCGATGTTCGTCGTGATGCCGCCCGGGTGGACGGTGATCGCGCGGACCGCGCTGCCGGCCAGCTCCTGCCGCAGCGACTCGGTGAAGCCGCGGACGGCGAACTTCGCCGCGCAGTAGGCGCTCTGGTAGGGCACCCCGAGCAGGCCATACACGCTGGAGGTGTTGACGATCGCGCCTTCGCCCTGCTCGGCGAGGATCGGCAGGAACGCCCGCGTCGCGTGCACCACCCCGCGGAAGTTGATGTCGTGCAGCCAGTCGTCGTCCTCGGGCACCGCGTCGAGCACGGACGAGGTGACCGCGACGCCGGCGTTGTTGAACACGGCGGCCAGCGGCGCCGGAAGCCATTCGCGGACCTCGCCGGCGAACGCGAGCTGGTCGTCGGCGTCGCGGACGTCGAGCACGCGCGTGAGCACGCGGCCGTGCAGTGCCGCCGCGGTCGCCTTGAGCCCGTCCGCGTCGACGTCGGCCAGAGCGACGGGGGAGCCGAGCCGGGACAGCCGGGTGGCGAGCGCACGGCCGATGCCGGAGGCGGCGCCGGTGATCACCACGGGCCGGCCGGTGATGCTACGGGGCCGTGACATCGCTGCTCCTCAGGTGCTTGCCGACCAGGTCGAGCACGGTGTCCCACGCGCCTTCGGGCAGGTCATGACCCATGCCGCGCACGGTTTCGAGGCGGCCGCCGGGAATCGCGCGGGCCGTCGCGGCGCCGCCGGTGGGGTGGACCATCCGGTCGCGGTCGCCGTGGATCACCAGCGTCGGCGCGGTGATCCGCCGGAGCAGCGGGGTCCGGTTGCCGGACTTGAGGATCGCGCCGAGCTGACGGCCCACGCCGCCCGCCGTCGGGTCGCGGTCCCAGCCCGCTCCGGCCTTTTCACGCACCCAGGCCTCGTCGAACGGGAAGCCGTGCGAGCTGATGTGCCGGAACATCTTCACGGCGCTTTCGACGGCCTCGTCGCGGGACTTCGGCGGCTTCGCGCCCATCAGCCGCAACGTCGAGAACGCCGGGCGGCCGATCAGGCGGGACCCGGTCGTCGACATGATCGACGTCAGGGTCCGGACGCGCGCCGGGTGCAACGCCGCCACCGTCTGGGAGATCATGCCGCCCATCGACACGCCCGCGATGTGCACGCGGTCGAGGCTCAGCGCGTCGAGCAGGCCCACGGTGTCGGCGGCCATGTCCGTCAGGTCGTACTGCTCCGGTGGGAAGCGGCCGGCGAACATCGCGGGCAGCCTCGACGGCCGGAAGCGCGGGTGGGTCGAGCGGCCGGCGTCGCGGTTGTCGAACCGGACGACCTCGAAGCCGCGCTCGGCGAGCCGCGCGCAGAACGCGTCCGGCCAGCTGTGCAGCTGCTGGCCCAGTCCGGCGACGAGGACCAGCGGCTCGGCGCCGCGGTCCCCGATCCGTTCGTAGGCCAGGGAAATCCCCCGGCCGGCGTCGGCGATCTCTTCGGTCACGAATCTCCTCCGGTGCTCCGGCGGTGCACGATCGCGCGCCCGCCCTTGGCGGGGGCGTAGGCCACGCCCCGCGAGTGCCAGCGTTCGTCGGCGTCGGTCGTCGGCTCGAGGGTGAAGTCCCGCAGCAGCGTCCGCAGCACGACCGTCATCTCCATGGTGGCGAAGGCGGCGCCGATGCAGCGGCGGGTGCCGCCGCCGAACGGGATCCACTGGTACAGGTCCGGGCGCGCGCCTTGGAAGCGATGCGGGTCAAAGGTGGCCGCATTCGGGAACACCGCGTCGTCGTCGTGGATCAGGGCGATGCTGACGAGCACCGCGTACCCCTTCGGCAGCGTCCAGCGGCCCAGCCGGTAGCCGTCCTGCTTGACCTGCCGGGCGGTCAGGTCGATGACCGGGCGGGTGCGCTGGACCTCGAGGAGCGTGGCGTCGAGGAGCTTCCCGTCGTCTTCCTTCAGTTCTTCGAGCAGCGCGGGGTGGCGGCGGAGGCGTTCGACGGCCCAGGCCAGCGTCGTCGCCGTGGTCTCGTGCCCGGCCGTGAGCAGGGTGAGGAGCTGGTCGGAGATCTCCTCGCGGCTGAGTCCGGACCCGTCGTCGTAGCGGGTCTGCAGCATCATCGCGAGGACGTCGTCGCCGTCCGGGCGCGCCTTCGCGATCAGCCGGTCGACGATCGCGTCGTACTCGCGGCGCATCCGTTCGAAGCGGCGCCAGGGATTGAAGCGGCCCTTCTTCGAGATCGGCGCGACGGCCAGCCGGGAGCCGAGGGTGACGAACGGCGGGAGCAGCTCGCGCAGCTCTGCGAACTCGGCCCCCTCGGCGCCGAAGACCGCGCGGAGGATGGCGTTGAGCGTGATCCGCATCATCGACGGCAGCGTGGCGAACGCTTTTCCGTCCGGCCAGCTCGCGAGTTCGCGGACGGTTTCTTCCTCGACGATCCGCTCGTACGCGGCGAGCCGCCGGCCGTGGAAGGGCGGGACGAGGAGCTTGCGCTGCCGTTTGTGCTCGTCGCCGGACAACGCGAACATCGAGTGCGGCCCGAGCACGCGGCCGAGGTTGACCTCGAGGTTGTCGACGAGGTCGGGCCCGGAGGTGAAGAGCTGCTTGATCTCGCCGGGGTCGCTGATCACGACGGCGTGGCCGAAGATCGGCACGTTCACCGTGAAGGTGTCGCCGTAGCGTTCTTTGAGCCGCCGCATGCCGCGCAGCGGTTGCGTCAGTGCGTAGGCGCCTTGGACGACGCGCGGCGCCGTCGGCCCCGGCGGCAGCGTCACCGCGCTGGTCATGGTCGTCATCGACCCCTCCCGAAAGGTGGTACGCGAGCGTACCGTCGGTACGGTACGCCGGTGTACCATCCGGTTTCAAGAGGAGGGCTGTAGCGTGACTTCCGTGGACGTCGACACCCGCCGGCACCGGCAGCGGCTGCTGGACGGGCTGGCCGCGTCGATCACCGAGGACGGCTTTCGCGACACGACGGTCGCCGGCATCGTCCGCCGCGCCCGCACCTCCCGCCGGACCTTCTACGAGCACTTCTCCAGTCGCGAAGAGTGCCTGATCGCGCTGCTGGCGGACGCGAACCGCGCGATGATCCAGCAGATTTCCGACGCCGTCGACCCGCGCGCGCCGTGGGCTCTTCAGGTGCGCCAGGCGATCGAGGCGTGGATCGCGTGCGCGGAGTCCGAGCCGGCGATCACGCTGAGCTGGATCCGCGACGTCCCGGCGCTGGGCGCCCCGGCCCGAGACCTGCAGCGCGACGCGATGGAGGGGTTCATCGCGATGACGCAGCGGCTGACGGACACCCCGGCGTTGCGCGCGGCGGGGATCAGCCCGCCGTCCCGTCAGCTGGCGATCATGCTCCTGGGTGGGTTGCGGGAGCTGATCGCGACCACGGTGGAGGACGGCGGGCGAGCGGGGGACGTCACGGAGCTCGCGGTCCGGGCGTCAATCGCCCTGCTCGGACCGGCCTGACCCGAGCGCCCCAAGGCCACATTGGGTGCGTTGAACGCACCCAAGGCGGCCTTCGGTGCGTTGAACGCACCCAAGGCCGCCTTGGGGCGCTTGCCGTCAGGCGTCCAGGTCCTGGGCGATCAGCTCGGCCAGCGCGTCCACGGACTCCCGGGCCGAGTCACCGTCCGCGGTCAGCTCGACCTCGTCCCCGTGACCCGCGCCCAGCGTCATCAACCCGAGGACGCTGGCCGCGTCGACCGGTTCCCCGGCGACCCCGCCGGTGATCTTGGCGATCTTCACCTTCGCTGGCTGACCGGCGGCCGTCTTCGCGACCAGGCCGGCCGGCCGGGCGTGCAGCCCGACACTGCTGGCGACGAGCGTGCGGCGTTGGTACACAGTGGACTCCTTCACGCGTTGACGGGCTGGCCGGAAACAGCGGCGGAACGTTCGGTCGCGCGGAAGCGGACCTGCTTCAGCAGGATCACCGAACCGGCCGCGACCGCCGTCCCGGCGACCAGCGCCACCAGGAACAGCAGCGGGCTGCCGATCAGCGGGAGCACGAAGATCCCGCCGTGCGGGGCGCGCAGCGTCGCGCCGAACGCCATCGACAGCGACCCGGTGACCGCCGAACCGAGCATGATCGACGGGATCACCCGGAACGGATCCGCCGCCGCGAACGGGATCGCGCCCTCGGTGATGAACGACGCGCCGAGCAGCCAGGCCGCACGGCCGTTCTCGCGTTCGGCTTCGGTGAACAGCTTCTTCCGCACGGTGGACGCGAGCGCCAGCGCCAGCGGCGGCACCATGCCGGCCGCCATCACCGCGGCCATGATCTGCAGCGACGCCGTCGCACCGGTGGTCAGGCCGCCGACCGCGAACGCGTACGCCGCCTTGTTGACCGGCCCGCCCATGTCGAACGCCATCATCAGGCCGAGCAGCGCGCCCAGCAGCAGCGCGCTGACGCCGCTGAGGCTGTTGAGCCAATTCGTCAGGCCCGACGTCGCGGCCGCGATGGGCTTGCCGACCACCACGTACATCAGCACACCGACCACAATGGACCCGAGCAGCGGGTAGACGACCACCGGCATGATGCCGCGCATCGCCTTCGGCACCTGGATCCGCTTCAGCGCCAGCACGACACCACCGGCCAGGAGACCCGCGACGAGGCCGCCGAGGAACCCGGCGCCGACGGTCACGGCGATCGCGCCGCCCACGAAACCCGGGGCGATCGCCGGGCGGTCGGCCATCGCGAAGGCGATGAACCCGGCCAGCACCGGCACCAGGAAGTCGAAGGCCGCGCTGCCGATCTGGAACATCAGGGCGGCCCAGCCGGTGACCGAACCCGCGTCGAAGTGCTCGGTGACCTTCGGGGCGTCGACGATCTGGTAGCCGCCCAAGGCGAAGCTCAGCGCGATCAGCAGCCCGCCCGCCGCGACGAACGGGATCAGGTAGCTGACGCCGGTCATCAGCCACTGGCGGATCCGGGTGCCGGCCTTGTCGTTGGCGCCGACCTTGCTCGTCAATTCCGGAGCGGCGGACGCGGGGGCGGGCTCCCGCGCCGCCGCCTTCGCGCGTTCGAACAGCCCCGCGGCGTCGTTGATCGCGGCCTTGACCGGCGCTTCGACGATCGGCTTTCCGGCGAAGCGTTCCCGGCCCCGCACCGCGAGGTCCGCGGCGAAGATGACGGCGTCCGCGCTCGCGATGTCCTCCGCGGACAGGGGCTCGGACCCGGCCGAACCCTGGGTCTCCACGACGATCGTGTCGCCGTTGGCCTTCGCGGTCTGCTCCAGCGACTCGGCGGCCATGTAGGTGTGGGCGATCCCGGTGGGACACGCCGTGATGGCGACGAACTTCATGGTCAGGACACCTCCTGGCGGATGTACTCGGCGACCGCGGCGGCGTCGGTGGCGTCGAGGAGGTTCTGCTTGAACTCCGCCCGGACGAGCCGGCGGGCGAGGGCGGCCAGGACCTTGAGGTGCTCGCTGCCACCCCCTTCGGGCGCGGCGATGAGGAAGATCAGCTTGGCCGGGCCGTCCGGCGCGCCGAAGTCGACGCCCGCGGCGCTGCGGCCGAACGCCAGCGTCGGCGCGGTGACCGCGGCCGAGCGGCAGTGCGGGATGCCGATGCCGCCTTCGAGCCCGGTGGCCATCTGCTCCTCGCGGGCGGCGACGTCCTTGAGGAAGAGGTCGAGGTCGGTCACCCGTCCGGCCGTGACGAGCCGCTCGGCGAGCGCGCGCGTGGCGCTCTGCTTGCCGGCGGCGTCGAGGCCGAGGTCGACCAGGTCGGCGGTGATCAGGTCTGGGGTGGTCATGCGGCGGCTCCGCTGAGGGTGAGGGTGGGGTCGGCGTCGAGCACGCGCACCTGGTCGGGGTGCACGTCGTGCGGGGTGGGCATGCGGCTGCCCTCCTGCGTGACCGCGGCGGTGCCGTAGGCGACCGCGGTCCGCAGGGCTCCGGGGCCGGTTCCTCCCGCGTGGAGGAACCCGGCGAGTGCGGCGTCTCCGGCGCCGACGGTGCTGCGCACGGCGACCAGCGGGCCGAACGCGTGGCAGGTTCCGGTCTCCTCGACGAGCACCGCGCCGCGCGCGCCCAGGCTGACCAGCACGCGGCCGACGCCGCCGGAGATCAGCTCGCGGCAGAAGGCGACGACGTCGCCGAGCAGCGGCAGCGGGCGGCCGGCGAGCTCGGTCAGCTCGTCGAGGTTCGGCTTGAGCAGGTCCGGCCCGCCGGCGCAGGCGGCGGCGAGCGGCGCGCCGGAGGAATCGACGGCGACCTTGGCCCCGGCGTCGCGGGCCAGTTTCGTGAGCCGCGCGTAGAAGTCGCCGGGCACGCCGGTGGGGAGGCTTCCGCAGCACACCAGCCAGTCCGCGCGCGCGGCCAGCTCGACGGCGCGGCGTTCGAGAGTGGCGAGCTCGGCGGGGGAGATCTCCGGGCCCGGCTCGTTGATCTTGGTTGTCGTGCCGTCGGCTTCGACGAGCGTGATGTTGCTGCGGGTCGTCCCGGCGATCGGCACGGCGACGACCGGGACGCCTTCGGGAGCGAGCAGGTCGGCCAGGCGCTCGCCGACCAAGCCGCCCGCGGGCAACACCGCGACGGTCGACGTCCCGGCGGCGGCCAGCGCGCGGGCGACGTTGACGCCCTTGCCGCCGGGGTCGAGCCGCACGGCTTCGGCCCGGTTGACTTCGCCGCGACGCAGCTCGGCCAGCCGCGCGGTCCGGTCGAGGCTCGGGTTCGGGGTCACGGTGACAATCACGCCAGCACCACTTCCGGGCCCGCCTCTTCGAGTTCGGCGACGGCGCCCGCGTCGAGGCCGCTGTCGGTGACCAGGACGTCGATCTCGGCCAGCCGCGCGAACCGGCTGAGCTGGTCGGTGCCGTACTTGCTGTGGTCGGCCAGCAGCACCCGCTTGCGGGCGGCCGCGACCACGGCGGCCTTCACCGCGGACTCGGCCATGTCCGGTGTCGTGCAGCCGTGCTCGGCGGAAAAGCCGTTGGCGCCGAGGAAGGCGACGTCCACGAGCAGCCCGTCGAGCGCGTGCAGCGTCCACGCTTCGACGGCGGCGAGCGTCGTCCCGCGCACGCGGCCGCCGAGGATGTGCAGCGTGATGCCCGGGCGGGTGGCCAGGATCGACGCGACGGGGATCGAGTTGGTGATCACCGTCAGGTCGCGGCCATCGGGCAGGAGCGTCGCGAGCCTGCTGGTGGTGGTGCCCGCGTCGAGCAGGATCGAGCCACGGTCGGGCACCACGTCCAGCGCGGCCCGGGCGATCGCGTCCTTCTCGGCGGCGTTCGTCTGGTCGCGCTGCGCGACCTCGGGTTCGAAGTCGAGCCGGTCGACCGCGACCGCGCCGCCGTAGACGCGGCGGACGACGCCTTGGCGTTCGAGGACGCCGAGGTCGCGGCGGATGGTCTCGGGCGCGACACCGAGTTCGGTGGCGACGTCGTTGACGTCGACCCGGCCGTCGCGACGTGCGCGTTGAGCCAGGAGCTGATGCCGTTCGGCGGCGTACATGCCCGTTCCTCTCCGATGTGTGCCCGTTGTAGTTTGATTGTGCCCGTTGTTACCGCACTGTCAATCCCCCGTTACAAGATCCTTTGCGCTCGGAGATCCCGCCATGCAGTTGTCCGGCGTCGGAGTCAGCCCCGGCAGGGTCGCCGGTCCGCGTGTCGTCGTAGTCGGTGACCTGCGGGAACCCGCTTCTTCGCCGGTGCCGGACGATCTCCGGGCGGAAGCGGGCAAGATCGGGCCGGCTTCGGAATCGATCGGGGCGTCGCTGTCCGATCGTGCCCGTTCCGTGTCCGGAGATGCCCGATCGGTCGTCGCCGTGCTGCTCGGGCTGGCCCCGCCCGGCGTTCCCGAGCTGACGTCGCCGAGCGTCCTGGTGGCGCGCGACCTCGCGCCGGCCGACACCGCCGGGCTCGACCCGGACCTCGTGCTCGCGCTGGTGACGGAAGAGGGCGGCCCGACGAGCCACACCGCGATCCTGGCGCGGGCGCTGGGCATCCCCGCCGTCGTCGCGTGCCGGGGGCGTCCTCGGCCTGGCCGGCCCCGGGCTCGGCGTCGGCCGGCTCGCCGACGGCCACCGCGTCAAGCTGCTCGCCACCTCGGCTCGGCTTCGGACGCGCGTGCTGCGGTGTCCGCGGGCGCGGAGGGAGTCGGGCTGTTCGGACGGAATTCTGTTACCTGTCGGCGATTTCCGAGCCGACGGAGTCCGCGCAGCGAGCGGCCTACGCGGCGGTGCTGGAGCCGTTCGCCGGGAAACCGGTCGTCGTCCGGACCCTGGACGCCGGTTCGGACAAGCCGCTCGCGTTACTCCTGATGGGGGAGGAGCCGAACCCCGCGCTGGGTGTCCGTGGGCTGCGGGTCGCGTTCGACCGGCCGGACCTGCTGGACCGCCCGCTGACGGCGATCGCCGGGGCGGCGGAGGCGGCTTGGTTCGCTTCGCGGGCGCGTGCGGCGGGAATCGCGCGCGTGGGCGTGATGATCGAGATCCCGGCGGCGGCGTTGTGCGCCGCGGAGATCCTCCCGGAGGTCGACTTCGTCTCGCTGGGCACGAACGACCTGGCGCAGTACGTGTTCGCGGCGGACCGCCGGCTCGGCGCGGTGGCCGCGTTGAACGACCCGCACCAGCCGGCGTTGCTGCGGCTGGTGGGCCTGGTCGCGGAAGCCGGTGGGGGTGTGCGGCGAGGCGGCGGCGGATCCGACGCCGGCGCCGGTGTTGGCCGGGTTGGGTGTCACGTCGTTGTCGATGAACGCGGTGGCGCTGGCGGGCGTCGGTGCGGCGCTGAGCGCGGTCGACCTCGCCGCGTGCCGCGCGTTAGCTTGACAGCCATGGAGAGCGACAACAGCCAGAGCGTGTTCGACGTCCACGCGGAGGCCTCGGCACTGCCCGCGGCCGCGACGACGATGCTGGTGGACAAGTACTTCGTCGACAAGCCGTCGGCCAGCGCGCGGATCTTCCGGATCTACCGCGAAGTCCCGCTGCACTACCACGAGGAGTGCGACGAGCACCTCTACGTGATCAGCGGGGGCGGCACCTTCCACCTCGACGGCGAGGAGTTCGAGGCGCGGCCGGGGATGTTCCTGTGCTTCGAGCGGCGGAAGGTCCACGGCTTCCCCACGATCACCTCGGAACCGCTGGTGGTGCTGGCGATCGACGTCCCGCGGCGGCGGCCGGACGACATCGTGTTCGTGGACCCTTCCGAAGGCGACGCGCGGTCGTTCATGGCCCGCAATGCCTGATTCTCAAATTGCGACAGCCGGACGGGCGCCGCGGTCCTAGCGTCGGGGACGGCCGTGCCCCGCCACGGGTGCCGGGCGGCCGACGGAGGCGACGATGAAGGCGCTGGTCTACCACGGTCCGGGTGCGAAGGCTTGGGAAGACGTCCCGGACGCCACCGTCCAGGAACCGACCGACGTGGTCGTGCGCGTCGACACCACCACGATCTGCGGCACCGACCTGCACATCCTGCAGGGCGATGTCGCCGCAGTCACCGACGGCCGGATCCTCGGCCACGAAGCGGTCGGCACGGTGACCGCCGTCGGTGACGCGGTCCGGGCGTTCGCGGTGGGCGACCGGGTGCTGGTCCCGGCCATCACCCAGTGCGGGCGCTGCGAGTACTGCGGCCGCGGGATGCCGTCCCATTGCCAGACGGTCGGCGGGATCGGCTGGATCTTCGGGCACCTCATCGACGGAACGCAGGCCGAGCTGGTCCGCGTGCCCTTCGCGGACACGTCGCTGTACGCGGTCCCGGACGACGTCACGAACGAACAGGCGATCTTCCTGGCCGACTCGCTGCCGACGGGGTACGAGGTCGGCGTCCTGGCCGGCCGCGTCCGCCCGGGCGACACGGTGGCGGTGGTCGGCGCCGGCGCGGTCGGGCTGGCGGCGATCCTGACGACGGGCCTGTGGGGCGCGTCGAAGGTGATCGCGGTGGACTCCAACAAGTTCCGTCTGGAGAAGGCCCTGGAGTTCGGCGCGACGGACGCGTTCGAAGCGGGCCCTGGAGTTCTGGAGGACGTCCGGTCCCTGACCGACGGCCTCGGTGTGGACGTCGCGATCGAAGCGGTGGGCTACCCGGAGACGCTGCTGACGGCGGCATCCCTGGTCCGCCCGGGCGGCCGCATCGCGAACATCGGCGTGCACGGCGTCCCGGTCGAGCTGCCGATGCAGGAGATGTGGATCCAAAACCTGACGCTGACGATGGGCTTGGTGGACACGGTATCGATCCCGACGCTGCTGAAGATGGTGGCGTCCGGCCGCATCCCGGCCGAGAGCATGGGAACGCACCGGTTCACGTTCGCGCAGATGGACGAGGCTTACGACGTCTTCGCGAATGCGGCCGCCAACTCGGCGTTGAAGGTGGTCATCACGCCTTAGGCGACGGTCGGATCCCCGAGGGCGAGCTCGGGCGGCCGTCCCCGCCGCCGGGTGACGACGACGGCCGCCGACCCGAAAGGAGACGCCGAGACGCCCGGCCGCGACATCTCGAGCCGAAGCTTCAGCGCACCGGTGACATCGAGGTCGATCGCGGCCGGCTTCCCGATGGCCACTTCGTGCTCGGACCGGGGCTTGCCGTCGAGCAGCACGCGGAAGCGGCCGACCTGGAAGGGGTCGGCCGCGTCGTCGAGCACCCCGGCGGTGGTGGAGAACCGCTGGTAGCGGCCGCCGAGGTCGACCTCGACGAACCCCGGCGCGGTGCCCGAGCGCAGCACGATGCTGTCCTCGTACCGCACGCCGTCGATCCAGGCCGCCTCTCGCCGCACGCCCGAGCTGCTGCCCGTCCACGTCAGCGCGTTCGCGTGGACGGGCTGCGGCTCCGGCGATCCGCCGAGCCATCGGCCGCGCGGCGGCATCGGGTGCTTGCCCCGCCCGGTGATCGCGGCGAGTAGCTCGGCTACGCCCTCGTCGGTGAATTCGTCGATCTCGAACCGGGTGGTGGAGTAAGGAGCGAGGAAGGCGGGGATGTCGTCGATCGAGCCGCCGGGCAGGACCACCGGGAGGACCCGGCGGGTGCCTTCGCGGTGGTCCTTGGTGAGCTTGTCGCGGATCATGGCGGTCTCGTACTGGGCTCCGCGCCCTTCGTCCGGCGGAGCGTCGCCGTCGGCTCGCTCCCGGTACCGGGGCGACGCCACGACCACGATGAAGTCGGCCGCCTTGAGGTGCCGGGCGACCCACAGCGACCAGTCGATGCGGATGTTGTCGTGCCACTGGTCGAGCACGACTTCGAGGCCGATCCGGCTGCGCAGGAAGGTCGCGAACTTCCGGACGTGGTCCTTGTGCTCCTGGGTGTCGTGGGAGTAGCTGAAGAATACCCGGGGCACCTCGTGCTCGGACATCAGTTTCCCCTCGGGATCGGTCGGTGATTCACCGATCCGGGAGATCGGTATTCCGGAAACACTTCGCGTCTTCGTTCTCGGCTTCCGACCTGTCATGTATCGGTGCCGGGAAGATTTGTCAAGATGCGTTTTCCAGTGGTACCGCAGGTGTGGCCAGTTATTGTCCTGAATCTGTCAGGTTTCGCGCCTTCTTCGGTGGCGTGCAGCGGATCTAGGATGACATCCGCCTGGTGGGGAGCGGTGAAGGAGCGTCGGCACGCGTGTACGAGTACGACATCTTCATCAGCTACCGGCGCACCGCCAGCGACATATCCGAGTGGATTCGACACCATTTTCACCCACGCCTGTCGGAAGTGCTCGACAACAACCTCTACGACGACGTCAAGATTTTCTTCGACGACCAGGTGCGCACCGGGTCGAGCTGGCCGGAGGAACTGCGCTCGGCGCTGCAGCGCTCTCGTGTGCTGGTGCCGGTCTGCTCCCCGAAGTACTTCCGGGACGAGTTGTGCCTGGCCGAGTGGTATTCGATGGCCGAGCGCGAGGCGCTCGGCGCCGGGCGGCCCTTGATCTACCCGGTGATCTTCTGCGACTCCCAGCACTTCCCCGACTGGGCCCACGCGCGACGGCCGCGTGACCTGCAGCAGTGGAACCACCCCTTCGAACACTTCCAGACCGCGCCGGCCTATCTCGACTTCAACCAGCAGATCAAACAGATCGCCGCGGAGCTGGAGGAGCTCATCGAACGAGCGCCGGAGTGGCGGGACGACTGGCCGGTGCGCACACCGGCCGCGGAACCGCCGAAGCGGGCACGGATGCCGAGGTTCTGACGGATGCCGGGATCGATCTTCACCTTCTACTCCTACAAGGGCGGGGTCGGCCGCAGCTTCACGCTGGCCAACATCGCCGTGCTGCTCGCCCGGTGGGGCCACCGCGTGCTCTGCCTGGATTGGGACCTCGAAGCTCCGGGCCTCGGCGACTACTTCCGGCCGCGTTTGCCCGCGCGGCCGAGCGGGGGTGTGGTCGACCTCGTCGACGACTTCCGGCAGGGGCGGTTCAAGCCGGAGGCGCACGTCCAGCGCCTGACGGACGTCGGGGTGCTCGACTTTCTCGCGGCCGGCCGCGAGGAGCCCGGCTACGTCGGGCAGGTGCAGGAGATCGACTGGGACCGGCTGTATGAAGACGGGTTCGGCGAGTACCTCGAGAAGTGCCGTGAGCAGTGGGTTGCGCGCTACGACTTCGTCCTCATCGACAGTCGCACCGGGATCTCCGACATCGGCGGGATCTGCACGGCGCACCTGCCGGACCACCTCGTCCTGCTGTTCACCGCGAACCGGCAGAGCATCCTCGGCGCGATGGAGGCCGCCCGGCGCGCGGACGCGGCGCGCAACCGGCTGCCGTTCGACCGCGCGCGGCTGACCGTCCTCCCGGTGCTGTCTCGGTTCGACAACCGGGAGGAGTACGACCGGTCGGAGACCTGGCGCGGCATCGTCGTCGACGAGACGGCCGAGCTGTACCTGACCTGGCTCGACCAGACGGTGGAGCCGGCGACGATGGCCCGGCACCTCACCTTGCCGTACGTGTCCTACTGGAGTTTCGGCGAGCAGCTGCCGGTGCTGTCGGAGCAAACGCCGAGCGCCGACCAGATCGGGTTCGCACTCGAAACCGTCGCGGCGGTGATCGCGAGCCGGCTGGACCGCACGGATCTGCTGGCCGAGAATCGCGACGCCTACGTGGCCGCCGTGCGGGCGAGCCGGCAGGAGTTCAAGCACGAACTGCGCGTCAGCACCCCGCGTCCGGCGGTCGGCAAGGCGGACGAGCTGGTCGCCGCCCTGAAGAGCCAGGGCGTCCGGGTGGTGAAGTCCTATTCCGGCGATCGGTCCCTGCTCGCGCGGGCCGAAGACGACGCGCGGCACCTGTGCCTGCTCGTCGACGGCAAGGTCAGTCGCTGGCAGTCCGCCGAGGTCGAGCTGTTCCTGCACCGCACACTCGGCCAGGACCGCCGGGTGATCCCGGTGCTCACGGCGGGCACCGACGCGGCCGGACTGCCGGGTTACGTCGGCAATCTCCGCTACCTGCGGCTCGGCGGCTCACGCGGCGCGGACGAGGTCGCCCGCGACCTGGTCGGCCAGCTGAAGGGCTTCACGCCACTCGTCGACGCCGACGACGACCTCGATCTGGTGGCGCTGCTCGGCCAAGCCCGCGGTTCCCGGCTGCGCACGTCCCGCTGGGACCTGGTGGACGAGCTGGTGGCGGCCCTGCAGACGGCGGTCGGCGCGGGCGACAGCGGCCGGACCCGCGACCTCGCGACAGATCTCGCGGTGGCGGTGAAACCCCGCCCCCCGAACGGCGACGACCACCACGCGGCACCGCCGAGGGTCCGCCAGTCGATCGACTGGCTCCTGCGGACCCTCGACGTCCGCGCCCGGAACACGACGAAGCCGAACCACCGGAAGGATCTCGGATGACCGACCGCTTGGGACACAAGCAGACCGCCGCGATGTTCACGCTGATGGTGCTGGGCCGGGAGGTGCCCAACCCGGAGCTGAAGGAGCTCGTGGGGTTCACCCTCACCGGCAAGGAACGCACGCAGCTGAACGACAGCGGCTACATCGCCAGCGAGAAGGTCGGCCGTACGTTCGTCCACCAGCTCACCGACAGCGGCTGGGCGTGGTGCGAGAAGGAGATCGGAGCCGGGACCCCTCCGCCGCCACGGCCGCTGAGCACTCTCTGCTCGGCGCTCTACGTCGTTCTCGGCGGCTTCGACGGGTTCCTGCGCAGCCGGAAGCTGCGGCTGGCCGATGTCTTCGCTCCGGGCGGGCCCCCGGTCGAAACCGGGCCGGGCGTCGACTTCGAGGAAACCACCCTCGAGGAACGCATCCGCGTCGCCTATCGCGAACTCGTGAGGGAACCGCGTGGCTGGGTCGGGCTGGTGGACCTGCGGCCGAAGCTCGGTGCGCCCGCGGCGGAGGTCGACGCCGTGCTCAAGGAACTGAGCCGCGCCGGCAAGGTGCACCTCGTCCCCGAAGACAACCGCAAGGCGCTCACCGCGGCCGACCACGAGGCGGCGATCCGCATCGGCGGTGAGGACAACCACCTGCTCTCGATCGAGGCCTTGTGATGGACGAGCTCGCGGCATTGGCGGCATTGAGCTTCGACTGGGCGGACACCCCCGACCACGTCTGGCGGGACTCGCCCTACCACGTCGACGGGTTGCACGCCGACGCGCTCGCGGCGCTCGACATCGGTATCCGCGATGCCGTGACCAGCGAGGGGCCCAGCCCGATCGGGCTCGTCCTGCGGGGGACGAAGGGCGTCGGCAAGACCCACCTGCTGGGTCTCGTCCGGCGCCGGGTGCACCGCGCGCGAGGGTACTTCTTCCTCGACGACGTCACCGCGGCCGAAGCGTTCTGGGAGAACACAGCCGAGGCGCTGCGCCGCGGGTTGTCCCGACCGGACGATTCGGGCGAGTCGCAACTGAAGAGCTTCCTGCTACGCGTCTGCCTGCGCACCCACGTCGACGCCGAAGTCACGGCGACCATCCGGCGTGGCCGCGGTTTGACCGCGGAGCACGTCGAGGCGTTCGTCGACGGGCTGTCGTCCCTCGACGGGATGGTCGCCGAGGAGTGCGGGGACACCGCGCGTGCCCTCGTCCTCATCGCGAGCCGGGACCGGGGTGCCAAGTACATCGGCGAAGATTTCCTCGACGGCGATGAGCAGCTCACGCCGGAAGCCCGGCAGTGGAACATCTACTCGCGGCCGAAGCCGGCGCGCGTCCTCGTGGAGGAAATCACCCGCCTGCTCGCTCTTACCGGACCGGTCGTGATCGCTGTCGACCAGCTCGACACGCTCGTCGCGAGGTCGACCAAGCTCACCCGGGAGATGGGGGCCGACGACGAGGAAGATCTGCTCGTGGCGCAGATCGCCGACGGACTCATGGGATTGCGGGAAATCACGCAGAAGACCTTGACCGTGGTTGCCTGCCTGCCCGGCACGTGGGATCAGCTCAGGCGAAAGGCCGCGGGCACCGTGCCCGACCGCTTCCGCGAATCGGTCACGCTCGGTCGGATCATCGACGCCGAGGTCGGCCGGGCGCTGGTGGCGAAACGGCTCGGAGTGGCCTACCAGGCCATGGAATTCAGTCCGCCGCATCCGACCTGGCCCGTCGCGGCCGTGGCGTTCGCTGAGCCCTGGGAACAGTGGACCCCGCGGCAGCTGCTCAAGCGCATCGGCGCGCACATCGAACTCTGCCTGCGTGCCGGGACGGTCGAGGAGCTCACCTCCTTCGACGAGAAGGTCGTGGTGCCGGTCGCTCCGGTGCGCACAGCAGTCGAAACCGACCGGTTCGCCGAACTCGACAGCGAGTTCGAGAAGCTTCAGGCGGAAGCGGAACCCGAGAAACTGCTCGCCGAGAACACCGTGGACAAGGCCATGCCCGACCTCCTCTCCGCGGCTTTGCGCTGCTGGGTCACCGAAGTCGGGGACGACGATATGGAGTGGTCGTGCGAGCGCCAGAACGGGCGCAGCGAAGTGCACGCCTGGCTCACCCGGACCCTTGACGAGGCCGCGGACCTGCAGGAGCACTGGGCGTTTCGAGCGATCGCGGCACAGCATCCTCGCGCCGCGCTGACCCGGTTCCGCAAGGCGCGCTCCGCCGCGGGACAGTTGCAAGGGGCGGACAACCGGCACCTCGTCATCCTCCGGGATGTCTGGGGGCGCGGGGCCAAGACGCGAGAGGAGGTCGAGAAGTTCACGGCCGCCGGCGGCAAGACGATCCGGCTCACCGACGCCGATGCGCGGACCTTCTGGGCGTTGCAGAAGATGCTCGGCACCGGGGGCCGTGAGCTGCACGAGTGGCTGATCGACCGGCGGCCCGCGAGCCGTTCGGATTTGCTTTCCGCGGTGCTTCCGGAGAAGCCGTCGGGGCAGCCCGCCGAAGGGACCCATCCGCCGCCGGTGATCGTGACGCCGGCCGCGGCGGGGTTGCCCCTGGCGGAAGGGGAGATCACGCTCGGCACCGTCGTCGGCTCGGGGGAGCCCGTGCGGGTCGAGCTCTCCGCGCTGCGCAAGCACGCCGCCGTCTTCGCCGGGTCCGGTTCGGGGAAGACCGTGCTGCTCAGGCGGATCGTGGAGGAGTGCGCTCTCCTGGGGGTCTCCGCGATCGTCCTGGACCCGAACAACGACCTCGCCCGGCTCGGGGACGCCTGGCCTGCGCCGCCCGATGGCTGGGGGCCCGATGACGCCCAACTGGCGAAGCGGTACCTGGCCGAAACCGACGTCGTCGTCTGGACGCCGGGGCGGGCGACCGGGCGGCCGTTGGCGTTTCAGCCGTTGCCCGACTTCGCCGGCGTCCTCGACGACTCCGACGAGTTCGCGGCGGCGGTCGAGGTTGCCGTCGCGACGCTGGCGCCGCAAGCCCGGCTGACCGGGACCACGGCGAAGACGAACATCGGCCTGGCCGTGCTGCGCCAAGCCGTCATCCAGCACGCGCGGACCGGGTCGCGCAGCCTGCCGGCGCTGATCGAGCTCTTGACCGACCTGCCCGAGGAGGTCAGCAACCTCAACGACGCCAAGCGCATCGCGGCCGGCCTGGCCGAGGTGCTCAAGGCGGCGATGGTCAACGATCCGCTGTTCGCCGGCGGCGGCGAACCGGTGGACCCGGGCGTCCTGCTGACCCCGGCGGCCGGCAAGCGGGCCCGGGTCTCGGTGATCAGCTTCGTCGGCCTGCAGGCCGACGAGCAGCGGCAGAACTTCGTCAACCAGCTGCAGATGGAGCTGTTCGCGTGGGTCAAGCGCAACCCGGCGGGCGACCGGCCGCTGGGCGCGCTGTTCGTGATGGACGAAGCCCAGACGATGGCGTCGTCGGGCAGTCTCACGGCGAGTACGCGCAGCACGATCGTCCTCGCGTCGCAGGCCCGCAAGTACGGGCTGGGTTTGCTGTTCGCGACCCAGGCGCCGAAGGGACTGCACAACCAGGTGGTCGGCAACGCGATGACGCAGTTCTTCGGCCGCCTGAACAGCCCGGCCCAGATCGCGGCGGCCAACGAGCTGGCGCGGGCCAAGGGAAGTCCCGTCGCGGACATCTCGCGCCTGGAGCGGGCGCAGTTCTACGTGGCGGGGGAGGCGTTCGGGTTCCGCCAGGTGGCGACGCCGCTGTGCCTGTCCCACCACCCGGCCAGTCCTCTGCGGCTCGAGGAGGTGATCAGCCGGGCGCGCGGTGAGGAGACGTAGCCGACGCCGCGATGTCCGTCGCCCGCAGGATGCTGTCCGGCAGGCACCGCGTCGCCGTGTTCCAGACCGATCGGCCGTTCATCTTCAGGTGCTCGGCCGCCGCCGGCGGGGGAGAGATCATCTCGCCGCGCGGTCGATTCGAGCACCTCCCGTTCGACGTACTGGTGACGACGACACGGAGGAAACGATGACCGGACCGATCAGGCTGTACATGACGACGTCGCTCGACGGGTTCGTGACCGGACCGGACGACCGGCCGGGCCAGGAGATGGGACGCGGCGGTTTCCGGTTGTTCGACTGGCTGGACGACCGCCACGGCGACGGGCCGAGCGCGCAGGTGTACGCCGAAGCGATGGCGACGGGTGCGCTGATCTCCGGCCGGCGGACGTTCGAGCTGGCCGGCCGCTGGGGCGGTGACCACCACGACGGCGTCCCGATCCACGTGCTCACCCACGACGCCGATCCGTCCGACACCCCGCCCGGGAGCGCGCGGTTCTTCACGGATGTGGTGGCGTGCGCGGAGGAGGCGCGCGCGGCGGCGGGCGAGCGCGCGGTCATGGTCCACGGCGCGGGTGCCGCGCAAGCCTTGCTGAAGGCGGGGTTGCTGGACGAGCTGGAACTCCACGTCGTGCCGGTGCTGCTCGGCGGCGGTCGCCGGTTGTTCGGGGACGGGGACCAGGTCGAGCTGGACCTGGTGCGGCAGCTGGCGGATCGCGACGTACTCCACTTGCGGTACGCCGTGCGCCGGTGAAGGACGCCCGGTCCCGGGCGCGATTCACCCGGGACCGAGCGGAGGGTCAGTCGGCGTCCGGGAAGTGGATGTCGGCGACGTGGACGTCCACGGACGCGACCTCGAGCCCCAGGTACTGTTCGACCGCTTCGACCACCTGGATGCGGATCTGCTCGGCGAGCGTCTTGACCGCGCGCCCGAACTCGACGACCAGCGTGACGGCGATCGTGGCGACCTCGCCGTCGACCTCGACGGAGGTGCCCGCCTCGTCGAGCTCGTACACGCCTTCGGCGTTGCGGGCGACCCGGATGACGATCTTCGAGACCACGCCGTCGGCCACCGTGGTGCTGCCGCGAGTACCGGCGGCGGCGCGGGATCCGGCCGCTTCGGTCTCGGTGGCGACCACCACCGGCGCCTCCTCGACGGCCGCGGTTTCGTCCGCGACCGCTTCGTCGGCGGTGCCGGTGTCCTCGTCGGACTCTTCGGCGGCTTCGGTTTCCTCCGCGACCGCTTCGTCGGACACCTCGTCGGTGGTGTCCTCTTCGGCCTCAGCTGAGTCGTCGGTCTCGGTGGAGACTTCGGCGGAGTCGTCGGCTTCGTCCACGTCGGAAGTCTCGTCGACGGCGTCTTCGGTCTCGGTCGTGTCCTCGGCCGGCTCGACCGTTTCGGTCTCGGTGGTGTCGGCGTCGGCGGTCTCGGTGGCGGCGGTGCCGTAGCCGTAACCTTCTGAACTGGGCGTTTCGTTCTGAGCGCGACCGAAGATGCTGTTGATGACGTCGGACATGTTTTCCCCTTTTCGGGAGCGACGACTGCGGATGGGGACGAGCGGAGACGGCGACACTATAGGGGCATCGCGCATGATCCTCGTCACAGACCCCCGGGTTCGAGACTCGCTTGTGTCCCAACAGATATCCGGCGCGAGACAACGCTCTCCGGGTTGACTGGACCTGTGATCACGGTCCGTCAGGCCGGGGTGAGCGATCAGTGATGCCGACGGGGAAATGGCGTCCAGGAATTGTCCAGTTTCTGGCCCATCGGCATTCCCTCAGCCATTCCGGAATAGCCCCGCGGGAACGCTCGTGCCCAAAGCGCGATACCCCGCGGGGTTGAGGTGCAGGTGGTCACCGACGTCGTAGGCCGGGAGCAGCCGGGTCGGCGCCGCCGGGTCGCGGACCACGCGGTCGAAGTCCAGGACCGCGTCGAAATGACCGCGGATCCACGTGTTCACCGAAGTCCGTGCCGCCTCGCGTTCCGGTGAGTCGTAACCGGAGTTGCCGCCGAACGGGGTCAGTGTCGCTCCGTACACCCGGATGTCCGCCGCGTGGGCGCGCGTCAGGATCTGGTCGTACGCGTCGATCAGGTCCGACGCCGTGGACGCGGCCGCGCCGGGAGCGGCCGTGCCGAGGTCGTTGATCCCCTCGAAGACGATCGCCCGCGAAACCCCGCTCTGAGCGAGTAAATCGCGGTCCAAGCGGGCCAGGACGTTCGGGCCGAGGCCGTCCTGCAGGACCCGGTTGCCGCCCGCGGCCTGGTTGACCACCGCCGACGACACCCGGGACGCCAGCACGTCCGGCCAGCGGTCGTTGCCGTTGGTCGTCGAACCGCGGCCGTCGGACAGGGAGTCGCCGATCACCGCCACCGCCGGCGCGGGGGACAGGACCTCGATGCCGCTCAGGAAGTACCAGTGGTCCACCGGTGTCGCGCCGGTCAGGTCGGGGGTGCTCACCTGGTTGCCCGGCACCAGGTAGGACGTCGTGCGGGAGCCGGGGTGGGACGTGATCGACAGCGATCCCTGGCCGTGCGCCAGGTACGCCGTCACCGCGATGTTCTCGAAGGGACGCACCGGGAACGGCAGCGGGTCCGAGACCACCTGCGCGCCCATCGGGATCGTCGTCGACGGCTTGCCGTGGAACGTCACCGGCAGGACGCTGCCGGGAACCACGGACGAGACCCCCGCGCGCCCGTCGAGCGGACGCGCCACCGAGACAGCCGACAGCGGCAGCGGCGCCCCGCCGAAGGCGTTCGAGAACCGCAGGCGGATCCGGGGCCCGCCGGCCGACACGTGCGCGGTCTGGCGCAGCGAAGCGTTGTCCAGCACGCGGTCGGTGCCCGTGTACGGCGACGGCGGCATGTTGGACGGCTCGGTCAGCTGCGGCATCGACGTCCAGGTCGCCACCCAACGCGACGCGGGCGGCCGCCCGGACGCACCCACGAACAACGCGGTCAAGACGGCCAAGACGACGACCACCGAAGTCCGTCTCATGACCCGAACTCCGGAGCCAGGACGCGGTCGAAGCCGACCTGACGGCGCGGCCCGGTCAGCGTGCAGTGCAGGGTCGCCACGAACTGCTCGCTCGACGTCCCCACCCGCAGTTCGACGTCGCCGGGCTCGACGAGACGCGTGCCCGCCCGGCCCGTGTACGAAGTCAGGTCCGCGTGCAGGCCGATGTCCACGACGACCGTCTCACCCGGCTCCAGTGAAACCCGGCGGGCCGCGATCAGCTGGCGCTCGGGTCGCACGACCTCCGCCACCGGGTCGTTCAGGTACACCTGGACCACTTCGGACGCGGGCCGGGAGTGGTCGTTGCGCAGGGTCACCCGGACCCGGCACACGCCGTCGGTCGGCCACACCGAACCCGTGGCACTCACGTCGACCCAGGTCACCGGCGCGTAGGACAGCCCGTGCCCGAAGGGGAACAGCGCCGACGGGTCGACCGTGCTCACCTCGCTGCGGCGGCCGAGCGGCGCCGCGAGGTACGTCGAGGGCTGGCTCGCCCCGGCCGCCGGAAAGCTCACCGGCAGCCGGCCGGACGGGTCGATCCGTCCACTGAGGACACCTTCGAGCGCCGGCGCGCCCTCCTCGCCGGGGTAGAACCCGCAGACCACCGCGGCCAGCCGGTCGATCTGCCGGGAAAGCTCGTACGGGCGCCCGGAGAGCAGGATCAGCACGACCGGCTTGCCCGTGGCCAGCAGGGCTTCGAGGAGTTCCTCCTGTCGGCCCGGCAGCCGCAGGTCCGGCGCGTCGCAGCCTTCGCCGGACGTCCCGCCGCCGAACAAGCCGGCCCGGTCGCCCAGCACGGCCACGCACACCGACGCGTCAGCGCACGCTGCCACCGCTTCGGCGATCGTGTCGTCGTCGCCACCGGTGACCGGGCAGCCCAGCGCGTAGGTGACGTCGAAGGACGAGCGCAGGGCCTCCACCACCGTCGGCACCGAGACGCCGAACGGGACGTCCGGGTGGTGGACGCCGACGTGCAGCGGGAACGAGTAGCAGCCGAGCATCGCGCCCGCCGCGTCCGCGCGCGGCCCGACGACGGCGACGCGGGTGCCGGGGGACAGCGGCAGCGTCCCGTCGTTGTGCAGCAGCACGATCGACTTTTCCGCCACTTCGCGCGCCAACGCCCGGGAAGGAGCGTCGTCGAGGTCGACTTCTTCGGGGACCTCCGGCGCCCAGTCCGCGTCGAGCAGCCCGAGCTCGCACTTCTGCCGCAGCACCCGTTCGAGGGCGCGGTCGACGGCGGCGGCGTCGACCGCACCCCCTTCCACCGCGGCGAGCAGCGGCTCGCCGTAGCAGTCCATGGTGGGCAGCTCCACGTCGATGCCCGCGGTCAGCGCCTGCCCGGCCGCGTCGCCGCGGTCGGCCGCGACGCCGTGCAACCGGTGCAGGAACGCGACGGCGAAGTAGTCGGCGACGACCGTGCCGGTGAACCCGTAGGTGTCGCGCAGCAGACCGGTCAGCAGCGACTCGTCGGCGGCGGACGGGACGCCGTCGGTGTCGGTGTAGGCGTTCATCACCGACCGGGCGCCCGCTCGCAGCGCCAGCTCGAACGGCGGGAGCAGGATGTCGGCGATCTCCCGGGGCCCGGCCGAAACCGGTGCCAGGTTGCGCCCGGCGCGCGAGGCGGAGTACCCGACGAAGTGCTTCAGCGTCGCGATCACACCGGCCGACTCGAGCCCGGCGACGTACGCGGCGCCGATCGTCCCGACCAGGTACGGGTCCTCCCCGATCGTCTCCTCGACGCGGCCCCAGCGCAGGTCCCGCGCGACGTCGAGGACCGGCGCGAGGCCTTGGTGCACACCCAGTCCGCGCATCGTCTGCCCGATCCGCGAGGCCATCCGGCGCACGAGGTCCGGGTCGAACGTCGCGCCCCACGACAGCGGGGCCGGGAAGATCGTCGCCTGCCACGCGGCGAGCCCGGTCAGGCATTCCTCGTGGACGACGGCGGGAATGCCGAACCGGCTGCTCGAGACGATCTGGCGTTGCGTGCGCGCGAGGCTGTGCGCGCCGATCAGCGGGTCGACCGGCCGGGTGCCGAAGACCCGGGTCAGCTGCCCGATGCCGTGGCGGACCAGGTCGTCGAGGTCGACCGCGGCGTCGACGAATTCGTGCTGGTGCGGCGCCATCTCCCCGCCGGAGTCGATGCCGACCCAGACGCCGTAGAGCTGGGCGAGTTTTTCGCGCAGCGTCATGCGCGCCATCAGGGCGCGGACGCGTTCGCCCGGGTCGGCCGCGGGGTCGCGCCACGGCTCGGTGGCCGCGGCAGGCTGCGTGGTCAAGGCTTTCCGCCCTTCGTCAGGAGGGAGCTTTCGGCGGTTCCGGGTGGCGGCGCCCCCGGCCCGGGGCGGAGCCCCGGATGACACAGGATCAGGAGAGGGCCCGGGTCGAGCTGCGCACCACCAGGCCGGTGTCGAGCGTGACGTGGGTGCGCTCGACCTCGTCGCCGTTGATCAGCGCGATGAGCATGCTGATCGCCCGGTGCCCCATCTCCCGGATCGGCTGGTCCACTGTGGTCAGTGGCGGGCTGCAGAGCGCGGATTCGGGGACGTTGTCGAAGCCGACCACGGAGAGGTCGTCGGGCACGGAAAGCCCCAGCTCGCGAGCCGCGCCGACGGTCGCGATGGCCGAGATGTCGTTCGCGGCGAACACCGCGGTGGGGCGGTCCGGGCCGGTCAGCAGGTCGTGCGCCGAGGCCGCGGAGATCTCCGGGTCGTAGGCGCCGATCCGGATCAGGTCCTCGTCGGCCGGCACGCCCGCGGCTTCGAGGGCCCGCAGGTAACCCGCCTTGCGCAGCGACGCCGATTCGAGGTCGGGGCGGCCGGAGAGGAATCCGATCCGCCGGTGGCCCAGATCCAGGAGGTGCTCGGTGGCCAGTTGCGCACCACGCAGGTTGTCGGAATCGATCGTGGGCAGGTGAGACGGTCCGGTGTGCGGGTCGACCGCGACGACCGGCGTACCGGGCACGGCTTCGAGCGAGACGGCGGGCGTGACGAGCACGGCGCCGTCGACGAGCGTGCCGGAAAGGCGGGACAGGTAACGCTTTTCCCAGCCCTTCGGGTCGCCGGTGCGGCCGCCGGCGGAGTAGACGACGAGTTCGAACCCGCTGCCGCGGATGGCATCCGCGGCTCCCTTGAGCAGCTCGGTGGAGAACGGTTCGAGGTCGGCGACCAGGATCCCGATCACGTTGGTCCGGTGGTTGCGCAGGCTCTGCGCCACGAGACTCGCTTCGTACCCGAGGTCTTCGATCACCGCACGGACCTTCGCAAGCGTCGCGGCGGAGACGCCGTAGCGCTCGTTGATGACTTTGGAGACTGTGGCCACCGAGACGCCGGCTTGGGCCGCGACGTCACGGATGGTCACCCTCGAACTGGGCTGCATCGGCTCAGACTAGCCATGTAAAACGTTATCGACAACGATTGACATCCGATTTGCCCGGGAGCAAACTCTTCGCCAACCCGGGTGCCGTCGCGCCCCGTCCAACTCGGCCGAAGTCGTCAGGAGTGGACCCACGATGTTTGTGAAGCACAGAATCCCCCTTCTCGCCGCGCTGGTGGCGGTCCTCCCGCTCGCGCTTTCGGCGTGCAGCAGCGGGGGGAGCGACACACCCGCGCAGCCGAGCGGGCCGGTCACCCTCACCTGGTGGCACAACGGCACCACCGACCCGATCAAGTCGATCTGGGAGAAGGTCGTCACCGACTACCACCAGGCGCACCCCGACGTCACGATCAAGGCCCAGCCGCTGCAGAACGAGGACTTCCCCACCAAGGTCCCGCTCGCCCTGCAGGGGGCGGAGCCGCCGGACGTCTACCAGTCCTGGGGCGCCGGGGACCTGGCCTCGCAGATCACCTCGGGCAAGGTCGCTGACATCACCGACGCCACGAAGCCGTGGATCACCGCGACCACCGGCAAGTTCGGGGAGAACTGGCAGGTCGACGGCAAGCAGTACGGGGTGCCGTTCGAGCAGCACTTCGTCGGCTTCTGGTACCGCAAGGACCTCTTCCAGCAGGCGGGGATCACCACCCCGCCGAAGACGATGGACGAGCTGAACGCCGCCGTCACGCAGCTGAAGGCCAAGAGCATCGCGCCGATCTCGGTCGGCGGCAAGGACCGCTGGCCCGACGCCTTCTACTTCAACTACTTCGCCATCCGCGAATGCTCGGTCGACGTGCTCAAGCAGTCGGTGAAGGCGGTCAAGCTCGACGACCCGTGCTGGACTAAGGCCGGCCAGGACCTGAAGAACTTCCTGGCCACGCAGCCGTTCCAGACCGGGTTCGCCGGCACGCCGGCCCAGCAGGGCGCGGGCAGCTCCGCCGGCCTCGTCGCCAACGGCAAGGCCGCGATGGAACTGCAGGGCGACTGGGAGCCCGGCACGATGTCGGCGCTGACCGACGACAAGCAGCTGGATTCGAAGGTCGGCTGGTTCCCGTTCCCGTCCGTGGCGGGCGGCCAGGGCGACCCGGCGGCCGTGCTCGGCGGCGGCGACGGCTTCGCCTGCACGACCCGCGCGTCGAAGGCGTGTGCGGACTTCCTGCAGTACCTGGGCAGCGAGCCGGTGCAGACGCAGCTCGCCGCCCAGGGGGCCGGCCTGCCCGTCAACACCGTCGCCGCCAAGTCGCTGAAGACCGACACGCTGCGGGCCGTCTACGACTACGGCACGAAGGCGCCCTACCTGCAGATGTACTTCGACCGGGCGTTCCCGACCGCGGTCGGCGCCGCGCTGAACGACGCGGTGGCGAACATGTTCGCCGGTCAGGGCACCCCCGAAGGCATCGTGGCCGCCGTCAACCAGGCCGCGGCGGGCAACAAGTGACCACGGCGACGACCCCGGTGCGGACGGCGGAACGGCCGTCCGCACCGGCGGTCCGAGCCCGGGCGCACCGTCCGAGCCTGCGGAAACGGCTCGAGCTGGCGCTCCTGCTCGGGCCGGCCCTGCTGCTGTTCGCCGGGTTCGTCCTGGTGCCGATCGGGATCGCCGCGTTCTACAGCCTGTTCAAGTGGAACGGCTTCGGCCCGCTGGACGACTTCATCGGCTTCGACAACTACGTCGACGCGTTCTCGGGCGACGTGTTCCAGGGCGCCATCGGGCACAACCTGATCATCGCGGGACTGTCGATCGTGGTGCAGCTGCCGCTGTCGATCGGGTTGGCGATGCTGCTCAACCGCAAGCTGCGGGGCCGCGCGGTGCTGCGCGCGCTGGTGTTCGCGCCGTACGTGCTGTCCGAGGCGATCACGGCGGTGATCTGGGCGCTCATGTTGCAGCCGAACGGGTTTGCCGACCAGGTGCTCCAGGGGGCCGGGCTCGGCGGCCTGGTCCACAACTGGCTGGCCGACCCGGGCATCGTGCTCTACACGCTGTTCGCGGTGATCACCTGGAAGTACATCGGCTTCGGCATCATCCTGCTGCTGGCCGGCCTGCAGGGCGTGCCCGCCGAGCTGCGCGAAGCCGCGGCGCTCGACGGCGCGTCGGCCTGGCAGACCACCCGCCACGTCGTGCTGCCGCTGCTCGGGCCGACCATCCGGATCTGGATCTTCCTGTCGGTCATCGGCTCGCTGCAGCTGTTCGACGTCGTCTGGATCATGACGCTGGGCGGCCCGGCGAACGCGTCGACGACGATGGCGACCTACCTGGTCGACCACGGCTTCAAGCGCTACGAATTCGGGTTCGGCTCCGCCGTCGCGGTGATCCTGTTCGTCATCTGCTTCGTGTTCGCCCTGCTGTACCAGCGGTTCGCGCTCCGCCGCGACACCCAGGGCGCCCTGACGAGGATGGTGCACTGATGCGTTCACGCCGGTTCGGCCTGTCGGTGGGCTACCTCGCGGCGATCGTCGTGCTCGGGGTGACCGTCGTGCCGCTGCTGTTCGTCGTGCTCGGCGGGTTCCGCACCAACGCCCAGATCAACAACGACCCGGCCGGGCTGCCCGGCCCGTGGATCCCGGACAACTACGCCTCGGTCCTCGGCTCGAGCGCGTTCTGGACGTTCCTCGGCAACAGCGCGCTGATCGCCGTGATCGCGACCGCGGTCGCGGTCGGCCTGGGCTCGATGGCCGGGTACGCGCTGTCGCGGTACCAGTTCAAGGGTCGGGAGGGCCTGTACACCCTGTTCACGCTCGGCCTGCTGTTCCCGCTGACCGTGGCGACGCTGCCGCTGTACCTGTGGCTGCGCCAGCTGGGCATGCTCGAAAGCTTCTGGGGCGTGGCGATCCCGGAAGCGGCGTTTTCGCTGCCGGTGACGATCGTGATCCTGCGGCCGTTCATGCACGCCATCCCGGGTGAGATCGAGGACGCGGCCGTGCTCGACGGCGCGAGCCGGCTCGGGTTCTTCTGGCGCATCCTGCTCCCGCTGTCGACGCCCGCGCTGACCACGGTCGCCGTGCTCGCCTTCGTCACCAGCTGGAACGCCTACTTGCTGCCGCTGCTGGTGTTCAACGACTCCGGGCACTTCACGCTGCCGCTCGGCGTCGCCACGTTCCGGACCCAGTACTCCCAGGACACCGCCCGGGTGCTCGCGTTCACCGCGCTGTCGATGATCCCGGCGCTCGCGTTCTTCGTGCTCGCCGAACGGCGCATCGTCGGCGGGCTGACCGGTTCCGTGAAGGGCTGACTCAGGAGGTCTCCCGTGCCGTCCGAGGTCCACCGTCGTACCTTTTTGCAGTTGCTCGCTGTCGCCGGGGCGGGGTCCGTGGCCCTGCCGGGCCTCGCCGAGGCCGGGAGCGGGTTTCCGTTGGTGTCGCGGGGAAAGGCCGCGACGATCGTGGTGAGTCCCGGCGATCTGCCGGGGGTCCGGCGGGTCGCCGGCGACCTGGCCGCCGACGTCGAACGCGTCACGGGCGTGCGGCCGGTCGTGACCGACGTGGTCCCGGCTCACGGGCCGGTAGTGCTGGTCGGCACCCTCGGCCACAGTCCGCTGGTCGACGCGCTGGTGGCGGCGGGCCGCCTCGACGTCAGTGGCATCGCCGGGAAGTGGGAGACGTCGCTGAGCCAGGTCGTCGACGGGCGCCTGGTCCTCACCGGGAGCGACCAGCGCGGCGTGATCTACGGCGTCTACGAGGTCTCGCGGCGGATCGGCGTCTCGCCGTGGTACTGGTGGGCCGACGTCCCGCCTGCCCGGGCTTCGGAGCTGCACATCCCGGGCGAGCGGTTCAGCCTGGGGACGCCGCACGTGAAGTACCGCGGGTTCTTCATCAACGACGAGAACCCGGCGCTCGGCACCTGGGCGCCCGCGTACTTCGGACCCGGTCTCGCGCCGGGCTTCCCGAACGGCTTCAACCACGAGTTCTTCGCCAAGGTCTTCGAGACGATGCTGCGGCTGCGGGCCAACTACCTGTGGCCGGCGGTGTGGGGCCGCGCCTTCGCCGAAGACGACCCGCTCAACCACGCGACCGCCAAGGAGTACGGCGTCGTCATGGGCACCTCGCACGAGGCGCCGATGATGCGCGGGATCGAGGAGTGGAACCGGCACGCGGTGCCGGCGGTCCGCGACGCCGCCGGGAACATCACGACGCCGGGCCACGATCCGTACGGCGGCACGGGGGAGTGGAGCTTCCGGCGCAACGGCGAGGCGATCAAGGCCTACTGGACCGACGGGATCCGCCGGATGGCCCGTGAGGACTTCGAAGGCGTCGTCACGCTCGGCATGCGCGGCAACGGCGACGTCAGCCTGCCCGACGGCGACGGCATCGAGCTGATGCAGGAGATCATCGCGGCCGAACGGGACATCCTCGCCCGCGAGCTCAGCACGGACGTCCCGCAGGTGTGGACGCTGTACAAGGAGGTCCAGCGGTACTGGGCGCAGGGCCTGCGCCCGCCCGACGACGTCATCGTGGTGTTCACCGACGACAACTGGGGCAACGTCCGCAAGCACCCGGACCTCTCGCTGCCGCCGCACCCGGGCGGGTACGGGCTGTACTACCACTTCGACTACGTCGGCGGCGGCCGCAACTACAAGTGGGTCGACACCGCGCTGCTCGCGAACACGTGGGAGCAGCTGCACCAGGCTTCGGCGTACGGCAACGACCGGCTGTGGGTCGCCAACGTCGGGGACATGAAGGGCAACGAGCTGCCGCTGCAGTTCTTCCTCGACTACGCGTGGAACCCGTCGGCGTTGCCCGTCGAGCGGCTGTCCACTTGGGAGCGTGAGTTCGCGTCGGCGAACTTCGGGTCCGCTCTCGCTTCCGACATCGCGTCGGTCCTGCACGACTACGGACGGCTTCAGTCCCGCCGGAAGCCCGAGCTGCTCAACCGGCGGATCACGCTGCAGCCTGACGGCGCGATCGTGTACGACGACCAGGCGACGCCGTTCAGCCTGGTGAACTACCGCGAGCTGGACCGGGTCACCGACGAGTGGCAGGCCCTCGCCGCGCGGTCGGCCCGCATTTCGGCACGGCTGCCTGCTGCCTACCGGGACGCGTTCTACGAACTGGTCGGGTACGAGGTCACGGCGTCGGCGAACCTCTACGCGTTGCGGCGCGCGGAGTTCACGAACCTGCTGTACGCGGCTCAGGGCCGTGCTTCGGCGAACGGGCTCGCCGCCGTCACCGAGGCGCGCTTCGCCGACGACCTCGCGCTGGCGGAGAAGTACAACACCGGCATCGCGGGCGGCAAGTGGAAGGGGTTCCAGACCCAGCCGCACATCGACTACGGCGACGTCGCCCGCTACGGCCCGAATGCGCCCTGGCAGCAGCCGGAGCTGAACAACGTCGCGCTGCCGGACGTCATCTTCCCCGCGGTGCGGCGGCTTTCGCTGCCTGCCGAGGCCTCCTTGGGTGTCGCGGTCGACGGGTCTCCGGAGGCGTGGCCGGGCGCCGCGGGACGTCCGGTGCTGCCGGAGTTCAGCCCGTTCCAGAGCGCGCCGGCCCAGTACATCGACGTGTTCAACCGGGGCCGGACACCGTTCCGCTGCACCGTTTCGGCCGGCGCGCCGTGGGTGCTGGTCGAGCCGCGGGGCGGCCGGGTGGGGGAGGAACTGCGGATGACCGTGCGGATCGACTGGAGCCGTGCGCCGAAGGGCGTCACGACCGTGCCGATCACGGTGTCGGGGGCGGGGGAGTCGGTGGTGGTGGACGCCGTGGTCGCCCATCGCGACGCGCCGGCGCCGTGGCGGCGCGGGTTCGTCGAGGCCGGCGGGTACGTGTCGATGGAGGCTTCGCACTGCAGCGCGAACGTCTCTGCCGGTCCGGTCTCGTGGCGCCCGATCCCGGACCTGGGCCGGACGGGCGCCGGGATGACCCCGTTCCCGGTCACGGCGGCGAGCCGCGCGGCGGGTGCCGGGCCGCGGCTGGAGTACCGGATGACGCTGTTCACCCCCGGGCCGGTGACGGTGTGGGCGTACCTTTCGCCGCGCAGCAACGTGTTGCAGGGTGACGGGCTGAGGTACGCGGTGTCGTTCGACGACGCGGCGCCGCAGGTCGTCAACATCACGAAGGCCACGGGCGCCGACGACATGACGATGAACCGCCAGTGGGAGCGGACGACATCGGACAACGTGAACCTGACTTCGACGCGGCACGTGGTGGCGGCGCCGGGGCCGCACGTGCTGAAGGTCTGGATGGTCGACCCAGCGGTGGTAGTCCAGAAGCTGGTGGTCGACACGGGCGGCCTGCGCCCGAGTTACCTGGGACCGCCGGAGAGCATGCGGTGGCCGGGATGAGCGGGACTCCGCTACCTGCGCCCGGCAGCCAGCGCGCCGTTCCCCCGGTGCGCCGGAGCGGCTGTGCTGTGCCGGACCACCAGACTCGTCGCCAACTCCAGCCGGTGGCTCTCGGGATGCGTCCCCCGGGCCAGCGAAATCGCCAGCCGTGCACCCGCGGCCGCCATCTCCTGCAGCGGCTGGCGGATCGTCGTCAGCTCCGGGGTCAGCCAGCGGGCCACCGGCAGGTCGTCGAAGCCGATCACGCTCAGGTCGTCCGGGATCCGGAGCCCCGCGTCGCGCGCGGCCTCGTACACGCCCAGGGCCTGCAGGTCGCTGCCGGCGAACACCGCCGTCGGGCGGTCGGGGAGGGTCAGCAATGACGCCAGCTCCCGGTAGCCCGACCGGACGTGGAAGTCGCCGCGGCGCACCAGCGCCGGGTCGAACGCCAGCCCGGCCGTCTCCAGCGCCGTGCGGTAGCCGTCGATGCGGGCCCGGCTGCACAGCACCCCGTCCGGCCCGCCGATCATCGCGATCCGGCGGTGCCCCAGCTCCACCAGGTGCCGGGTCGCGGTCAGCCCGCCCTGCCAGTTCGTGGCCCCGATCGAGGGCGTCTCCGGCCCCGGCGCGCCGGCCGGGTCGACCACGACGAGCGGGATGTCGCGGGCCCGCAGCTTCGCCAGTTGCCCGCCGGTGAAGTCGGAGCACACCGAAACGATGCCGACCGGCCGCCGCGCCAGCACGCTTTCCAGCCAGCTCTGCCCCGGCGTGTGGCGGCCCGACGATTCCGCGAGCACGACCGCCATTCCGTTTTCGCGGGCCACGCACTCGACCCCGCGGATGATTTCCAGTGCCCACGTGCTTTCGAGTTCGTGGAACATCAGTTCCAGCAACCGGGAACGGCGGGACCGTTCGTCGGCGCGACGGCGGTAACCGTATTTCCCGATGACCGCTTCGACACGGGCGCGGGTGCTTTCGGCGACGTCGGGGCGCCCGTTGAGCACCTTCGAAACAGTCGGCACGGAAACCCCCGTCTCGGCGGCGATCCGGGCGATGGTGACCCGGGAGACGACAGGCTCAGGATCATCGGACGTCGTTGTCATGAAGGAGATTCTAGGTCATCGAAACCTGATTTGACACACCTCGAAACTTTCGGAAAACGGAGGAAAGAGATGCTGAGAAGTATTCCTATTAAACGCGCTCTGCTGACGGTCGCGGTCGTCGCGGGTATTGCCGTGTGGCAGGCGCCGGCGGCTTCGGCGGCCGTTCCGCTGAAAGACATCACCCATCGTTACGTCGGCAGTGCGGTGGCGGCGGCGTACTTGGCGAACGAAACCGATTACCGGGCCGTGCTCACCCGTGAATTCGACAACGTGACGCCCGAGAACGAGATGAAATGGGGCACGGTCGAAGCCGTTCGCGGCCAGTACGACTGGTCGGGCGCCGACGCGATCGTCCGGTACGCGCAAACGCACCACAAGACCGTCCGCGGCCACACGCTGGTCTGGCACTCCCAGCTGCCGGACTGGGTCGCCGCGCTGCCCGCCGGCGAGCTGCGCCGCGTCCTGCGCGACCACATCACCACGGAAGTCAAGCGGTACAAGGGAAAGATCCGCGCCTGGGACGTCGTCAACGAGATCTTCAACGAGGACGGCACGCGCCGTGACACCGTCTTCCGGCAGAAGCTCGGCGACGGCTTCGTCGCGGACGTGTTCCGCTGGGCGCACGCGGCCGACCCGTCCGCGACGCTGTACATCAACGACTACAACATCGAAGGCCGCAACCCGAAGAGCGACGCGGTGTACGACCTGGTGAAGACGCTCGAACGACAGGGCGTCCCGATCGGCGGCGTCGGGGTCCAGGCACACCTGTCGATCCAGTACGGCTTCCCGGGGGAGTACCGCGAGAACCTGGCCCGGCTGACGAAGCTCGGCGTGGACGTCGCGATCACCGAAGCCGACGTCCGCATCCCGACCCCGCCCGACGCGGCGAAGCTCGACACGCAGGCCAGCTACTTCGACCAGTTGTGGGACGGCTGCCAGGCGGTCCGCCGGTGCGTGGAGTTCACGACGTGGGGCTTCACGGACCGGCACTCCTGGGTCCCGGACGTCTTCCCGGGCGAGGGCGCGGCCTGCCTGTTCGACGAGAACCTGCAGCCGAAGCCCGCATACCTGCGCATCAACCCCTGACCGATGCCATGAGGGGCACCTTCCTGGCCACAAGAGCCAGGAAGGTCCCTCATGGCCGGCTGGAAGGCAGCGGGACCGGGCGCAGGCCGCGGTCGGCGAGATCCGCGAGGATCCGGGGTACCGCTTCGACCGTCGCCGGCCGGCCTTCGTGCATCAGGACGACCCCGTCCGGCTCGGTGCGCGCCGCCGCGGCGACGACCTCGTCCGCGGAGGCGCCCGCCCAGTCGCGGGTGTCGACGGTCCACAGCACCTCGGTGAGCCCGTGCCCGGCGATGGTCTCCGCGACCGCGGGACCCGTGTCGCCGTAGGGCGGCCGGAACAACGCCGGGCGGGTCCCGATGAGGTCGCCGAGGAGGTCCTGCGTGCGGCGGACCTCCTCGTCGCGGGCACCGGCGTCGAGACCGGTGAGCCGCGGGTGCGTCCACGTGTGGTTGCCGATCGTGTGCCCGGCCGCGGCGATCGCCCGGACCAGCGAGGGGTGCGCCGCGGCGTGCTCGCCCCACAGGAAGAACGTCGCGAGCGCGTCGCCGAGGGCGGCCAGCAGCGCGGGCGTCGTCCCGGGGTACGGGCCGTCGTCGAAGGTCAGGGCGACCGTGGTCACCGGGCCAGCGCGGCCAGCCGCTTGGCGGTCGGCCACCGGACGTTCCACGCCCAGCCGAGCTTCTCGAACGCCCAGATCACCCGCGCCGAGATGTCGATCTGCCCGCGCTGCGCGCCGTGGCGGGCCGACGTCGGGTCCGCGTGGTGGGTGTTGTGCCAGGACTCGCCCATCGACAGGATCGCCAGCGGCCAGAAGTTCGCCGAGCGGTCACGGCTGGCGAACGGGCGCTCGCCGATCATGTGGCAGACCGAGTTCACCGACCACGTCACGTGGTGCTGGAACGAGATCCGCGCCAGGCCGGCCCACAGGAACGCGGTCAGCGCGCCCCACCACGACAGCGTGATCAGCCCACCGAGCAGCGCGGGCAGCAGCAGGCTCACCACGACCCACAGCGGGAAGAGCCGGTCGACGACGCGCATGTCGCGGTCGGCCGCCAGGTCGGGGGCGAACCGGTCGATGTTGGTCTTGTCACGCCCGAAGAGCCAGCCCATGTGGGCGTGCCAGAAGCCGCGGGCCAGCGCCGCCGGGGACGTGCCGAACAGCCACGGGGAGTGCGGGTCGCCCTCGCGGTCGGAGAACGCGTGGTGCCGACGGTGGTCGGCCACCCAGCCGATGACCGGGCCCTGCGCCGCGAGGCCGCCGGCGATGGCCAGGGCGATGCGCAGCGCCCGTTTCGCGCGGAACGCGCCGTGGGTGAAGTAGCGGTGGTAGCCGACGGTGATGCCGAGCGTCGACACCACGAAGAAGCCGCCGCCGATGGCGAGGTCGAGCCAGCTGACGCCCCAGCCCCAGAAGACCGGGACGGCCGCGGCGAGCGCGAGGAACGGGACCAGCAGGAACGTGCGGATCGTGATCAGCTCGGCCACGGTCTGGCGGCCGGAGAGCACGGGTTTCGGAGGGGAAGGGCGAGCCTTTACGGAGGCTGTCATGCACTACTCGTTTCGAAGTCATCGCGCGCGGAGCGAGGCTCACGCGCGGGTCGCCGGGGATCGGAACACCCGGCGGTCAGCGGTCTGCGGTGTGGGGGGCCGGGCACGTCGCCGCTCCTGTTCGGCGATCGGCCTGGTCGGCCGAGGTCGGGAGTGAGACCGGCGGGACGCCGGCATCCGAAGTGGGGCTCTCGACACCCACTACGTTACCTGACTGTTGTAAATCCGCAGTGTGGGCGCGCACGAGAAAGGCCCCCGCCCCGAGGGGCGAGGGCCTTCAGGATGCCTCGTGGCTCAGATGACGCTGACGCGCTGGGCCTGGGGGCCCTTCTGGCCCTGGCCGATTTCGAACTCCACGCGCTGACCCTCGTCGAGCGACTTGAAGCCGCTGCCCTGGATCTCGGAGTAGTGGACGAACACGTCCGGACCCCCGCCGTCCTGCGCGATGAAGCCGAAGCCCTTTTCACCGTTGAACCACTTGACACTGCCCTGAGCCATACCCATACCTACTCTTTTTTAGTGAGCCTGGACGTCCCGTTCGGACGCCCGGTCTCGGGACCATCCTCCCATTGACGGTCCGGACTGGCCAGCCCCGGTGGTCAAACTCCCCAATCGGGGCGCAGCGGCATCCCCATGCCGCCCTCGCTGTCGGTCCGGACCCCGAGAATCTGGTGCAGTTCGATCTCGCGGCGTTCGAACGCCAGGCGGCAAGCCGCCAGGTAGAGGGCCCAGACCCGGCTGCGGCCGGGGCCCGCCTCGGCGACCGCCTCGTCCCAGTGCTCGTCGAGGTTGGCGCACCACCCGGCCAGCGTCAGCGCGTAGTGCTCGCGCAGGTTCTCCGAGTGCCGGACCTCCAGACCGGCGTCGTGCATGGCCGTGACGAGCTCGCCGGGCGCCTCGAGCTCGCCGTCCGGGAAGACGTAGCGGTCGATGAACCCGCGCGAGCGGTGGGCGACGCTGGTGTCCGGGTTGGTGATGCAGTGGTTGAGCAGGCGCCCGTGCGGCTTGAGCTTGGCCGCGAGGAACCGGAAGTAACCGGGCACGTTCCGGGCGCCGATGTGCTCGGTCAGGCCGATCGAGGAGATCGCGTCGAACCCGGTCTCGGTGACGTCGCGGTAGTCGAGGTGGCGGATCTCGGCGCGGTCGGCCAAGCCCAGGGAGACGATGTTCTTCTGCGCCCACTGGGCCTGCTCGCGCGAGAGCGTGACGCCGAGCGCTTCGACGCCGTAGTGCCGGACGGCGTGCGCGACCATCCCGCCCCAGCCGCAGCCGACGTCGAGGAGCTTCATGCCGGGCTCGAGGCCGAGCTTGCGGCAGACCAGGTCGAACTTGTGCTCCTGGGCCTGCTCCAGCGTGGCGTCGGCTTCCGGGAACACCGCGCACGTGTAGGCCATGGACGGGCCGAGGACCAGCTCGTAGAACCGGTTGGAGACGTCGTAGTGGCTGGCGATGGCCTCGCTGTCGCGGCTCTTCGAGTGCCGCAGCGCGGTCATCCCGCGGCGGATCCGGCTCGGGTGCTCCTCGGCGGGCGGCTTGACGACCCGCAGGTGGCGGGCGCCGAGCTTGCGCAGCAGCCACAGCCGGTCGGCCGCGGTGAGCTGGTCGACCTGGGCCGACAGCGCGTGCAGCGCGGTGTAGAGGTCGCCGGTGACGTCGAGCGCGCCCGCGACGTACGCGCGGGCGAGGCCGAGGTCGCCGGGGGACGACATCAGGTAGTCGAGGGCCAGCGGCGAGCGCACCTGGATCGCGACCGGCGCGTCGGCCGGACCGCTGCTGCTGCCGTCGTAGGCGGTGATGGAGACGGTCGCGCGGGGGCCGAGCAGGCGCTCGAAGACCTCGCCGACCGGGGTGGTTGCCTGGGTCACGTTCGTTCCTTTCACCGGCGGCGGACACATTTCTCGTAGAGGCCGAGCAATCGCTCGTCCGGGTCGTAGGTCCGCTTGAGCTCCCGGTAGGCGTCGCCGTTGTAGAGCCGCCAGAACTCGTCTTCGGCGTAGAAGCTGTCCGAATAGAGCGACTTGTGCCCGCCCAGCCGGGTGACCTCGCCTTCGATCATCCGGTTGTGCACGCCGTCACGCTCACCCGGGGCCAGCGGGACGGCCGACCAGAACCCGAAGTTGACGTAGAGCGCTTCGGGGTCCAGTTCGTAGAGCGGCCAGCGCACGCCGCCGGGGCGCTGCCGCAGCGGGCAGACCCAGACGGGGCTGATCGGGATCTCGCGCTCGAAGAACTCGAGGAACTCCGCGGCGCGGCCGACCGGCACCTCGATGTCCTGCACGATCGTCTCTTCCGGTGGCAGCCGCCGGAGCTTGAGCAGCCGCTGGGCGATCTTGAACCGGCGGTCGAGCGCCACGGCCTTCCAGTAGACCGACGACCGCAGGAACTTGCGGCCGAGCAGCAGCCGCGGCAGCCGGTGCTGGACGCCGAACGCGCGGGAGCACCAGAACCAGTCGGTGTCCCAGCGCCAGAGGTAGTCGCGGACGGTCAGGTGGTCGGTCTCACGGGCCTGGATCGACCGGTAGTAGATGTCGAGCCAGGTGTAGTCGCTGGGCGTGGGCGCCGTGTCGGCGAACGTGGCCAGCGTGAGGTACAGCTCGTCCGGGCCGAACACCGTGCCGTCGACGAAGTCGACGTGCTCGCCGTCGTACTCGCTCTTCGCGCAGACCTCTTCCAGCGTCCGGAAGAAGGTCTCCCGGTCGTGGTGGCGGACGTGGCGCAGCCGCACGAACGGCTTCACCGGTTCGAGGACGATCTTCAGGCGCAGCGCGTAACCGAGGGTGCCGTAGGAATTGGGGAAGCCGCGGAAGAGGGCGGCGTGCTCGTTGTCCGGGGTGGCGACGACGATCCGGCCGTCCCCGGTGAGGACTTCGAGCTCCAGCACCGACTCGTGCGGCATGCCGTTGCGGAAGGACGAGGACTCGATGCCGAGGCCGGTGACCGCGCCGCCGAGGGTGATGGTCTTGAGCTGCGGGACGACCAGGGGCATCAGGCCGTGCGGGAGGGTGGCGTCGACGAGCTGTTCGTAGGTGACCATCCCTTCGACGTCGGCGGTACGGGTGTCGGGGTCGACGCGCAGCACGTGGGTGAAGCCCGAAACGTCCAGTCCCGGGTGTTTCGCGGCGGCCCGCGAGCGGAAGAGGTTGGATGTCCGCTTCGCGAGCCGGACGGTGGCTTCACCCGCCATCGCGGTGAGCTGCCGGCGCAGGGCGTCGACGCGGGCTTCGTGCTCGGGGAATGCCGGGCCCGGACGGGCTTCCGGTACCCCGGCCTGATCGATGGTCACGTCCCGATCCTGCCTCACCGCGAAGGCGAACGCACCGTGCCGTCCGGGCGGTACCGGGCATGGGGACTTGTCATCCATGAGGCGACACGTAGAATGTCATCGGATTGATGACATACGGACGTCGGATCTTCCCGGTTGATCGCGCCGGCGGCCGGGGTATCCGGCGCTCGGACCGCGGGGATCCCGCGGCGGCACGGGAAAGCGAGGCGGCGTTGAGCATACTGGTCGATTTCGGGCGCGACACGGAGTTCTCGTTCGAGCGGGCGTTGCGCGGGTACGTGGCCGCGGTGGCCCGCGCGGTGGGGGTCGGGCTGGAGTCCTGCACACTGGACGCGGGAACGCCCGCGGCGGCTTACATCGCGCTCGACTGGCGCCTGACCCGGTTCCCGGACCACGACCTCGCACTGGTCTGGGACGAAGCTCACGGCTGGGCGGCGGCGATCGAAGACCACGGCGGCGCGACGATCCTGACCTACCTCGGCGGTGAAGTGCTCGCCGAACCCCGTGCGGTGGTCCGCTTCCTCGCGGCGGTCCGTGCCGACGACCCGGACGCCGGAACGCTCGAAGCGCCGGCGCTGCGCGAGCCGGGCGACCACGAGGAGCTGCTGGCCGCCCTGGTGCCGCAAGCCTGAGGCAGACTGGCCCCCATGACGGTGGGGGACAGGTGCTGACAGCGGAAACCGCGGTGGATCGGCTGGTGCCGCGCGAACCCCGGATCTCTCCGGACGGCCGGTGGGTCGCGTACGTGACGGCTCCGGTGGGCCGCGTGGGGAAGCACCCGGTGAGTGGCTTGTGGCTCGCGCCGGCCGACGGGAGTGCGGCCGCCCGGGAGCTCGCGGGCGGCGCGGCCGAGCGCCGGGCGCTGCGGTGGGCCGCGGACTCGGGTTCGGTGTTCTTCCTGTCGGACAGCGATGAGCGCGGGACGGCGCAGCTGTACCGGATCGCCGTGGGCGGAGGCGATCCCCGGCGGTTGACGGAGTGGGCCGCGGGAGTCAGCGGTCACGTCCCGCTGGCGGGATCGGTGGTGTTGATCGCGCCGGACGCGCAGGACCGCGCGGGTGATCCGCGGGTCCGGACCGTGCGGCCGGACGAGCCGGTCACCCGGCCGGTCTGGGACACCCGAGCCCGTCCCGACCGGCTCTGGTCGCTCGACCTCGAAACCTCCGCCGTGCGGCCTCTCGGCGACCTCGGCGACCGGCACGTCCGCGAAGCAGCCGCCCGGCCGGACGGCACCGCGCTCGCCGTGCTCACCTGGTCGTGCGCCGATCGTGAACCCGGGATCTTCGAACCCGGCCTCCACCTCGTCGACCCCAGCACCGGCGAAACCCGCGACCTCGGCACCCCGGCGCTCGAAGCGTCCTCACCGGCCTGGTGGCACGACGGCACCGAGTGGCACCTCGCCTACCTCGGCCTGACGCCGCCGGGCCTGGTCGGCGGCACTGCCGTCTTCGACGGCCGCGAGAACCGCACCGAGGGCATGACCAGCTGCCCCACCGAACTCGTCCAGGTCGACGAAGGCCCGCCTCTCGCGTTGTTCGCCGACGGCCTGGACACCACCATCCGCCGTCTCGACTCCGCTCTTACGAAGATCGCCGGGATCCAGGGCGCCGCCCTCACCGCGAGTTGCGACGGCCGGACCGTCGCGGTCGTGAAGAGCACCGGAACCGAGCCCGAAGAGATCTTCGCCGGTCCGCCGGAAGGTCCCTTGGTCCGCCTCAGCAGGACCGCCCCGGACGGAAGCTGGGGCACCCAGCACCGGCTGGACTACCGAGCCCCGGACGGCCTGGACCTCGACGGGCTCCTCGTCCTCCCGCCGGGGAGAACCCCGACCGACGGCCCGTTCCCCCTGGTCACGCTCGTCCACGGCGGTCCCCACGATCGGTACGCCGATCGCTTCCACCTCGGCTGGTACCCCTCCGGCCAATGGCTCGCCGCCGCCGGCTTCGCGGTCTTCCTCCCGAACCCCCGCGGTGGGCTGGGTCACGGCCACGCCTTCGCGGCGAGCGTCGCCGGGGACGTCGGCGGCGCGGAGTTCACCGACGTCCTCGCCGGCATCGACCTGCTCGTGAAGGACGGCATCGCCGACGAAACCCGCCTCGGGATCGGTGGCGGGAGCCATGGGGGATTCTTCACCGCCTGGGCCGTCACCCAGACCGACCGCTTCGCCGCCGCCGTCGTCCTCGCCGGGGTCATCGACTGGCCGATGCTCGCGGCGACCGGCGAGCACTCGCGGTTCGAAGCCGCGCTGGGCGGCGCGGAGAACAGCCCGATCACCCACGCCCACCGGATCCGCACGCCCGTCCTGATCCTGCACGGCGAGGAGGACACGAACGTCCCGCTCTCCCAGGCCGAACTCCTCCACCGCGCGCTCGCCGGCAAGCACCACGAGTACGTCGTCTACCCGCGGGAGAACCACTCGATCCGCGAGCGCGGCCACCAGATCGACGTCCTGAACCGGTCGCGCGCGTGGTTCTCACACCTGCTCGCCTAGCTTGAACTCCACCTCCCCGGCGCTGAAGGAGAAGCCGTCCGCACCGATGGTGACGTCGGCTTCGCGCGGCTCGGCCCGGGTGACGACCGGCTGGACCGCACCGTCGAGGTCCAGCACCACGGACGCGTCGGTGTACCAGCTCGGCACCACCGGGTTGCCCCACCAGTCGCGGCGCTGGTTGTCGTGCACGTCCCAGGTGATCACCGGGTTGTCCGGGTCGCCGGTGTAGTAGTCGTGCGTGTAGATCTCGATGCGGTGCCCGTCGGGATCCCGGACGTACAGGTAGAACGCGTTCGACACGCCGTGGCGGCCCGGCCCGCGCTCGATCGTGCCCGGTTTCCGCAGCGCGCCCAGGTGGTCGCAGATGTGCAGGATCTGGTGCCGTTCGTGCGACGCGAACGCGATGTGGTGCAGCCGCGGGCCGTCGCCGCCGGTCAGGGCGACGTCGTTCACCGTCGGCTTGCGGAACATCCAGGCCGCGTACACCGTGCCTTCCCCGTCCTGGATGTCTTCGGACACGCGGAACCCCAGGCCCTCGTAGTACTTCCGGGCCGCCGGGACGTCCGGGGTGTCCAGGTTGAAGTGGTCCAACCGGGACAGCGCGCCGGCGCCGTGGACGTCGTAGCGCTGCGTGAACCGCTCGACGTGCTCGGCCTCGTGGAAGAACTCCACCGGGAACCCGAGCGGGTCGAGGACCCGGACCGCTTCGCCGATGCCGCGCGTCGCAGCCGCCGGACGGCGCTCCACGCGCACCCCCAGCGCACGGTAGTACGCCTCGGCCAGGTCGAGGTCCGCCGCGCTCCGGACGCGGTAGGCGAGTACGGCGAGCGCAGGCGTAGGCCCCTTCCGCAACACGAGGGAATGGTGCAGGTACTCCTCGAACGCCCGCAGGTACAGCGCTTCTTCGTCTTCGTGCGTGACCACGAGCCCGAGCACGTCGACGTAGAAGGCCCGCGACGCCGCCAGGTCGGTGACGACGAGTTCGGCGTACGCGCAACGAAGGATGTCCGGCGGGGTCATGACTCAGCCTTCCGGTCGGCGCCGAACCGGGCCGTGTGGACCGGCCCGAGCGAGACGTGGATCGCCTGCTGGTGGGTGTAGAAGTCGAGTGAGCGGTAGCCGCCTTCGTGGCCGAGGCCGGACGCCTTGACCCCGCCGAACGGCGTGCGCAGGTCGCGGACGTTGTGCGAGTTCAGCCAGACCATCCCGGCTTCGACCGAGTGCGCGAAGGTGTGCGCCCGTTCCAGATTCGACGTCCACAGGTAAGCGGCCAGGCCGTACTTGACGTCGTTGGCGAGCGCCAGGGCCTCGGCATCGGTGTCGAACGGGGTCAGCGCGACCACCGGTCCGAAGATCTCCTCCTGGAAGATCCTCGCGGTGGAAGGAACATCGGCGAACACCGTCGGCGCCACGTAGTTCCCGGTGTCCGATCCGGACGGACGACCGCCGCCCGCCAGCAGCCGGCCTTCCGCCTTGCCCAGCTCGACGTACCGCATCACCTTCTCGTAGTGCTCGGGGTGCACCAGCGCACCGACCTCGGTGGCCGGGTCGTGCGGGTCGCCGACGACGATGTCCTTCGCCCGCGAGGCGTACCGCGCGCAGAACTCGTCGTAGATCGGCCGCTCGACGAGGATCCGGCTGCCGGCGGTGCAGCGTTCGCCGTTGAGCGAGAACACGCCGAAGAGCGTCGAGTCGAGCGCGGCGTCGAGGTCCGCGTCGGCGAACACGATCGCCGGGGACTTGCCGCCCAGCTCCATCGACATGCCCTTGAGCCCGGCCGCGCAGTTGCGGTAGATCGTCTGCCCGGTCGTGGTCTCGCCGGTGAAGGAGATCAGCGGGACGTCCGGGTGCTTGACGAGCGCGTCGCCCGCTTCCTCGCCGAAGCCGTTGACGAGGTTGAACACCCCCGAAGGCAGTCCGGCGTCGGCGAAGATCCCCGCCCACAGACTGGCCGACAGCGGCGTGAACTCGGCCGGCTTGAGCACCACTGTGCACCCCGAAGCCAGCGCCGGCGCGAGCTTCCAGCTCTCCAGCATGAACGGCGTGTTCCACGGCGTGATCAGTCCGGCGACGCCGACCGGCTTGCGGTGCACGTAGTTCACCTGCCGGCCGGGCACCTGGTAGGTGTCGTCGGCCTGCGCGACGACGAGATCGGCGAAGAACCGGAAGTTCTCGGCGGCGCGCTGGGCCTGGCCGAGCGCCTGGGTGATCGGCAGGCCGGTGTCGAACGTCTCCAGCTCGGCGAGCCGCGCGTCCTGCGCCTCGACGGCGTCGGCGATCTTGTTCAGCACGCGTGCGCGGGCCCGCGGCAGCATCCGCGGCCACGGCCCGTCGGTGAAGGCCCGGCGCGCCACCGCGACCGCCCGGTCGACGTCCTCGGCCTGGCCGGCCGCCGCCGTCACGTACGGGGTGTTCGACACCGGGTCGAGCACGTCGAACGTCTTGCCCGAGGCGCTGTCGACGAGCTCCCCGCCGATGTAGTGCTTCAGCTCGCCCGGCAGCCCTTCCGGGACGTGGTGACTCATGCTTTCCCCTTCACGGTGAAGCCTTCGGCCGGCGAGAGGTACTTCTCGCCTTCCCCCAGGAATTCCTTGATCCGGGCGATCCCGGCCTCGCTCGGCGCGATCAGCGGCGGCCGCACGTGCCCCGACGCGATCAGCCCGCGCTGCTCCAGAACCCACTTGCCGGGCGCCGGGTTGGTCTCGACGAACAGCAGGTCGACCAGCGGGTGCAGGCCGTAGTGGATCTCCCGGGCTCGCTCGTGGTCGCCCGCCTGCCACGCGGTGTACATCTCGGCGCAGGCGGCCGGGGCGATGTTGGCCGTCGCGCTGACGAACCCGGCGCCGCCGAGAGCCAGCAGCGGCAGGCAGAGCAGCTCGATCCCGGACCACACGAGCAGCTCGCGGCCGCACAGGTGCAGCACCCGGGAGAAGTGCTCGAAGTCCTTGGTCGTCTCCTTGATCCCGACGAAGTTTTCGCACGAGCGGAACAGTCGTGCGACCGTCGGCGGCGCGAGGTCCACGGCGGTCCGGCTCGGCACGTTGTAGGCGACGATCGGCAGGTCGGGGAACTCGTTGCAGACCGTGCGGTACCAGACGAACAGCGCGTCCTGCGTGGGTCGCGCGTAGTACGGCGTGATGACCAGCGCGGCGTCGATCCCGGCGTCGCGCGCGGCGGCGGTCAGCTCGAGGGTCTCGTCGAGCTTCGCCGAGCCGGTGCCCGGAACGAACGGCACTTCGTCGCCTACCTCCGCGGCGACCGTGCGGATCGCCTCGGCCCGCTCGGCGATCGTCTGCGAACCGGGTTCACCGGTGGAGCCGCCGATCGAGATGCCGTGCGTGCCCGAGGCGAGCTGCCAGCGCACGAGGTTCTTCAAGCCGTCGTGGTCCACCGCGCCGTCGGCGGCGAACGGCGTCATCAGCGGCGCGATCGACCCGCGGATGGCCTGGGGATCGGAGCGGAATCGCATGGGTTTCCTTCCTGCGTCAGGGATGGCGGTGGGCGAGGAACGCGTCGAGCGTCGCCAGCCGGTGGGCGCGGACGGCCTGTTCGACGTCGGCGGCGGGGGCGCCCGCGTCGAGCAGCCGGAGGATGTGCTCGTGCTCGGCCACGGACTGCCGGGCGCGGCCGGGCACGAAGCTGAACGTCGAGGTGCGCAGCCTGCCGAGCCGGTCCCAGCCCCGCCGGACCAGGTCGAGGACCTGCGGGTTGGGGCAGGCGTCGAAGAGCACGGCGTGGAAGTCCTGGTTGAGCGCGGTGAACCGGGCCGGCTCGAAGTGCCCGAGGCAGTCGGCGAGGTCGGCGTTCAGCGCGCGAGCCTTGTCCAGCGAGCCGGGCGGCAGGTGAGGCGCGGCCAGCGCGGCGGCGTAGCCCTCGACCAGCGCGAGGGTCTGCATCGTGTGCTGGTACTCGCTTTCGTCGACCATCGCGACCTGCGCGCCGACGTGGCGTTCGAACGTCACGAGCCCCTCGGCTTCCAGGAGCCGGATCGCCTCGCGGACGGGGACCACGCTGACACCCTGCTCGTGCGCGAGCTGGCCGAGGACGAGGCGGTAGCCGGGGGAGAAGGTGCCGTCGGCGATCCGGGCCTTGATCCACTCGTAGGCGATCCGCGACTTGCTCATCGCGGCGCCGTTCACCGCTTCGCGAGCCATGCGGCGTACCTCCCGCGCCAGTGCTCGTCCATCGGGTAGAGGCCTTCGACGCGCTCGCCCGCGGCGACCTGCTCGGCGATGAAGGTCTCCTGCAGTTCCTGCTCGACCGCCGCGTCCACGACCTCCTCGACGAGGTGCGGCGGGATGACCAGGACACCGTCGGAGTCGCCGACGATGACGTCGCCGGGACAGACGGCCGCGCCGCCGCACGCGATCGCGACGTCGACGTCCCATGGCACGTGTCGCCGGCCGAGCACCGCCGGATGCGGCCCGGCGTGGTAGGTGGGAATGTCCAAGGCGGACACGGCGGCGAGGTCGCGGACCCCGCCGTCGGTGACGATCCCGGCCGCGCCGCGCACCTGCGCCCGCAGCGCGAGGATGTCGCCGACGGTGCCGGTGCCGCGTTCCCCGCGGGCCTCCATGACGAGGACGTCGCCGGGACCGAGGCCGTCGATCGCCCGCTTCTGGGCGTTGTAGCCGCCGCCGTACTTCTTGAACAGGTCTTCGCGGTAGGGCAGGTACCGCAGGGTGCGGGCGCGGCCGGTCAGCCGGGCGCCCGGGCGGGTCGACGTCAAGCCTTCGATGAAGACGTCGTCGAGCCCGCGCTTGCGGAGCTGGACGGAAAGTGTCGCGGTGCCGACGGACTCGATGCGTTCCCTGAGTTCCGCGGTCAGTTCGAAGTCCGATGGGGACGTTCCGTACGCGTCCGCGCGCTGCCGCTCGTCGGCGCGGGGGAGCGCGCCGTACGGTCCGAACGGGACGGTGCCTTCGGTGATCGGCGTGACCAGCCGGCCGGTGGTGTGCCCGGCGGTGTCGACCTCGACCTCGACGACGTCGCCGGGGACGGCGACCGACGCGCCCGCGGGCGTGCCGGTCAGGACGACGTCGCCGGGGTCGAGGGTGATCAGCTGGGAGAGGTCGGCGACCAGGCGGCCGAAGCCGAACAGCAGGTCGCCGGTCGTGTCGTCCTGGACCAGCTCGCCGTTGAGCCAGGCGCGCAGCCGCAGCGCCGCCGGGTCGACGTCGGCGGCGGGCAGCACCACCGGGCCGAGCGGGGTGAAGCCGTCGCCGCCCTTCGACCGCAGGTTGCTGCCCTTGTCGGCGTAGCGCAGGTCGTACACGCCGAAGTCGTTGGCCGCGGTGACCCCGCCGACGTACGACCAGCCGTCCTCGGGGGCGACCCGGCGCGCGGTGCGGCCGATGACCAGCGCGATCTCGCCTTCGAAGCCCAGCAGCTCGGTGCCGGCCGGGCGTTCGAGCGCCGTCCCGCTCACCGCCACGGACGTCGGCGGCTTGAGGAAGTACGACGGCTGTTCCGGGACGCGACCGCGCTGGGCGGCGCGCGAACGGTAGTTGAGGTGCAGCGCGATGATCTTGCCGGGCCGCGCGATGCTGGTCATCCGTGGTTCCTGCCTGCCGGGACGGGAAGATATCTCAAATGATATACGATCGGCGGCGCGAGGGAACCCCCGAACAGGTTTCCGTTGCCGTCGGTCGCTCGCGGCGTCTGGAGGGACATCTCCTGGCGCCCTCCCGCTCCGGCGTGTGATCCTCGTCCGGGGAGAGGGGCGGGGATGGAATCGTTCGGCGCTCGGCTGCGCCGCCTTCGGCGTGCCGCGGAGCTGACCCAGGAGGCGCTGGCGGAGAAGTCCGGGCTCAGCGGCCAGGCCGTCGGCGCGCTCGAACGCGGCGACCGCCGCTACCCGCACCGCGAGACCCTCGACCGGCTCGCCGACGCCCTCGGTCTCACCGGGGACGACCGCGCGGACTTCGCCGCCGCGGCCGCCCGGCCCGGAAGCCCGGCGCGCACCGATGCCGTCCCGCGGGAGCTGCCCGGCGGCCTCGCCGTGTTCACCGGCCGGGACCTCGAGCTGGACCGCATCCTGGGCCTGTTCGGCGAGTCGCGTCAGGGCGTCGTCGTGGCGATCGCCGGAATGGCGGGCGTGGGCAAGACCGCGCTCGCCCTCGAAGCCGGCCACCGCCTCGCCCGGCGCTTCCCCGACGGCTCGCTGCACCTGGACCTGCGGGGCCACGCCGCCGACCCGCCGGATGCCCTCGACCTGCTCGACCGGCTCATCCGCGAACTGGGGGGCGAGCCGCCGAAGCCGATGTCGCTCGACTCCGCGTCGGCCCGGTTCCGGACGCTGCTCGCCCCGAAGCGCGTCTTGCTCTTGCTCGACAACGCCCGCGACGCCGCCCACGTCGCGCCGCTGCTGCCCGGCGCCGGCGGCTCGGCGGCGATCGTCACCAGCCGCACCGCGCTCACGGACCTGCCGCAGGCGCACCAGGTGCTGCTCGACGTCCTGCCCGAGGCCGACGCGCTGCGCCTGCTCGCGGCCGAGGTCGGGGCCGAACGCGTCGCGGCCGAGCCCACCGCCGCGCGGACGGTCGCACGCCTGTGCGGTTACCTGCCGCTGGCTCTGCACCTGGTCGGCGCGCGGCTGGCGACCCGGCCGCGGTGGCCCGTCGCCCACCTCGCGCACCGGCTCGACGACGAGCGTCGCCGGCTCGACGAAACGGGCGTCCGGACCAGCTTCGCGCTCGCCGTCGGCGCGCTGGACGACACCGCGGCCCGCGCGTACCCGCTCCTGTCGCTGCTCGACGTCCCGGAGCTGTCGGTACCCGTCGCGAGCCGGCTGCTCGACGCGCCCGAGCGGGAGACGGAGGCGCTGCTGGAGCGGCTCACCGACGAGCACCTCCTGACCACGCCCGCTCCGGGGTGGTACCGGCTGCACGACCTTCTCCGGCTCTACGCGCGGGAGCAGGCGCCGCCGGGCGAGCGGGCCGCGGCGATCACCCGCGTCGTCGAGCTCTGCGCGGCGATGGCCTGGCAGAGCATGGCGCTCGTCTCGGCGGCTTCGCACCGCCACGACTGGGCGGCCGGGCGGTGGGCCGCCGGACCGGCGTCCGCGGACGAGGTGTTCGCCTGGCTCGACCGGCACCAGGCGCACCTCGTCACCGTCGTGCGGCAGGCCGCCGCCACGCCCGGGGTGCCGCCCGAGGCGGTCGCCGCGGTCGGGCTCGGCCTGTACGAATACCACCGCGCGCGGGCGCGTTGGCGGGACGCCATCCAGGTCGACGAGGTGGCCCTGCGGCTGGTCGACGGCGTCGACCCGGTCGCGGCCGCGACGCTGCGCAACGACCTCGGGGTCGCCGAAGCGGAGCTGGCGAGCGGTGGCGAAGCGGCCGGCTTCCGGCGGTCGCACGCGTTCCTCCGCCGGAGCCTCGCGGACTGGGAGGCGATCGGAGACGAGCGTCAGCTGGCGGGCACCCTCAACAACCTCTGCTTCGTGTACGGCCTCGGCGACGACGTCGACGCGGCGATCGGCTTCGGCGAGCGGAGCCTGGCACTGAACCGGTCGCTCGGGCTGCGGCACGTCGAGACGCTCAACCTGGTCAACCTGGCGGTGCTGTACGGCCGCCAGGGCGACCGCGCGCGCGAGCTGGCGTACGCGTCCGAAGCGGTGGCCGTCGGCGAGGAAACCGGTGACATGCGCGGGATGGCGTACGGCCGGATGCGGATCGGGATCGTGCACCGCGAGCTGGGCCGGTTCGACGTCGCGGTCGAGGAGCTGGGCCGGAGCGCGGACCTCTGGCGCGAGGCCGGGGTCCGGCTGTACGAGGCGATGACGCTGGCCGAGCTGGGCCGCGCGCACCTGGGCCGGGAGGAGCGCGGCCGGGCGCGCGAGGCGCTCACGGACGCGCTGGAGCTGCTGCGGGAGTACGGCGGCGAGGAGCGCGCGGCCGCGGTGCGAGCGGAGCTGGACCGATTGTGACCACCGGAGTCAGGTAGGGCCGGGGACGGTGCACGGGGACGCAGGCGATCTTGCCGTCGTGGGTCGCGCAGACGAGGGTGACGGTGTCCCGGATCCGCTGGACCAGGACGACGTGGGTGCGCGCTTCCGCGGCGGTGGCAGGCGCCGCCGTGAGCAGGGACGCCGCGACGAGGGCGGCGAGCAGGATCCTCCAGGCAGCTCTCACCGGTGCCCTTCTCATCGGGAGTGGCGGCAAGGCTGATCTTCGCGGCGGACGGCGGGGCGCGACAGCGACAACCTCTACGAAGGACCTCTACAAACGGCCGGCCAAACGTCTTGAATGAGTCATTCAGGACCTCCGAAGACCTGGATGACTCATTCAAGACAGCCGGTGAGCGGGGTCAGGCGACGGTGTCCTCGGCCAGGGTGCGGAGCAGGGCCGCGAGGCCGTCCGGGGCCCGGCCGTGCAGCCGGGCGCTCGTCACCACCGGTGCCCCGGACTCGTAGCACCGGCGGAAGCCCGCCTGGCCGAGCCGGCGCCACAGGTCGTGGTCCTCGCCCGTCGCCCGGGGGCCGAAACCGCCCACCACGTCGAACGCGTCCGCTCGGACGCCCAGGTTCGCGCCGTACACGGACCCGTGTCCCTCCGTCGTGCGCGCGCGGTCGAGGACGTCGTCGTACCGGGAAAGCGCGCGGGCCGACGTGCTGAACGGGTCCGACAGCTCCGCTGTCCCCGCGATCGCGTGGTACCCCTGGCGCGCCCGGGCCAGGTGCGCCCGCGCCCAGCCCGGCGTCACGCGCGTGTCGGCGTCCGTGCTCAGCAGCAGCGTCCGTGCCGCCGGCGTGCCCAACGAAGCACGGACCCGCGCCACGCCCAGGTCCCGCACCTCGCCGACCGTCCGCGCCGACCGGGAGACCACGACGACGCCGGGCACGTCCGCGAACGCCGCGCGGGCCACGGCCGCCGTCGCGTCGCCGCAGCGGTCCGCCACGACGCAGACCGCGCGCGCGACCCCGGCCGGCAGCCGCCGCAGCGCGAGATCCACCGCGCGCACGCACGCACCGACCAGCGGAGCTTCGTCGCGCGCGGGCACGACGACGCCCACCGCCGTGATCACCGGCGCCTCAGCACGTGCAGCAGGAACTGCTCGTCGGTGTGCTCGACCATGGGCTCGAACGCGGGGTGGGCGAGCAGGCGCGCGTGCGCGTCCCGGGCGTCGCGCGGCGCTTCGGGCGCCCAGGGCAGCCAGTGCACAGCCAGCAGGTGCCCGCCGGGCCGCAGGGCCGCCGCCGACGCCTCGATCGTGGCGTCGAGCGCCTGATCGTCCAAGTAGTACAGAAGCTCGCTGTAGACCAGCAGGTCGACGGGCCCAGGAGGCAGCGCGCCCGGCGCGGATCCGATATGGACGTCCACATGCGACAGACCAGCGACGGCCGTGCGCGTGCGCTCCACCGCCGCGGGCACCGGGTCGAACGCGATGACCCGGTCGGCGCGCGCCGCGAGGTCGCGAGTCAGCGCGCCCACGCCGCACGCGGGTTCGACGACCGTGCCGTAGTGCTCGTCGGGCAGGCAGGCCAGCACCATCGCCCGCTTCCGCCGCTCGTACCACTTCGTCCCCACCGACCACGGGTCCTCCGCGGCGGCGTACAGCGAAGCGAACCGGCTCACCGGCGCCGACGTCCGCGGCGGCTCGCGGAAGAAGACCTCGGTGCCGTGGGTGAAGTGGGCCAGCACCTCCTCCGGCAGGATCGGGTCCTCGCCCCGGGGACCGGGTTTGAGCTGCGAGGTGAACGTCGCGATCGCGGCCGCCTTGGCGTCACGCTCCGCTCCCGTGAGCCGCAGGGACCGCGCCCGGGTCCACGAGATGGCCGGGTCGTCGAGGCGCAGCCGGTGCCAGAGCCAGATCGGGTACGACCAGCACTGCGCGGCCACCGGCGCCGCGGCCAAGGCGGCCCGCGCGGCGGCCTGGTGGTCGGGGTGCGGGTCGTCCGGCCACGGCAGCAGGCACAGGTCGGGCCCGTCCGCGTGCGAGCGCAACGCCGAGGTCAGCTCGTCGCCGTGGGAAGCCAGATCGGAGTCCGGCAGCCCGAGCCACACCGGCTCGGCCTCGGACAACCCTTGTGCCCGCAGGGAATCCCGCAGCTCCCGCCGGCGGGTACGGCCCAGCTCACGCCGTTCGTCGGGGCTCGCGGCCGGAAAAGCCGCCTCCCCGTCGGTCGCCACGACGAGCGTCACCGCGGTGCCGGCGGCGTGCAGGCGCTGCAGGAGGCCGCTTGCCCCCAGCGTCTCGTCGTCCGGGTGCGCGGCGACGACGAGGGCGCGCTCGAACGGCTCTCCCGGCCAGTCCGGCAGCTCGGCCGCGGTCATGCCGTGCCCAGGACGGTGCGCCCGAGCGCGGCGAGATCGCGTTCCGCGTGGTGCTGCCGGACGTAGACCGGCAGGTCGGCGACCCGCTGGGCGAAGCGCCGGTCCCGGCACGCCGGCGTCGGCCCGGTCACCTTCAACGCACGTTCGAGCACCTCGAGGGCGGTGCGTTCCGCCGCGGCCCGGCAGGTTCCCGCCACCAGCGCGTCCACGTCCTCGGCGGCCGCGAGCGCGAGCACGGCTTCCGCGCAGCTCAGGGCGGTGTGCATCGCGCCGACGTGGGCCAGCTGGTGCTCGTCCGCGGCGCCCCGGTCGCGCAGGTAGGCGAGGGCGCCGTCGAGTACTCCGGCGGTTCCGCCGAGCCAGACGGCCGCGACGCCGGCCCCGCCGAGCGCGAACCCGGGCCGGGCCACGTACCAGCCGGGCGGCCCGACGAGCGTGCAAGGCACGCCGTCGAACACCACGTCACCGCTGTCGGAGGCGTCCATCCCGACGGCCTGCCACGCGTCCGGGTGCCGCCGGACGCGGGGATCGGCGAGGTCCACTTCGACCAGCCGGTCGCCCGCGGCGACCAGCGCGCGTTCCAGCAGGGACAGCCCGGAGCAGAACCGGACCGTCCCGGTGAGCGTCCCGCCTTCCAGGACCGCCCCGGTCCCGCCGGACTTCGCCGCCCACACGCCGTAGAGCGCGCCCGCGGCGGGGGAGCGGCCCGCCTCGGCGAGGATCGCGACGGCGTCGGTGTGGCCCTCGGCGAGCCGGGCCAGCGTCAGGTCACGGCGCCCGAACGCGGCCAGCGCCGCCCAGCGGGCCGCGGTCCGCGAGTCGCCCGGCAGCGGCAGGCCGAGCTCGCCGGCGGCGTGCAGGGAACGCAGCTCGGCGCCGACCGATGCGGCGGTGCGCGGCGACGGCAGGGGTTTCGGCGGGGTCTCTCCCAGCAAAGCAGTCACGAGATCGACGGGTACCCATTTTGCCGTGAGTTACGCGGGCGTGTGAACGGCCCGCCCGCCGGGCATCCATCGGAGCATGACGAGAACCCGCGCCTACCGCGACGGCGTGCTGCACAAGGAAGACTTCCCCGTCGCGGACGTCTCCGACTTCCTGGCCGAACCGGACACCGCCGTCTGGGTCGACCTGTGCGAACCGTCCGAAGCGGACTTGACGGAGCTCGCCGACGAGCTGGACCTGCACCGGCTCGCCGTAGAGGACGCCGTCCAGGAGCACCAGCGGCCCAAGCTCGACCGCTACGACGGGCACGCCTTCCTGACCGCCTACGCCGTCCGGTTCGACGCGGGCACCGGGGACGTCGCGATGTCCGAGCTGGCCGCGTTCCTCACGCGGCGGGCGCTGGTGACGGTGCGCAAGGACGACGGCTTCGACATCGAGGCGGTCGTGCGCCGGTGGGACCAGAACACGGAGCTGGCGAAGTCGGGCGTCCCGTTCCTGGCGCACGGCCTGCTCGACTTCGTCGTCGACGGCCAGTACGAGGCCGTGCAGTCGCTCGACGAGCAGGTCGAAGCCCTCGAGGACCTGGTGTTCGACGACCGCCCGAACCAGTCGCTGCTCCAGCGGCGCTCGTTCCGGCTGCGCAAGAGCCTCACCGCGCTGCGCAAGGTGGTGCTGCCGATGCGTGAGGTGATCAGCTCGCTGATGCGCCCGGACCTGCGGCTGGCCGACGAGCTGACCCGCCCCTACTTCGAGGACGTCCACGACCACGCCCGGCAGGCCGCGGAGCAGACCGAGGCACTGCGGGAGCTGGTCACCACGATCCGGGAGACGCAGCTGAACCTGCAGAGCAACCGGCTGAACCTGGTCATGAAGAAGGTCACCGGGTGGGCCGCGGTGATCGCGGTGCCCACCGCCGTGACCGGGTTCTACGGCCAGAACGTCCCGTACCCGGGCTACGGCGCGACCAGCGGGTTCTGGGCTTCGACGGTCGTCGTGCTCGTGCTTTCGGTGGGGCTGTACGCGCTCTTCAAGAAGAAGGACTGGCTATGACCCGGGCACCGGGGCGCCGCGCCGGATGAGCTCCTGACCCCGCTCGTAGTCGTCATCGGCTTCGTGGGTGAGGACGCCGACCGCCTTGCCGTCGCGTTCGTACCAGACGGTGAAGCCGCCGTCGTCGCGCGGCAGCGGGCGGGCGCGGTCGAAGCCGTCGCCCCAGGCGGCGTGCTTCAGCACGCGGTCGCCGACCACCGACCAGAACCCGGGCACCGCGTCCCACGCGGCGTCTTCGCCCGCCGCGGTCCGCCCGGCCACCTCGCCCATCGCCAGGCCTTCGCCCCAGTGTTCGACGGCCAGCGCCCGGCCGGCCGCCGGGTTGTGGGCGAGCGCGACGTCGCCGGCCGCGAGCACGCCGGGCGTGCTCGTGCGCAGGTGCTCGTCGGTGCGGACCCGGCCTTGCTCGATGGTGAGCCCGGCCGCTTCGGCCAGTTCGATCCGGGGCCGGACGCCGGTCGCGAGCACGATGAAGCCGGTGTCGAGGATCGGCACCAGGTCGGTGCGGACCCGGTAGCCGCCCTCGATCGACAGCAGCTTCGTACCGCGGAGCACGCTCACGCCCTCGGATTTGAGCCAGCGCAGGAGGAACTCGCCCGCTTCGTGGCCGAGCCGCTTCTCCTGCGGGACGTCGTCGGGGCAGACGACGGTCACCTGGAGCCCGAGCCGGGAGAGGGAGACCGCGGCCTCGCAGCCGATGAACCCGGCGCCGACGACGATCGCGCTGCGCACCCCCGACGCGGCCGCGCGCAGCCCACGGGAGTCGGCGGCCGACCGGAGGGTCCGCACGTCCGGGTGATCGGCGCCCGGGATTTCGGGCCGCACCGGCTCCGCGCCGGTGGCGAGCACGCAGGTGGTGAACCGGTGGACCGCGCCGGACGCGGTGCGCACCCGGCCGTCGCCCAGTTCGGTGACGGGGTCATCCAGCGTGACGGTGATGTCGTGCTCCGCCAGGAAGTCCTTCTCCAGCAACGGGAGTTCGGCCTCGCCGCGCAGGAAGTCCTTCGACAGCGGCGGGCGTTCGTAAGGCGGGTCCGCATCGGCGGTGAGCAGGTGGACCGGACCGGTTCCGCCCGCTTCCCGGTAGGCGCGGGCCGCCGACACGCCGGCCGGCCCGCTGCCGACGACGACGAGGTTCTGGGCATCCATGCGGGAGGGGTACCCGCTCGGCGCGGCCCGCACACTTCACTCCACAGTGGAGTGTCCACTGTGGACGTCAAATGGGCATGACGGCAGCCGGCGCCGCCGCCGTGCGAGCGTCACCGGTCCCCGGGACGACGTTCAGCCGAACGGGTCAATGCGGCCGGATGGCCTGGGAGGAAAGGAAAGCTCGGGAGCACCGCCTGGAGAGCGCGCACGGGCACGGGCGCGGCTGGTTGCTCAACCGTTGCCGCTCAGCATAGTGCAGCTGCACTATGCTGAGCCATCCCGGTGGGCACGCCGGGACGGCGCAGGGGCGCCGACAAGCGAAGGAACGGGTGGCGGATGAGTGGGGCAATGGTCGAGGGGACGCGCCCGGGTGCCGGAGTTGCCGTCGCAGGCGTGGGCGAGGCGGGGGAGCAGGAGCTGCGCCGGTTGCTGGCCGGCCTGACCGCGGTCCGCGACGGCGACTTCGGCATCCGGCTGCCCGGCGGGGCCGACGGCCTGCTCGGCGAGATCGCCACCGTGTTCAACGGCATGGCCGACCAGCTTTCGCTGTTCACCTCCGAGGTCACCCGCGTCGCGCGGGAGGTCGGCAGCGAGGGGCAGCTGGGCGGGCAGGCGAAGGTCCCGGGCGTGTCCGGCACGTGGAAGGACCTCACCGACTCGGTGAACGCCATGGCCGGCAACCTCACCACCCAGGTCCGCGACATCGCCCAGGTGGCGACCGCGGTGGCCAAGGGCGACCTGTCACAGAAGATCGACGTCGACGCCCGCGGCGAAATCCTCGAACTCAAGGACACCGTCAACACGATGGTGGACCAGCTGTCGTCGTTCGCCGACGAGGTCGGGCGAGTCGCGCGCGAGGTGGGCAGCGAAGGCCGGCTCGGCGGGCAGGCCCAGGTGCCCGGCGTCGGCGGCGTGTGGCGCGACCTCACCGACTCGGTGAACTTCATGGCCGGGAACCTGACCGACCAGGTCCGCAATGTCGCGCAGGTGACCACGGCGGTCGCGAAGGGTGACCTGTCGCAGAAGATCACCGTCGACGCCCGCGGTGAGATCCTCGAGCTGAAGAGCACGATCAACACGATGGTCGACCAGCTGTCGTCGTTCGCGGACGAGGTCACCCGCGTGGCCCGCGAGGTGGGCACCGAGGGCCGGCTGGGCGGGCAGGCCGACGTCAAGGGCGTCTCCGGCACCTGGCGCGACCTCACCGACTCGGTGAACTTCATGGCGGGCAACCTGACCGACCAGGTCCGCAACATCGCCCAGGTCGCCACCGCGGTGGCGAAGGGCGACCTGTCGCAGAAGATCAACGTGACCGCCCGCGGCGAGGTCCTGGAGCTCAAGGACACGCTGAACACGATGGTGGATCAGCTGTCCGCGTTCGCGGACGAGGTCACCCGGGTGGCGCGCGAGGTCGGCACCGAAGGCCGGCTCGGTGGCCAGGCCGACGTCAAGGGCGTGTCCGGGACGTGGAAGGACCTCACCGAGTCGGTCAACGTCATGGCCGACAACCTCACCGCGCAGGTCCGCTCGATCGCCCAGGTCACCACCGCCGTCGCGCGCGGCGACCTCTCGCAGAAGATCCGGGTCGACGCCCGCGGCGAGATCCTCGAGCTGAAGGACACCATCAACACGATGGTGGACCAGCTGTCCGCGTTCGCGGACGAGGTCACCCGAGTCGCCCGCGAGGTCGGCACCGAGGGCAACCTCGGCGGCCAGGCGACCGTCCGCGGCGTGTCCGGGACCTGGAAGAACCTCACCGACAACGTCAACGTCATGGCGTCCAACCTGACCGGCCAGGTCCGCTCGATCGCCCAGGTCGCCACGGCCGTCGCGCGCGGCGACCTGTCCGGCAAGATCACCGTCGAGGCCAAGGGCGAGGTCGCGGCGCTGGCCGACGTCATCAACACGATGGTCGACACGCTGTCGGCGTTCGCGGACGAGGTCACCCGCGTGGCCCGCGAGGTCGGCACCGAGGGCATGCTCGGCGGCCAGGCGCGCGTGCCGAACGTCGCCGGCACCTGGAAGGACCTCACCGACAACGTCAACTCGATGGCGAACAACCTCACCGGGCAGGTCCGCAACATCGCCCAGGTGACCACCGCCGTCGCGCAGGGCGACCTGACCCGCAAGATCGACGTCGACGCCAGCGGCGAGATCCTCGAACTGAAGACCACGATCAACACCATGGTCGACCAGCTCTCGGCGTTCGCCGCGGAGGTCACTCGCGTCGCACGCGAGGTCGGCAGCGAAGGCCGCCTCGGTGGCCAGGCCGAGGTCGAAGGCGTGTCCGGCACGTGGAAGCGGCTGACGGAGAACGTCAACGGGCTGGCCGGGAACCTCACCCGGCAGGTCCGCGCGATCGCCGAGGTCACCAGCGCCGTCGCCGAGGGCGACCTGACCCGCTCGATCACCGTCGACGCCTCCGGTGAGGTCGCCGAGCTGAAGGACAACATCAACTCGATGGTGGAGTCGCTGCGCGAGACGACGCGGGCGAACCAGGAGCAGGACTGGCTGAAGTCGAACCTGGCCACGATCACCGGGCTGATGCAGGGCCGCCGCGACCTCGCCGTCGTCGCGGCCGCGGTGATGGACGAGCTGGTCCCGCTGGTCAACGCCCAGTTCGGCGCGTTCTACCTCGCCGACGACACCGCCGAGGTCCCCGAGCTGCGGCTGGTCGGCGCGTACGGCCACCCCGACGGCGAGGGCCCGATGGTGCGCTTCCGGATCGGCCAGTCCCTCGTCGGGCAGGCCGCGCGCAGCCGCCGGCCGATCGCGGTCGACGACGTCCCGCCGGGCTACGCCACCATCTCCTCCGGCCTCGGCCGCACCGCGCCGGCCAGCCTGATCGTGCTGCCGATCGTCGTCGAGGACCAGGTCCTCGGGGTGCTCGAGCTGGCGTCGGTGCACGGCTTCACCGCGGTGCACCGGGCGTTCCTCGAACTGCTGATGGAGCAGATCGGCGTCAACGTCAACAGCATCGTCGCCAACGCCCGCACCGACGAGCTGCTCGGTGAGTCGCAGCGGCTGACCGGGGAACTGCAGGCCCGGTCGCAGGAGCTGCAGGCCCGGCAGGAGGAGCTGCAGAGCTCCAACGCCGAGCTGGAGGAGAAGGCGGCGCTGCTGGTCACGCAGAACCGCGACATCGAGACGAAGAACCTGGAGATCGAGCAGGCGCGCCAGGAGCTGGAGGCCCGCGCCCAGCAGCTGACGCTGGCGTCGAAGTACAAGTCGGAGTTCCTGGCCAACATGAGCCACGAGCTGCGCACCCCGCTCAACAGCCTGCTGATCCTCGCCCAGCTGCTCGCGCAGAACCCGACCCGGAACCTCAGCGCGAAGCAGGTCGAGTACGCGGGCATCATCCACTCCGCCGGGTCGGACCTGCTGCAGCTGATCAACGACATCCTCGACCTGTCGAAGGTCGAGGCCGGGAAGATGGACGTCACCCCGGAACAGGTGTCACTGCGCGGCCTGCTGGACTACGTCGAGGCGACGTTCCGGCCGATGACCTCGCAGCGCAACCTCGACTTCCGGATCACCGTCGCTCCCGGCTCGCCCGTCGAGCTGCTGACCGACGACTCGCGGCTGCGGCAGGTGCTGCGCAACCTGCTGTCCAACGCGGTCAAGTTCACCGAGGTCGGCGGGATCGAGCTGCACATCGAGCCGGTCGACCCGGAAACCCTGCCCCGCCCGCTGCGCGCGCACGGGCCCGCCGTCGCGTTCCGCGTCATCGACACCGGCATCGGGATCGCCGAACACCAGCTGGAGTCGATCTTCGGCGCGTTCCAGCAGGCCGACGGCACCACCAGTCGCAAGTACGGCGGCACCGGGCTCGGCCTGTCGATCAGCCGCGAGATCGCCCAGCTGCTCGGCGGGTTCATCACCGCCGAGAGCACGCCCGGCGAGGGCAGCTCGTTCACGTTCTCCCTGCCGGTCGCGCGGCCGGACTTCGCGCCGCTGCCCGCGGGCGAGCACCCCGGCACGGCCGTCGCGCTCGGGGACACCGGCACGGCCCTCACGACCTCGGTGCCGCGCGCCCACCGGCGGCTGCTGGTCGTGGAGGAGCGCCAGCACGGGCTGCTGACGCTCGTCGCCGAGAGCGCCGCCGCGGACCTGGCCGACAGCCGGGACATCGGGATCTCGCCGGCCGAGGTCGAGGTCGTGACGGCGGTGGGCACGCAGGAGGCCGCGGCCGCGCTCGCCACCGACGCCTACCACTGCGTCGTGCTTGACCTGGACCTGCCGGACCGCACCGCGTTCGGCTTCCTCGACGCGATGCAGGGCGACAGCGCGTTGCGGATGGTGCCGGTGCTCGCGCACAACAGCCGCCGGCTCGACGGCGAGCTGGAGCAGCTGGTGCAGTCCCGCGCGGACGTGCAGTCGCTGGAGGTGCTGTCCGGTCTCGACGAGCTGCGCGAGCGGATCGCGCTGCACCTGTCGGCGGAGGAACCCGGGGCGGTGCTGCCGCTGGTCCGCCCGGACGAGCCGGCCGCGCCGGTGCGGGCCGCCGACGTCGACACGACGCTGGCCGGGCGCACGGTGCTGATCGTCGACGACGACCCGCGCAACGTCTTCGCGCTGACCGGGATCCTGGAGCTGCACGGGATGCAGGTGCTGCACGCCGAGGACGGCCGCAAGGGCGTCGAGACCGTCGCCGGGCACCCGGGCATCGACCTGATCCTGATGGACGTGATGATGCCCGAGATGGACGGCTACACCGCGACGGCGAAGATCCGCGCGATGCCCGAGCACGCCCGCATCCCGATCATCGCGGTCACGGCGAAGGCGATGCCCGGCGACCGCGAGAAGAGCCTCGCGTCGGGGGCGACCGACTACGTGACCAAGCCGGTGGACGCGGACGACCTCGTCGCCCGCATCAAGCGGCACGTGACGGCGTGATCGGCGACGAGCTGCCGGCCGCCGACGAGCAGGTCGTCCCGGTGCCGGCGGCGCAGGTCTCCGCCAATCTCGCCCGGCTCGCCGACACCGTCGCCCGCCTGCGCGGCGAGGTCGACCACGCCCACGCCGTCGCCGACGGCCGCGCGCTGATCGAGCTCGCCAAGGGCGTCCTGATGGAACGCCTGCACTGCACGCCCGCCGACGCGGCCCGGCAGCTGGAGACGCTGGCGGAGCGCGCGGGGCTGACGCCGCTGGAGTTCGCGGCGGACGTCGTCGGCGAAGCGGCCGAGGACCGGATCACCGAGGTGACGCAGGAGTTCCTGGCCCGCGCCGAAGGCGAGGAGTCCGTCGCGGTGCGGTTGCGCACCGCCGAGAGCGGCGTGCTCGCGGCGGGGGACACCCAGCGCGTCGCGGAGTCCATTTTGGAGCATGCCCTGCGACCGCTCGGCGCGACCGCGGTCGCGGTGTGGCTCGCCGGGCCCGACGGGTCGCTGACGCTCGCCGGGTCGGCCGGGTTCTCGGCCGAGGAGGCGGCGCGCTGGCGCTACGTCCCGCCCGGCGTCGCGACTCCCGCCCGCAGCGCGCTCCTGGAGCGCGACACCGTCTGGCACCCGACGTTGTCCGGTGCCGGGCTGCCGTCGATCGGGCAGCACACCCTCGCCGAGGGCGGCCGCGTCGCGGTGCCCACCGGCACCGGCGGCCGGATCATCGGTGTCGTCGAGATGTGCTGGCCGGACCCGCTGCCCGCCGAGCCCGGGCGGCAGCGCCGGCAGCTGGAGGCCTTGGCGGAGCTGTGCGCGCACACGCTCGACACGTGGGACGGCGTGGTCGGCCCCGTGTCCGCCGGCGGTTCGGGGGACTTCCTCGGCGAGCTGGTCGACTTCGTCGACGGGCTGCACGACCCGGCGGTGCTGCTCTCGCCGTGCCTCGACGGCGGCCGGCTGACCGACTTCCGCATCCACCACGCCAACGTCCGGTTCGCCGACCCCGGCGGGCGGCCGCGCAGCCGGCTCGTCGGCACGCGGCTGCTGGAGACCTACCCGCTCGCCGCCGAGGAGAGCGGCCTGCTGGACATGGTCCAGCGGGTCTACGCCACCGGCGAGCCGTTCCGCGCCGAGAGCATGACGATCACCACCCTCGTCGACCAGGTGCCGCTGACCGTTCTCACCGACATCAGCGTGACGCGGTTCGCCGGCAACGTGCTGCTGATCCTGCGCATCCAGGACGACGCGGCGAAGCTCGCCGTGCTGCTGCAACACGCCCAGCGGCTCGGGCGCATCGGCGGCTTCGAAGAGAACGTGGTGACCGGGGCGATCACCTGGAACACCGAGCTGTTCGCGTTGTACGGGCTGCCGCCGACGGCGACACCGCTGTCGCTGAACGAGCTGGCCGCGCACGCGCACCCGGACGACGCGCAGGCGATCGGCCGGTTCCTGCGCGCGGTGCTGCACCACCGGCGCCCGTCGTCGACGGCGTTCCGGTTGCAGCGGTCCGACGGCGTCGCCCGGCACATCCGGGTGGTCGCCGAGCCGGTCGTCGACGGCCGCGGCGACCTCGTCGCGGTCCGCGGGGCCTACCAGGATGTTTCGTCGCAGCACTGGACCGAGGTGGCGCTCGCCGCGACTCGGGACAGGCTGGCCGAGACCGAGCAGGAGTCGATCGAGCGCAACCGGCTCGCGCTGCAGCTGCAGCACGCGATCATGCCGCCGGCGACCGGCCCGATCGACATGCCCGGCCTGCGCGCGGCGGTCCGCTACCGGCCCGCGGAGAAGGAGCACCTGGTCGGCGGCGACTGGTACGACGCGGTCGCTCTGCCGACGGGCGAGGTGCTGCTGTGCGTCGGCGACGTCGCCGGGCACGGGATCGACGCGGCGACCGGGATGGTGAGCCTCCGCAACGCGCTGCGCGGCCTGGCGGCGACCGGCGCCGGGCCGGCGCAGCTGCTCACGTGGCTGAACCTGGTGGCCTACCACCTGACCGACCACGTCACGGCGACGGCGGTCGCGGCGGTGTACGACCCGGCGACCCGCAAGCTCCGCTGGGCGCGCGCCGGGCACCTGCCACCGATCGTCCGCCACCGCGACGGCGGCGCGACGACACTGCCGCTGCTGCGCGGCTCGCTGCTGGGCGCGGTCCGCGACGTGGTGTACCAGGAGGACGAGCTCCAGCTCGGCGAAGGCGACATCCTGCTGATCTACACCGACGGCCTGGTCGAGCGGCGCGACCGGCCGGTCCAGGAGACGGTGTCGCGCCTGGTGACGCTGGTGAAGGGCCACGACGGCGGGCTGGAGCACCAGCTGGACACGCTGCTGACGTACAGCACCGCCGACACCGACGACGACACGTGCGTGGTGGGGATCGAGGTCACCGGAGGGCGGTGAGCCGCCGGTGGTGGCCTCGGCGGCTCCGCTGTGCTGTGCTGGAGCGATGGCCACAGTGAGTGTCCGGTACATCGTCGACGACGTCGGCGCCGCCATCGCGTTCTACTGCGGGCAGCTCGGGTTCACCGAGAGGATGCACCCCGCGCCCGGCTTCGCGATGCTGACCCGCGGCGACCTCCGGCTGCTGCTCTCCGCGCCCGGCGGCGGGCCGGGCGGTGGCGCGGCCGTCGCCGGGGTGACGCCCGCGCCGGGCGGGTGGAACCGGTTCGCCCTGGAGGTCGAGGACCTGGCCGGGGACGTCGAACGGTTGACGGCCGCCGGCGTGCGGCTGCGCGGCGGGATCGTCCACGGCGTCGGCGGCGACCAGGTACTCGTCGACGACCCGTCGGGCAACCCGGTCGAGTTGTTCCAGCCCACCCGGGACGAGGCGCGCCTCAAGGGTTGACGGCCAGCACCAGGAACCCGGCCAGCAGCACCAGGTGCACGCCGCCCTGCAGGCGCGTCGCCCGGCCGGGCACCACGGTCAGGACACTCACCACCACGGTCAGCGCCAGCAGCACGATCTGCGTCGAGCCGAGCCCGAGCAGCAGTTCGCTCGGCAGCCACACCGACGCCAGCGCGATCGCCGGGATGGTCAGGCCGATGCTCGCGATCGCCGAGCCGTAGGCCAGGTTGAGGCTGATCTGCATCCGGTCGCGCTGGGCCGCGCGCGTCGCCGCCAAGGTCTCCGGCAGCAGCACCAGCAACGCGATCACGACACCCACGAACGACTGCGGGAACCCGGCCGCGCGCACACCCGCCTCGATTGCGGGCGACTCGACCTTCGCCAGGCCGACCACCGCGACCAGCGCCACCAGCAGGAGCGCGAGGCTGCCCAGCGCCGCCCGGCTCGTCGGCGGGTCGGCGTGGTCGTCCTCCTTGACCTCGCCGTCGGCGGCCACCGGGAGGAAGAAGTCGCGGTGGCGCACGGTCTGCGTCAGCACGAACGTCCCGTACAGCGCCAGGGACGCGACGGCGGCGAAGGTCAGCTGCGCGGTCGAGAACGCCGGGCCGGGGGTGCTGGAGGTGAACGTCGGCAGCACCAGGCTCAGCGTGGCCAGGGTCGCGACCGTGGCCAGCGCGGCGCCGCTGCCTTCGGAGTTGAACAGGGTGACGCCGTAGCGCCTCGCGCCGACGAGCAGCGAGATGCCGACGATGCCGTTGGTCGTGATCATCACCGCGGCGAACACGGTGTCGCGCGCGAGCGAACCGGCCTCCGGGCCACCCGAAACCATCATCGTGACGATCAGCGCGACCTCGATGACGGTGACCGCGACCGCGAGCACGAGCGACCCGAACGGCTCGCCGACGCGGTGCGCGACGACCTCCGCGTGGTGCACCGCGGCCAGCACCGTCGCACCGAGCGCGATCGCGACGACGGCCACGAAGACCGGGCCGAGGTCGCGGCCCCAGGCGAACGCCAGCACGACCAGGCCGAGCACCGGCGTGACGGAGGTCCAGGACGTCAGGAAGGATCTCAGCGCGGCGACCATGTCGCCACCCTGTCACACCGGCGGTCACATTGCGTGGTCGTACGGCGATTCTCACATAGTCCCTTGTGGACGGTCGAGGTCGGCGGCGAGGACGTACCGCCGGAAGGTTTCGCTCAGCGGCGGGAGAGTCCGCCCGGCCGCCCAGGCGAGACCGATGTCGCGCGCGGCGTCCACATCGGTCAGTTCCAGGTGCGGCGCCGGGGATTCCGCCGTGTGCGGCAGCGGCAGCACGGACACGCCGAGCCCGGCGGTGACGAGCCCGCGCAGCGTCTCGACTTCGTCGCCCTCGAAACCGATCCGCGGCGCGAACCCGGCCTCGGCGCACAGGCGCTCGGTGGTTTCGCGCAGCGCGTAACCCGGTCGCAGCAGGATGAACGACTCGTGCGCGAGGTCGGCGAGGCGGACCCGTCGCCGCCCGGCGAGCCGGTGGTGCGGCGGGACCGCCAGTCGCAGCGGCTCGACGAGCAGGCGTTCCCAGTGCAGTTGCGGGTGCCCCGGGTCGCCGCTGGTGATGACGAGGTCCGCGGTGCCGTCCAGGAGTTCCGCTTCGAGGCCGGCCTCGCCGTGCTGCCGCAGTTCGAACCGGGCGCCGGGGTGCTCGCGCAGGAAGCCCCGCAGCACCGAGGGCACGAGCCAGGTGCCGAACGTGTGCAGGAAGGCCAGCGGGACGACCCCGGTGCCCGGCGCGACGATCTCACCGACCTCGCGCAGTCCCTGGTCGAGTTGGTCGAGCACAAGGTCGACGTGCCGCCTGAACGCGTGCCCGGCCGGCGTCAGCCGCAGCACCCGCCCGGACCGGCGGAAGAGCTCGGCGCCCGCCTCGCGCTCCAGCCGGCGCAGAGCGCGGGAGAGCGCCGGCTGGGTCAGGTGGGCGCCGGCCGCGGTCTCCGTCACGGTCGCGCCGCCCGCGACCTCGCGGAAGAGCCGCAGCGTCTGGACGTCCATGCCTCCAGTGTATGGATTTTCATCCAATCAGGCATTGGACGCATCGGTCGGCACGGGCCACGCTGGACGTATGGCAACCGTGGCAGAACAGCTGGTCAGGACCCTGCGGGACGCGGGCGTCGAGCGCATCTACGGCATCGTCGGGGACAGTCTCAACCCGATCGTCGACGCGGTCCGCCGCACTGACGGCATCGAGTGGGTGCACGTCCGCCACGAGGAGACGGCCGCCTTCGCCGCGGCGGCCGAAGCGCAGGTCACCGGCAAGCTCGCCGTGTGCGCGGGCAGCTGCGGGCCGGGCAACCTGCACCTGATCAACGGCCTCTTCGACGCCCATCGCTCGGGCGCGCCGGTGCTGGCCATCGCGTCGCACATCCCGTCGAACCAGATCGGCACCGGCTTCTTCCAGGAGACGCACCCGGACCGGCTCTTCGCCGAGTGCAGCCACTTCAGCGAGGTCGTGGCGGACCCCGCGCAACTGCCGAGGCTCCTGCGGATCGCCACCCAGACCGCCGTCGGCAAGGGCGGCGTCGCGGTGCTGACCATCCCGGGCGACCTCGCCGACCGCAAGGCCACCGGCCCGCTGACCGAGCGCCTGCCCCTGGTCACGCCGTCGCCCGCGGTGCCGTCTTCGGAGACCGTCCAAGAGCTCGCGGATCTGCTGAATTCGGGCGAAAAGGTGATGCTCTTCGCCGGCGCGGGCGTCCGGGGTGCGCACGACGAGGTCATGGCGCTGGCGGAAAAGCTCGGCGCGCCGGTCGGGCACTCGCTCGGCGGCAAGGAGTGGATCCAGTTCGACAACCCCTTCGACGTCGGCATGAGCGGCCTGCTCGGCTACGGCGCCTGCTACGACGCGATGCACGAGGCCGACCGGATCCTGTTGCTGGGCACCGACTTCCCGTACGACAAGTTCCTCCCGCAGGCCCGCACGATCCAGATCGACCACGACGCTTCGCGCCTCGGCCGGCGCACGCCGCTGGAGCTGGCGGTGCACGGTGACGTCCGGGAAACGCTGCGGGCGCTGCTCCCGCTGCTGCGGCCCCGCACCGATCGCGCGTTCCTCGACCGGATGCTGCGCGAGCACGTGCGGAAGCTGGAAAAGGTCGTCGGCGCGTACACGACGAAGATCGAGCACCGCCGGCCGATCCACCCGGAGTACGTCGCCTCGGTGCTCGACGAGGTCGCCGCCGACGACGCGGTGTTCACCGTCGACACCGGCATGGGCAACGTCTGGGCCGCGCGCTACCTGACCCCGAACGGCCGCCGCCGCGTGCTCGGCTCGTTCCGGCACGGCAGCATGGCGAACGCGCTGCCGCACGCGATCGGCGCGCAGCTCGCCCAGCCGGGCCGCCAGGTCGTCTCGCTCTCCGGCGACGGTGGCCTCGCGATGCTGATGGGCGACCTGCTGACGCTGCCCGCCTACGACGTTCCGGTGAAGGTCGTGGTGTTCAACAACGCCACGCTCGGCATGGTGAAGCTGGAGATGCTCGTCGACGGCCTCCCGGACTTCGGCACCGACCACGCACCGGTGAACTTCGCGGCGATCGCGGCCGCTTGCGGGATCCACGCGGCCCGCGTCGAGGACCCGGCCGACGTCCGCGGCGCGCTGGAGAAGGCGTTCGCCCACCCGGGCCCCGCGGTCGTCGAGGTGGTGACCGACCCGAACGCGCTGTCGATCCCGCCCCGGATCACCGGCGAGATGGTGCGCGGGTTCGCCTTGGGCGCCACGAAGACCGTGCTCAACGGCGGCGTCGGCAAGATGGTCGACCTGGCGCGCACCAACCTGCGCAACGCGCCGCGCCCGTGAACCGGTGGTTCACGGGGCGGTGACGATGACCCCGGTGGCGGCGAGGTGCTCCAGCGCCGCCACCACCCGGGCCCGGCTCGTCCCGCCCAGGTCCGCGGCGTCGAGAGCGTCGCGGACCGAGGCGTGCATGACCAGCGCGCGGACGAACCGGACCACGTCGGGCGTGCCGAGGGAACACCGCTCCCGCCGCTCACAGCAGTGGGCCAGTACGTCGAGAGCGGTACACGGGTTCAGCCGGTACGCCGCGTCGAGGTCCACTGTGGACACGGTCAGCCGTGGACGATGACGCCGCGGATGTTCTTGCCGTCGCGCAGGTCCTGGTAGCCCTCGTTGACCTGCTCGAGGGTGTATTTGCGGGTCACCAGCTCGTCGAGCTTGAGCTTCCCGGCGTCGTAAAGCCGCAGCAGGCGGACGATGTCGTACTGCGGGTTCGCCGACCCGAACAGCGTGCCCTTGATCGTCTTCTCGAACAGCGTCATCACGCCGCCGGAGACGTGCACAGTGAGCTTCTCGGGGTTCGCGAGGCCGGTGATGACGACCGTGCCGCCCTTGCCGACCACGTTGAACGCCTCGCTGACGACGTCCTCCTCGACGGTGCCGACGGTGATCAGCGCCTGGTCGGCCAGCTGGCCCCAGGTGAGTTCGTTGACCTTCTCGGCGGCCTCGGCCGCGGTGGCGAACGCGTGGGTGGCGCCGAACTTGAGCGCGGCTTCCCGCTTGAACTCCACCGGGTCCACCGCGACGACGTACTTCGCGCCGGCGTGCGCGGCGCCCTGCACGGCGTTGATGCCGATGCCGCCGATCCCGTAGACGACGGTGGTGTCCCCGGCCCGGACGCCGCCGGCGTAGTTCGCGGTGGCCCACCCGGTCGGGACGCCGCAGCCGACGAGCACGGCGGTCTCCAGCGGCAGCCAGTCGTCGACCTTGACGGCCGAGTGCTGCGAGATGGTGGCGCGCTCGGAGAACGTGCCGAGCATGCACATGGCGCCGAAGTCCTGGCCGCCACCGTGGAAGCGGAAGGTGCCGTCCGGCAGGTGGCCCTCGAGGATGGTGGCGCCCATGTCGCACAGGTTCTGGCGGCCGGTGGAGCAGTAGCGGCAGGTGCCACAGTTGGGGATGAAGCTGCAGACGACGTGGTCGCCGGGCTGCACCTTCGTCACGCCCGGGCCGACGTCCTCGATGATCCCGGCGCCCTCGTGGCCGCCGATGATCGGGAAGCGCGGCACGAGGTCGTTGTCGATCAGGTGCAGGTCCGAGTGGCACAACCCGGCGGCGGTGTACTTGATGAGCACCTCGCCCGGGCCCGGGCCGTCGAGGTCCAGCTCCATGATCTCGAACGGCTTCCCGGCGTCGAACAGTACGGCTGCCTTGGTCTTCACGGCCATCTCCTCCACGTGCGGCGGTGCACCCTTGGTGCCTCGATTGTGTGGAGCGGAGGAGGGCGCGGAGTGTCCAATTCCCGGACACCGCGGCTCAGCGGACCCGCAGCGCCCGCATCCGGTTGTAGAGCGTGGACCGGCTGATGCCCAGCTGCTTCGCCGCCCGCACCTTGTTGCCGTCGCACGCGCGCAGCGTCCGGACGATCACGTCGTACTCCGCCTGCTCCCAGCCGCTGAGCACCGCGCCGGGGGCCGTGTCCGTGCAGCCCGGCGCCACGTCCTCCGCCGTGAGGTCGCCCGCCGACCGGCGGTCGGCCGCGCCCGCCAGGACTCCGGCCAGCTCGCGGAGGTTGCCCGGCCACTGCTGGGACCCCAGCAGCTCCAGCGCCCCCGGGGTCAGCCGGAGCGCGTCGCTGTAACCGCGCAGCAGGGCGCGGGCGATCGCCGGGATCTCGTCGCGGCGCTCGCGCAACGGCGGCAGCTCGATCCGCCGGTGCATGCGCGCCGCCAGGGTCGCCTGTTCACCGTGCAGCTCCGGCGGCGGGCCGCTGAGCAGCACGAACCACGCCGTCGTCGTGTCCAGGAGCCGGGCCAGGCGGACCGCCGCCAGCGGGGGCAGCAGCTGGATCCCGTCGATCACCAGCAGGCCGCGCACCGAAGCCGCCGTCTCCACCCGCGCGCACCACTCGGCCTCGCCGGCGACGACGTCGGACGCGTCGAACTCGTGCACCGGTTCGTCCCCGGCCACGACGCGGGCCGCCGTGCTGCGGCCGGCCCCCGGCTCGCCGGAGATCAGCACGCGCCGCCGGGCGCGCCCCGCGCTGCGGAGACGCTCGTCGACCTGGGCGGGGAAGAGGCCGCGCTCGGCCCGAGGGCGCGAGACGACCGGGCTCGACGTCCGCACCGGCGCCAGCTCGAACAGCAGCCCGGCACTCGCCGACACCGCTTCGACGCGCACCTCGACCGGCGTGCCCGACGTCAGCCGGAGACGGCCGAGGCCGCGCTGCGTGCGGCCCAGCTCGCGCAGCAGCCGGTGGTCGGCGGTGTCGACCAGCTCGGTCGCCGCGGTGTTCGCGAGGACGACGTCCTGGCCGAGCGCCAAGACCGCGCACGCCCGGTGCTGCACCGACTGGAACGCCGCCAGCAGCTGCTGCTCGGCGAGCTTCGCGCCGTCGAGCAGCCGCCGTTCGATGTCGGCGACCGCGCGCCGCAGGAACGGTCCGAGCAACGGGTTCGCGTCCCCGGCGGGGCCGGTGATGTCGAGGACGCCGGCCAGCCGCCGCGTCGTCGGGTGCACCACCGGGTGGCCGTAGCAGGTGAACTGCTTCATGGCCTCGAGGAAGTGCTCGTCGCCGTCGACGGAGACGCCGCGGCGGGTCTCGAACGGCGTCGCGAGGGAGTTCGTCCCGGTCCGCTCCTCCAGGAACTGGCAGCCGGGGACCGCGCTGATGTTCTCCAGCGCCAGCTCGACCGACCGCTCGGAGAACCGCCGGGCCACGATCCGGCACTCGTCGTCGGCGAGCACGACGCAGAACCGCGTGCCGGCCAGCTGCCGGGCCAGCTCGTCGAGCACCGGCGAGGCGGCCCGCAGCAACCGGCTGCGGCGGTCGACGTCGGTGACGTTCAGCCGCTCGACCGACGAGGCCGGCGAGAGCCCGGAAAGCTCCGCCCGCCGCCACGACTGCGCGATCTCGGTCCGCAGGTCCACTCGCACTCCTCGCCGAGCCGATCGGTGTCCCCGGCCTGCCATCATCACACGGACCGGCAGCGAGGAGAACCTTCGCGTCGACTTCCGTTGCGGGACAACGGTTAGGCCGGAGCACCCCACTCCGGCAGCCGGACGCCGTGCAGACCCCGGTAGGCCGCGCGCTCCGGTGGGCGCCACCCGTCGAGCAGGTCCGCCCGGGGCTTGAAGACCTCGACGCCGATCGGGTGACAGACGTCGATCGGGTCGCGGGCGCCCGGTCCCCACAGGGGAATCGAGAGGTCGCCGCCCGGGCAGGTCGAGAGCGCGCACAGCAGATCCAGCTCGGCGAAGAACTCGAGGTGGTCGCCGGGGCGGGCGGGGCAGGCCTTCATGAAGTACCGGTCTTCGTCGTTCAGGCCGGTGCACTGGAAGACGTTCAGGACGTCGTGCACGTCGAACTCGGTGAGCCCGAACGGCGCGACCGCGCGGACGAGGTTCGAATGGCAGTGGAAGTCGAAGTCTTCGCCGGTGAGCATGCGGTTGACGTAGGGGTCGCAGCGGGTGCCGAGCAGGTCGTGGACACGACCGCCGTCCGCGTCCACGCCGTGGTTCTCGAGGGTGTCGGCGGTGATCGTGGCGAGCGGGCGGAGGAAGGGGAGGGTCGACCAGAGCCGGTCGAAGGTGCTGACGTGGGCGCGCTGGAGCTGGCGGGTGCGGGCGGCCCAGAAGCGTTCGCGGGGGTCGTCGGCGTTCCAGAGGTTGAGGTCGCCGACCTGCGGGCCCTCGACGGTCCGCAGGCGGCACAGGTGGCCGCGCGGCACCCGCCAGGCGCGGCCGGAGCGGATCGGGACCTCGAACGCGTCCACGAGCTCGCGGCCCTCGTCGTGGGCGAGCCGGCGGTAGAACGACCGGTCGACGTCGAGCGCGCGGCCCTGGTAGGCGGCTGGGGGCATCGGGTCTCCCTCGTGCGGTGCGGATGCCGCTCCAGCATGCCCCGGCTACGCACGGTGGCGTTCGACCACTCGTTCGGCTGCTGGGGCGGCGCCGGTCCGGCTCCTACCGTCGAGGGAGCTCTACTCGTGGGAGGAGTGACCGGCGGTGCTCGTGGCTTTCCAGCGCACCGGTGAGGTGCGGCGCCTGCCCGCCGCGGCGGAGCACCTCGTGGGGTTGCTGCGTTCCTGGGGACCGGGACCGGACCACCTGACGGGTCTGGCGCTGACCGGGATCACGGTCCCGAGCCGCTTCGGTCCCCGGTTCGTGGACGCGCTGGTGTTCACCCGGTCGGGGATTGTGGTGATCGCGGCGCACTCGCCGGGGGTGGGCGTTTCGCCGGGCGAGCGGGCGGGTGCCGGGGTCGCGGCGGCCAAGGGGGCGTTGGCCGCGCACGACGGCGGGCGCTACGTGACGGGGCTGGTCGCGGTCGTTCCGCCGGTGGGGGAGCCGGGCTTGCGTGAGGCGGTTCCGGAGCTGCGAGATCGCGTGGCCGAGCCGGGTGGGCCCGATTCGGCGGAAGAGCCTCCCGAGCCCGCGGCGGTCCGGGTGCCGGAGCCGCGCGAACCGGTGGCCGAGACGCGTTTGCCGGAGGGGGCAAGGGAATCGGACCGGCGTGAAGCGGGCCCGGGTGGGCAGGACCCGGGCCGGTCCGGGCGTGCGGGCGGGCCGGATGGAGCGTGGAGTGGGGTGGGGCCGAGTGCGACCGAACCGGAGTGGGGTCGGCGCGAACCTGGGCCGGACCACGCCTGGGGCGGGCCGAGCCTGGGCGAGCCCGATGCGGGCCAAGCGTGGCGTGCGGCGGGTCCGGGCGGACGCGAGCCGGACCACGCCTGGGGCGGTCCGATCCCGGGCGATCCCGCTCCGAGCCAAGCTTGGCCCGCGGCGGATCCGGGGCAGGCTTTTCGCGAAACGGATCCCGGCGAACCCGAGCTGAACCAAGCCTGGTACGAACCTAACCCCTTCTGGTATGAAGCCGACTCCTTCCCCGGCGTGGCCGTCGTGCTCGCCGATCCGCGCGGGCTCCGGCGAATCATCGGGCAGCACAACCGGTGGCGGACCGTCTGGTCGGCCGACGACGTGCTCGACGCCTGCTACGCCCTCTCCCTCGCCCACCTCGCCCCGGCGCGGGCCGCCCTGCTCGCCGACGGCTTCCCGGCCCGCGTTCCGCGGCTCGAGCGGGTGCCCGTGCTGCCCGCTGTCGTGTCCCTGCCGCCCGAGCCGGCGGTCGCCGCGGCCCACGACGCTCCCGGTCCGCGGATCCCCGCGCCACGCGGGCACGCCGTCTTCCCGCGGCCGCGGCCGATCCGGCAGGTGCCGTGGGGCCTGGTCTTCGTGCTGACCCTGCTCGTCACCGTGGGCGTGATCGCCGCCGTGTTCGTGGCACAGGTCTTCCACGGCTCGTGAGTTTCGCGCCAACTCGCCATCTGCACCGTTTCCCCGCAGCGTCGTCTGGGCACCTCCCGCTAGACGTGAAAGGGGTTCACGATGCCGCGCACCCAAGCGCTCGTCCTGCTGGCCGTCCTCGCGGGCGCCTCCCTCACCGGCTGCAAGGTGCCCGACGGACTCGCGTCCGGGTCCCAGCCCACCGGGACCGCCGCCGCGCCGCCGATCGCACCCGCCGAGGCGAAGGCGCAGCTGGCGCAGCTCAAGATCGCCGTGCGCGGCACCATGGACGGCTACAGCCGCGAGAAGTTCCCGCGCTGGGACAAGGTCGAGGGCGCCTGCGACACCCGCGAGCAGGTCCTCAAGCGCGACGGCAAGGACGTCACCACCAACTCCGACTGCGCGCCGAAGTCCGGCACGTGGGTCAGCCCGTACGACGGCGAAACCTGGAAGAAGGCGTCCGATGTGGACATCGACCACATGGTGCCCCTCGGGCAGGCCTGGGTGAGCGGCGCGAAGTCGTGGACCCAGGAGCGCCGCGAGCAGTTCGCGAACGACCTGGTCCGGCCGCAGCTGCACGCGGTCACCGACAACCTCAACGAGCAGAAGAGCGACAAGGCGCCGGACCAGTGGAAACCGCCGCTGGTCTCCTACTGGTGCACCTACGCCACCGACTGGATCGTGGTCAAGAGCAACTACGACCTCTCGATCACCGTCCCCGAAAAGACGGCGCTGGAAAGCATGCTCCAGCACTGCTAGAACGAACGTGCCACCGCCACCGCCTGCCCGGCGTACGACCGTCCGAACAGGACGGTGTGCACCAGCAGCGGGAACAGCTGGTGCAGCCCGACCCGCTCGGCCCAGCCCTCGGCCAGGGGCGCGACCTCCTCGTACGCGCCCAGCACACTGCCGAGGTGCGGGCAGCCGAACAGGTGCAGCATCGCCAGGTCCGTCTCGCGGTGCCCGCCGTGGGCGGCCGGGTCGATCAGCCACGCCTCGCGGCCGTCCCACAGGACGTTGCCGGTCCACAGGTCGCCGTGCAGCCGCGCCGGGGGTTCGGCCGACGCCGGGATCCGATCGCACGCGCGCTCGAACAGCGCTGCCTCGGCGGTGTCGAACGTCCCCGCGTCGACCGCCCGCCGGACGTACGGCAGGACGCGCTGCGCCGCGTACCAGGACGCCCAGTCCTCCCCGGGGACGTTCGCCATCGGCGCCCGGCCGATCCACGCGTCGGCGGGCCCGCCCGGGGGCGCCGCGCCGAACGCCGGCGCTCCGGCCGCGTGCAGGCGCGCCAGGCCGCGCCCGAGCCGTTCGGCCGCCGGGGCCGACGACCGCCTGGCCGGGATGCGGTCGATGACCAGCCACTTCTCGTCGTGGCCGGCCACCGACGGCACCGGGACCGCCTCCGCCGAAGCCAGCCAGCGCAGGCCCGCCGCCTCGGCCGCGGCCGCGCCCGGCCCGTGCCCCCGCTTGACCACGACCACACGGCCGTCGTCGAGGACGGCTTCGCGAAGATCCCCCGTCATCGGGCGAGACTCGGTTACGGCGTGCCCGGTGAGCCGGGCCACGGGCTCGGTCATGTCCAGCACGCTACCGGCGCGCTACGGTGGGCCGGTGCAGGACTTCGAACGGGTGCTCGGCGCGCTGGCGGACGTCGAACGGTCCGAAGCGCGCGACTACTCGTCGTTCAGCGTGCGTGGCAAGCGCTTCGGGTACTACTGGCCGCGGACGCGGACCCTCGGCCTGAAGCAGACGATCTCCGAGCAGCTGGCCCTGGTCTCCGAACGCCCCGACGTCTTCGAGGTGCAGTTCACCGCGGGCGGCTTCGGCTGGGTCGTGGTGTACCTCGACGGCGTCGAGCCCGACGAGGTCGCCGAGCTGATCTACGAGGCTTGGCGGCTCTCGGCCCCGGACGAGCTGGTCGCCGAGGTGCCCTTCACCAGGATCGTCCGCGCGTAGAGCAGGTCGAACCCCTGCCGCTGGACGTTCTGCTGCGACTTCGAGCCCGGCTGCGTCGTGACGACGGCGAGGTCGCACCCGGCCGCCGTGGCCGCGGCGAGCCGGGCCCGCAGCAGCGCCGTCTGCACCCCGCGGCGGCGGTGCGCGGGTGCGGTGGCCGCACCGGTGAACTGCGCGATCCCGTCCGTGCTGCGGAAACTCGCGCCACCGGCGAACTCGCCGCCGCGCACCGCGACGTACCGCCGGACCCCGGCCATGTCCCGCAACGCGTGGATGAGCGTCTCCCGCGGGAAGTCCTCGTGGGAGGGCACACCCTCGGTGTCGGCGACCGCGGACGCGTCGGCGATCATGGCGAGCCAGGGCTCCAGTTCGTCGTCGCGGGTGGGCCGGACACCGTCACCCGGGGTGGTGTCGCCGAGCCGCCGGCCGAGCACGTTCTCGAACGACTCCAGCCGATAGCCGCGCTCGGTCAAGAACGCGCCCACCGAGGGGTCGGCCAGCTGACACAGCTCGACCTGCACCGGCGCGCCCAGCTCGCCGAAAGCCTGTTCGACCTGTTCCAGCGCAGCGTCGGAAGGCAGGCCGTCGAAACCGAGCCCGATGACCTTGTTGAACGGCGAGTCCGCCTCGGCGAAGCTCGCGACGCCGCCGGCGAGCGGCCGCGCGAAGCCGGCCGTGTCCCCACGGCGGGCTCGTGCGGCATCGCTGCACGCGCCCGTGAACCGCGCCTCGGCGCGTTCGATCCGCGCGGCCAGCGCGGTGTCGCAGAAGAGCCGTTCCCCGTCCATGCCCCCACAGTGCCGGACACGGACGGGGAACGAAACCCGATTATCAGCCCACAGCGCTATCCCTCAACACGATGCGTGGCCCAGAAGGACGTCAGGTCGGTCGACCCGGCCGCCGCCTGCGCCGCGGCCTTGAACTCGGCCGTCGTGGACACGCCGTACCAGTGCGACTGCGCGTACGACTTCAGCAGGTTCGCCATCGCCGTGTCGCCGATCGTCCGCCGCAGGTCGTGCAGCGTGCACTTGCCGTAGTTGTAGACCACCGTCGAGTACCGCGACGAATGCGCGTCCCAGTACGCCATCGAGTTGGTCAGCTTCTCCGCGCTCGACTGCCAGGTGATGCCGCAGCCGCTGCCGGTGATCCCGCGGTAGAGGTCGGTGGCGTAGTCGGTGAAGCTCTCGTCGAGCCACGGGGAGTTGTACTCGTCGTCGCCGACGATCCCGTAGAACCACTGGTGCGCCAGCTCGTGGGGGAGCGCCGTGGTCGACACGAGGTCCATCACGAAGCCCGGGTACTCCATGCCGCCGAACCAGAAGTTGTTGTCCAGCACCACGTCCACCTCGCCGTACGGGTAGTCGCCGAAGCGGCCCGAGTGGACGTCGATGGAGTCGGCGGCCAGGCTCAGCATCTGGTTGGCGCTGCTGGTGGAGATCCCGCTGACCGAGTAGACGTTGACCCGCACGCCCTTGCCGGACGTCGTGGTGATCTTCGCGAACGGCCCGGAAGCCCACGCGAAGTCACGGACCTTCGACGCCGTGGCGTGCGTGGTGGTCGTGGTGCCGCTGGTCGTCTCGGTCGACGAGCCGGTGGCCGGCGTCAGCAGCGACGTCGGGTGCACCAGGGTGACGTCGAAGTCGCTGATCAGGCTGTAGAACGCCTCGCCGTTGTTGGTGTAGGGGTCGAGGTGCCAGCCCGCGCCGTCGCGGACCGCGAGCACCGGCAGCGCGTTGCCGATCATGTTGTACGCGCCGTCGTGGCCGAACCGGTCGGCGCCGCTGGGCACGACGACGCTCAGGTCGAACCCGATGGTCGCCGACTGGCCCTGGGACAGGGGGCTGGGAAGCGTGACCTTCATGGCGGTGCAGTTCACGCTGAGCGCGGACGCCGTGCCGCCGGTGACGTTCGTGACCGTGATCGGCGTCGACGGGCAGCTGCCGTGGTAGTTGTCCCACAGCCGCAGGTAGACCTCAGGCAGGGCGGTCGCCGAGCCGTTGGTGAAGCTCACGCTCTGGTGCCCGGTCCACGTCGTGCCGGAGCTGCTCGAGGTGAGGTTCACGGTGTAGGCGGGGTTGATCGGCGTGCGCGTGGAGTCCGCGGGCGCGGCCGTGATCGTCCACGCGAAGGTGGCGCTGCCGCTGTTGCCGGCCGGGTCCTTGGCCGTGACGGTCACCGAAGACGTCCCGGCGGTGGTCGGCGTGCCGGTGATCTTGCCCGTGCTCGCGCCGATCGCCAGCCCGGCGGGCAGGCCGGTCGCGGTGTAGGTCAGGGCGTCATTCTGCGGGTCGGTGGCTTGGACCTGCAACGACACGGCTTGGCCGGCGGCGCTCGACTGGGCGCCCGGCGAGGTGACGACCGGCGACTGCGGGTTGCTCGTGCCGGTCGTGGTCAGCGAGAAGTCGTCGAGGAGGAAGTTGGTCGCGAGGCTCGAGTCCTCGGTGCCGGTGATCTTCAGCGTGACGGTCTGGCCCAGGTAGCGCGACACGTCGACGGTGCGCTGGACGTACCCGGTGTTCTTGTCGAGGTTGGAGTAGCTCGCGACGGTGTCGGAACCCGCCTGCACGACCAGCTTGTCGTAGGCGGTACCGGTCGTCGTCTCCTTGGTGTCGACGTGCGTCCACCACGACAGCGACGCCGAAGCGCAGCCGGCCGGAAGGGTCAACGCCTGCGAAATGGTGTCGGTGTGCGTGCTGCCGTAGCCGTCCAGCCAGGCGTCCATCGTCCCGCCGTGCGCGGGCTCCGCCGAGGTGGCGGCGGAGATCACGCCACTGGTCTGCGTCCACGGGGCGGTACCGCTCTCGAACCCGCCGTTGCCGACGACCTGGTCACCGCAGACCGCGGCGGCCTCGGCCGGCGCGGCGACGACGACTGTGCCTAGCAGGCCGACGGCCGCACTGAGCGCAGCAGAAAGCACCCTCGATCTCATGGGGGAGTCCTTTCCCGGCCCCGCGCGTCGGGGCCAGGAGAAAGCGTGCGCTGCCGCCGGGGCGGCAACAACCCGCCATGAGTCGGGTTCCGCGATCAGGCCTGCTGGAGCACGTTGAGCAGGATGAAGAGGAGCACGAGGGCGCCGGCCACCGCGAGCAGCGCGGAAACCGCGGACCGGATCATCTCCCCGAACCCCTTGGCGGTGCGGGCCCGGTAGGCGGAGTAGTTGGAGCGGGCCTCGCGGGCGCTGTGGACGCGGCTGCCGACGAACAGCCCGGCGCCCAAGGCGAGCAGGACGGCGAGGAAAACGGACACGGGAAGATCCTTTCGGGGTTCGGGAACGAGGAACGGCCTCATTACTAGACCCGACGGACGCCGCGCGCCATGGCTTTTGGCTATCTCGTTTCCGGGCCGGTCGGCCCTGGTGGGACACCCGTCCCGCGTTCCTCGGAAGGCAGCGGCGGTGACCCGACGGTATCCGTCGTCTTCCGTGCCACGCAAGGTGTTTTCGGTGGCTCAGCCCTCGGTCGCGAGTCCTTTGTGTCGTTCCCGCAATTCCCGCTTGACGATCTTTCCGCTGGGATTCTTGGGAAGCCGGTCCGCGAACACGAGGTACTTGGGGCATTTGTAACCGGCGAGGTGTGCCTTTGCGTGGTCGATCACTTGCACAGCGTCGAGAGTGACGCCTTCGCGCGGCACGACGACGGCGGTCACCGCTTCGATCCAGTGTGGATGGCCGATCCCGAACACGGCCACTTCGGCGACGCCGTCGAGCAGGTACAGCGCTTCTTCGACTTCGCGGCTCGCGACGTTCTCGCCGCCGGTCTTGATCATGTCCTTCTTGCGGTCCACGACGGACAGGTAACCGTCCTCGTCGACGACACCGAGGTCGCCGGAGTGGAACCAGCCGGCGCGGAACGCTTCGGCCGTCTTGGCCTCGTCGCGGTAGTAGCCGAGGGTGGCGTGCGGGCTGCGGTGGACGATCTCGCCGATCTCGCCCGGTGCCACGGGGTTGTCCTCGTCGTCGACGATGCGCGTCTCGACGTTCAGCGAAGGCCGACCGGCCGAGCCGGCGCGGTCGAGCTGTTCGTGCGGACGCAGGATCGTGGCCAGGGGCGCCATCTCCGTCTGGCCGTAGAAGTTCCACAGCTCGACGTCGGGCAGGCGGCGGCGCAGCTCGCGCAGCACCTCGACCGGCATCGCGGACGCGCCGTAGTAACCCTTTCGCAAGCTGGAGAGGTCGGTCCGGTCGAAGTTTTCGTGGCGCAGCAAGGAGATCCACACGGTCGGCGGCGCGAACAGCTTCGTCGCGTGTTCCCGTTCGACGGCCGCGAGCAACGCGGCGGGGTCCGGGCCGGGCAGGATCACGCTGGTCGCGCCGAGGTAGACGTCGACGGAGAAGAAGCAGTCCAGCTGGGCGCAGTGGTAGAGCGGCAGCGAGTGCACCTCGACGTCGTCGGCGCTCATGCCGCCGTCGATGACGCACGAGACGTACTGCGCGAGGAGCGACCGGCTCGACAGGAGCACGCCCTTGGGTCGCGACTCGGTCCCGGAGGTGTACATGATCCGCAGCGGGTCGTCGTCGGCGACGAGGACATCGGGTGCCGCGGCGTCCCCTTCGGACAGCCAGGTGCCGATGTCTTCCCACTCGCCGCCCCCGCTCTTCGGGATGCGGCCGCGGACGACGCCGGTTCGTTCGGCCAGTTCGAGGGCCTTGGCGGCGGTCGGTTCGAGAGCGTCCTCGGTGACGAACGCTTGGACTTCGGCGTGGCGGAGGATGTAGGCGATCTCGTCGGCGCCGAGCATGAAGTTGACCGGCACGAGGAGGACACCGAGTTTCGCGGTGGCGAAGGCGAGGGCGCCGTACTGCCAGCAGTTGTGGCTCAGCAGCGCGAGCCGGTCGCCCTTGCGGAGGCCCCTCTCGGCCAGGGCGTGGGCACAGCGGTTGGCGGCGGCTTCGAACTCGGCGAAGGTGAGCTTGTCGTCGCCATCGACGACGGCGAGCTTGTCCGGCAGCCGCAGAGCGGTCCGGCGAAGCAGATCACCGAGCGAGTGCTGCCGGGCGCGGTCGACGAGGTGCTGATCCATCCCGGCAGTCTCGGCCGGGGCGGGGAAACTCGCAAGCGCCGCGTCCGGCCCCGGTTCGGCAGAGGTCTTGAATGAGTCATTCAGGTCTTCGGTGGTCTTGAATGAGTCATTCAAGACCACCCCGGGAGCGACCTTCAGCCGGGCAGCTTCCCGAGGACGCGGGCCGCGCGGGTCTCGAGGGGGCGGTAACCCGCCTTGGCGGCCAGCTTCGCCGCCGCCTCGCCGTGCGTCCGGGCCTGGACGACGTCCCCCTCGGCGAGCGACGCCTCGGCCAAACCCGTCAACGCCGCCGCTTCGCACCACGTGAAGCTGGTCTCGCGGGCGATCTCGAGCGCTGCGCCGAGATGCGGAGCCGCCGGGCGGCCGAGGTGGAGAGAAGCTTCGCCCAGAGCCGCCAGCGCCGACGCCTCCGTGCCGCGGTCACCGATCCGGCGGGTCAGCTCCACCGCCTCCGCCGCGTCAGCCAGGGCACGCGTCCCGTCGCCCAGACGGGCCTCCAGGACAGCTCGGCCGGAGAGCGCCGCCGCCTCGCCGTACTGGTAGCCGAGCTCGCGGTTGGCCGTCAGCGCACGTTCGTAGAGCTCGGCGGTGACCGCGTTGCCCAGGTCGCGGTGGATGTGGGCGAGGTCGACCAGCACCACCGCCACGCTGAACCGCGCGCCGTCGCGTTCGGCGATCTCCAGTGCGCGGCCGAAGTGGTGCAGGGCCGCGTCGAGGTCGCCGACCTGGCCGCACGCGAACCCCAGGTTGGCCAGCGCCATCGTGACTCCGGGGATGCCGAGTTCTTCGCAGAGGCGCAACGACTCCGAGCCGCACGCGATGGCCTCGTGCGGGTCGCCGAGGCGCTGGTGCACCGCGCTCAGGTTGTTGAGCGCCGCCGCGCGCCCGGCCGGCCAGTCCGCCGCCAGCCCTCCGTCCAGGACCGTCGTCAGGTGCTTGCGGGCGTCGGCGTAGCGGCCGTTGTTGACGCCGGCGAGTGCGATGGACAGCCGCATCGCCGCCTGCGCCTGCCGGTCGCCGGCGGACTCGGCCGCGGTCAGCGCCGTCGTCGCCGTGTCGATCCACTCCGTGTGGTGGCCGCGGTGGTGGAAGAACGCCCGCAGCGCGTCGGCCAGGTGCCAGGCGTGCTCGCGGGCCGCGGGGTGCTCGACGGCGGCGGCGAGGTTCGGCCATTCGGTGTCCAGCCAGGCCAGCGCGTCCTCGGTGCCCTCGAAGACCTGCGACGGCTCGGGCCGCGGCAGCCGGAGGAAGTGGGGGATCAGCCGGCGCCCCGCCGCGTCGGCCGTCGTGAGGTAGTGGTCCAGGAGCCGCCGCCGGGCCGCGTCCGCGTCGCCGGGGGCGTCGTCGGCCTCGACGCGGCCGGCCGCGTAGCTGCGCAGCAGGTCGTGGAAGCGGTAGCGGCCGGGCAGGTGCCGCTCGACGAGGTGCGCCGCGGCCAGCGCCTTGAGCTGCTGCCCGGCCCGGCCTTCGGCGACGTCCGCGAGCGCCGCGGCCGCGGGCGCGGTGAACGTCTGACCCGGGACGAGCGCGAGCCGCCGGAACAGCAGTCGGTGCTCGGCGGGCAGCGCGCGGTAGGACACGGAAAACGCCGTCGTGACGGCGCTTTCCTCGGCGCCGTCGACGCTCAGCCCCACGAGCGGGTCGCCGTCGGCGAGCTCCCGGGCGAGCTCCGCGATCCCGGACGCCTCGCCCGCGTCGAGGTTCGCCGCCGCCAACCGCAGCGCGAGCGGGAGGTGCCCGCAGAGCCGCGCCAGCTCCGCGGCCGCCGCCGGCTCGGCTGCCACCGCGGGCGGGCCGAGCACGGTCTCCAGCAGCTGCCGGGAGTCGTCCGCCGGCAGCACGGACAGCGGTACCGGCCGCGCGCCGGTGCGGGCGATCAGGTCGCCGAGGCGCTGGCGGCTGGTGACCAGCACGGTGCCCGACGGCGGCAGCAGCGGCGTCACCTGCGCGCTGTCGCGGGCGTTGTCGAGCAGGACGAGCACCCGGCGGTCGGCCAGCAGCGAGCGCCACAGCGCCGTGCGGCCGTCCGGGTCCGGCGGGATCGCGCGCGGGTCGGTGCCGAGGGCCCGCAGCAGCTGCGCGGCGGCGACGGCCGGCGTGAGCGGCTCGTGGTCGGGGTCGAAGCCGCGCAGGTCGAGGTAGAGCTGGCCGTCGGGGAAGCGGTCGCGGACGCGGTGCGCCCACCGGACGGCCAGCGCGGTCTTGCCCACACCCGCGGTGCCGGTGAGGACGCGAATGTCGAGGCCGGTTTCGGCGGGCTCGTCGAGCCGGGCCAGCTCGGCGGCGCGGCCGGTGAAGCCGCGGACGTCGTGGGGCAACTGGGCCGGGCGCACCGGTTCGGCGACGGCGTCCAGGGCCGGGTCGGCGGCGAGGACCGCCGCGTGCAGCCGGGTCAGCTCCGGCGCCGGGTCGAGGCCGTGGCCGGCGGCGAGCCGGGTCCGCAGCTCGCGGTAGGCGGCGAGGGCGGCGTCGGTGCGGCCTTCGCGGTGCAGGGCGAGCATCAGCTGGCCGACGAACCGCTGCCGCAGCGGGTGCGCGGCGACCAGCGTCGTGAGCTCGGCGAGCACGTCTCGTCCGCGGCCGAGCCGCAGCTGCGCGTCGATCCGGTCTTCGAGGGCGGTCCAACGGGCTTCGGTCAACCCCGCGAGGAGACGTCCGGCGAGGTCGGCGGACGCGGCACCGGCCAAGGCGTCGCCCCGCCACAGCGCGAGCGCCTCGTCGAGGAGCGCCGCGGCGGTCTCGTCGCCGGCCGCGCGGGCCTGCCGGAGGAGCGCGGTGAACCGGTGGGCGTCGACGGCGTCGGGGTCGGCGAGCAGGACGTATCCGGGTCCTTCGGTGGCCAGCTCGGGGCCGTTCGCGGCGCGGAACACCGCCCGCAGCCGCGAAACCAGCGCCTGGACGGTGTTGCGCGCGCTGGCCGGGGGAGCGGTGGGCCAGAGCAGGTCCACGAGCCGGTCGAGCGAGACCGGGCGGCCGGCTTCGAGGAGCAGGACGGCGAGGACGAGCCGCTGCTTGCGGGACCCGAGATCGACCGGGGCGCCGTCCGCCGTCGCCTCGACGGTGCCGAGGACACGGAACCGCACCCCGCCACCTCCGTTCACCCGGCCGGGTGACCACCGTACTGCAAGCGGGTTGCAAGCTTGATCGATGATGCTGGCCGGGTCGACGGACGTCACCCCGACGATGTCCGCGGCCCGCTCACCCCGCCGGTGCGAACCGGCGGGCCGCCGCTCCCTCAGGCGGCACGAGCTGGGGGTAGGGCCACCCCGGCGACCTTCCACCCCCGGTCGTCGTGGTGGCCCTCAGTGCGTTCAGCGGGCGCTGTCGTCGATCTGCACGGGGTAGCCGGCGCGCAGGACGGCGATCGTGGCCGGCGGGGTCAGGACCGGGACGGTCCCTGCCGTGGGCAGTTGCTGTTTCCGGCTGTAGCCCGCGGTCGTCCAGGTGGTGAGGTGCCCGTCGACGACGAGTTCGGGGTGGCCGTCGCGGAGCACGAAGACACCGTCCGGCAGTTCGGCCCAGCTCAGTTCGTGGAGGCGCCTGGTGTGCGTGCCGCGGACCAGGCGTTCGGCGTGCAGCCGCCGGTTCATCGCGGTCGCCGACGGTGCGCCGGGCCAGGCGTCGCGGTAGGCGGTGTACGCGGGGCGGCGGCACTCGCCGCAGGGCCGGTGCCCGGCGGCGAACGAGACGGCCTCGTCGTGGAAGTACAGGTGGGTGTAGCGGTTCGGCAGCCACTGCTCGCGCCACCTGTCCCGGAACGCGAGCGCGCAGGTGATCCACAGGTCGCCGCCGTGGAAGCGGACGATCTCGTGGCCGCGGTGCAGGACGCCCCGGTTGCCGGTCCACGCACCGCGCAGGGGGACGTCGACGATGTCCCCGGCCGGCGTCACGCGGTTGCGCATGGCGGGAGCTTTCCGGAGTGGCGGGGCGCGCGGGCGCACCGCAGAATGCGCGCATGCAGCCGACGGTCGTCCGGGTGGCGCGCCTGGCCGACCCGGCCGGGCCCGCCGACGGCGTCCGCGTGCTCGTGGAACGGCTCTGGCCGCGCGGCACCGCTCGCACGGCGGTGGTCCTCGACGGCTGGTACCGCGGGCTGGCGCCGTCCGACGAGCTGCGCACCTGGTACGGCCACGATCCCGAACGGTTCGCGGAGTTCGCCGAGCGGTACCGCGCGGAGCTGCGGGAGCCGGACCGGGCGGCGGCGCTGGAGCGGCTGCGGGAACTGGCGGCGGGTGGCCCGGTGACGTTGCTGACGGCGAGCGCGTCGCCGACGATCAGCCAGGCCGCGGTGCTGGCCGAGGTCCTCACCGGCTGAAGTCACGACCGGAACCCGCCTTCCGAGCCGCTCGCGGTCGTGGTCACCGTCGCGGTCGCCGTCCCCAAGGTGTCGTGGCGCGCGGTCAGCGTCAGCGTCCCCGGTGGACCCGCGAACGGCCGCAGCCACACCGCCGCCGCGCCGCCCGTGGCGCCCAGGTCCATCGTCGGGTCGCCGACCAGCTCGCCCGGGCCGGTCAGCGTCAGTGACACCTTGCCCGTCGCGCCCGCGCGCAACGTCCCGAAGCGGTCCAGCGCCGACACCACCACGCGGGTCGCGTCGCCGCCGTCGGCGCGCAGCTGCGTGTCGTCCGGGACGCAGCCCAGGACGTCGCGGCTCCGGTCGCCGCTGAAGCGCCGGGACACCACCAGCCGGTCACCCAGGTAACCGTCGACGCGCAGCTGGGGACGCCGTCCGCGCGGCACCGTCAGGTCGACGGCGAACGGCGGGTACTCCAGGTGCGGGAACTCCGCGCGACGGCTTCGCGCCTCGCCGAGAGGCCGGTCGTCGAGGAAGAGCAGGAGCCGGTCGCAGTTCGACCAGATCGTCGCCGCCCGTCCCGGTCCCGTCGGTGACGCGGTGAAGTCCCAGGCGAAGCCGGGCTCGACGACCGCCCGGACCTTCGGGTCTCCTTGCGACGCGTAGAACGCCGCAGCGGGCTTGGGGATCCGGAAGAAGTCCGCCACCCCGGCGAACTTCGACCCGCCCAGCGAGCGCTGCCAGCCCGACGGGTAGTCGAACGCGCACCAGGCGAGCAGCCCGCAGTAGCGGTCGTCGGCCGCCGCCAAGTCGTGGGCCTTCGCGTGCAGCTCGGCCTGCAGCTGCTGGGTCGCCGCCGGGTCGGTCCGGCGGTACGCGCGGGGGCCTGCGATGGTGCCGATCGTCTCCGTGACCAGGTACCGGACCCCCGCGCGCGGCGGGCGCAGCTGAAAGGGCGCGCCGCGGCGGGCGGTGTAGTCGTTGTAGGCCAGCACCTCGACGTCGCTGCCGGCGAACCGCGCGCCCGTGGAGCTGGCCAGCGCGCCGCTCGTCGGCCGGGACGGGTCGAGCTTCCGCGCGAGCCGCCCGGTCCGGCCGTACATCGCCGTGGTGCCGTTCGCCTCGTTCACGCGGGTGCCCCACACGATGATGCTGGGGTGGTTGCGGTCGCGGATGATCATGCCCGAGACGTCCCGGAAGTTCTGCTGCTGCCAGGCCGCGTCCCCGATCCGGCCCCAGCCGGGGATCTCCTCCCACACCAGCAGGCCCAGCTCGTCGCACGCGTCGAGGAACGCGCTCGACTGCGGGTAGTGCGAGCAGCGGACCATCGTGCAGTTCAGCTCGCGCCGCAGGATCTCGGCGTCGCGCCGCTGGACGCGGTCCGGCAGCGCGCCGCCCGCGAACGGGTACCACTGGTGCCGGTTGAGGCCGAGCAGCTTGAGCCGCCGTCCGTTGAGGAAGAAGCCGTCCGGGGTGAACGCGGCGTCGCGGAACCCGACCCGCACGACCTGCTGGTCGAGCGCCCGCGGCCCGGACCGGACGCTCACCACGACGTCGCAGAGCGCGGGATCCTCGACGTCCCACAGCCGGACCGCACCCAGCCCGCGGACGTCGAACTCGACGGTCCGGGTGCCGACCGGCATCGGCGCGACGGCGGTGCTGCCGCGGGCCAGCTCCCGGCCGGCCTGCCGCACCGACGCGGTCACCTGCAGCGGCTCGGCGATCGCGACCGTCGTGTCCAGTTCGCACGTCAGGTGCAGCGAACGATCGGGACCGAGGACGTCGGCCGGGCGGGCGAAGACGTCGGCCAGCCGGGTCCGCGGCACCGTGCCGATCGAGGCCGGCCGGTAGATGCCGGCCGGCTGGTAGAAGTCGATCGCCGACGGGCCCGCGGTGCTCGGCAGGTTGGGCGGCACGTCGAGCTGCCAGCGCCCGTCGACGACCACGGCGAGGACGTTGTCGCCCACCGTCACCTGCGGCAGCTCGACCTCGAAGGGCAGGTAACCGCCTTCGTGGGTCGCGACGAGCGTGCCGTTGAGGTACACGGCCGCGTTCGTCATGACGCCGTCGAAGCGAGCCCGCACGCGGTCGGCGGTCATCGCCGCGGTCACGGTGAAGTGCTTGCGGTAGATCCACCGGTCCTGCCACGACGACGGCTGCCAGCCGGTCCACGAAAGCGGCGTCACGCAGTGGGGGAGCTGCACCGGCGAGAGGTCGATCTCGTCGAAGCCGAGGTCCGCGCACCCGTCCTCATACCGCCCGAAGAGCCAGAAATCGCCCAGCCGCACGGCATCCGGGTCCGGCTCACCGAGCCCGGCCGACCCGGCGACGGTCCCGACGGCGGCCACGCCGAGCAGCGCGGCCCCGCCCGCGGCGAGGAACCCGCGGCGCGTCAGGCGCGCATCGCTCTCGGCCATCGACGACCTCCGCTCGGTGCCCCACCCGGTAATCGCTTCCCACGGCTTAGACGTCACAAGCGATCAAAGGGTTGGCTCAGCGCAGCGTCGAAGCGCGGACCACCAGCTCGGGGGTGAAGACGACCTGCCGGTGCTCGTGGCCCGGTTCGGACTCCGCGAGCAGCAGCTCCACCGCCGTGCGGCCCAAGCGGCGCCGGGGCTGGCGCACCGACGTCAGCGGGACCGCGGCCGCCGCCGCGAACTCGATGTCGTCGTAGCCGACGATCGCCATGTCCTGCGGGACGTTCATGCGCAGGTTCGCGCACGTCTGCAGCAGGCCGAGGGCCACCAGGTCGTTGGCGCAGAACGCCGCGGTCGGCCGGATCGACGCGGGCAGCCCCGCCAGCCGCTCGCCCGCGCCGCGGCCGTCCGCCACGGTCAGGGCCGTCGTCGTGAGGTCGACGAGGCGGTCCGGGGCGAGCCCGGCCGCGCGAAGGGCTCGCAACGCGCCGAGCCGCCGGTCGCGGACCTGGCCGACCGTCGTGTGGTTGCCGATGAACGCGATGCGGTCGTGGCCCTGCTCGATCAGGTGCCGCACGGCGATTTCGCCGCCGTAGACGTCGTCGACCGCGACCGAGCAGTGGGAGGTGCCGCCGGGGGTCCGGTCGACGATCACCACCGGCGTCCCGCGGTGCGCGATCTCGCCCAGCAGCGCGGCGTCCGGGTCGACCGGCGTGATGAGGATCCCCTGCACCCGCTGCTGTTCGAGGCGGCCGAGGTAGGCCGCTTCGCGCGCGGGCTGGTGGGCGCTGTTGCAGAGGAACAGCGAGAGGTCGCCCTCACCGGCGGCGTCCGCGGCGTCTTCCATGCCGGCCGCGACGTCGGTGAAGAACGGGTTGCTGCCGTCGAGCATCACGTACGCCAGCACGCGGCTGCGCCCGGCCCGCAGCTGCCGCGCGGACTCGTTGCGCACGAACCGGAGCTCGGCCATGACGGTCTCGACCTTCGCACGGGTGGCGGGGCTGACGCGGTCGGGCCGGTTGAGCACGTTGGACACCGTGCCGAGGGAGACGCCCGCGGCCGCGGCGACGTCCTTCATGCCCGCCGCTTTCGGCTCGGCACCGGACTCCTGCACCGTCATGGAACCCCCTCATTGAAACGTAACATCGCCACGAACAGTCCGGCCTTGAAGACGTTCGGCCACGGTTCGGTGGATTCATTGACTTGTTCTTCGCTCGCATAGTAGCGTCACCGCACCAGATTTGTGAAACCTTTCAATCCGGAGGTCGCGATGACGCGGCAGGACTCGGACCGACCGCCTCTGCTGGAGGTGCGCGGTGTGACGAAGTCGTTCGGCGCCGTCGCGGCGGTCGCCGGGGTGAGCTTCGGCCTGTACCCCGGCGAGGCCCACGCGCTCGTCGGCGAGAACGGCGCCGGCAAGTCCACGATCGTGAAGATGCTCGCCGGGGTGCACAAGCCCGACGACGGCACGCTGCTGTTGGACGGGCGGCCGGTGGAGTTCGGTTCGCCGGCCGACGCCAAGGCCGCCGGCATCGCGGTGATCTACCAGGAACCGACGCTGTTCCCCGACCTGTCGGTCGCGGAGAACATCGTGATGGGCCGCCACCCGCGCAAGAACCTCGGCCGCATCGACCGGGCCGCGATCCGGGCCGAGGCCGAGCGGCTCTTCACCCGCCTCGGCGTCCGGATCGACCCGGGCCGCCCGGCGCGCGGGCTGTCGATCGCCGACCAGCAGATCGTGGAGATTGCCAAGGCGCTCAGCGCCGACGCCCGCGTCCTGGTGATGGACGAGCCGACCGCCGCGCTGAGCCGCGTCGAGGTCGAGCGGCTCTTCACCGTCGCGCGGACGCTGCGCCAGGAAGGCGCGGCGATCATGTTCATCTCGCACCGCTTCGAGGAGATCACCGAGCTCTGCCAGCGCGTCACGATCATGCGCGACGGCAAGCATGTCTCCACCGACCTCCTCGAAGACGTCACGGTCGACGACATGGTCAAGCGGATGGTCGGGCGTGACCTGGACGCGCTGTTCCCCAAGCAGGACGTCGAGCCCGGCGCGGTGGTACTCGAGGTCGAAGGCCTGGCCAGGGACGGCGTCTTCCGCGACATCTCCTTCTCGGTGCGCGCGGGAGAGATCGTCGCTTTCGCCGGGCTTGTCGGCTCGGGACGCTCGGAAGTCGTCCAGGCGGTGTTCGGTGTGGACGAACGCGACGCCGGTGTCGTGAAGATCGGCGGCAAGAAGCTCAAGGCGCACTCGTCGCGGGCCGCGATGGCCGCCGGGATGGCGCTGGTCCCCGAAGACCGGCGCCAGCAGGGCCTGATCATGGACCTCTCGATCGAGCGGAACGTGACGCTGCCGCGCTCCCGCGCGCTCTCGAAGCTCGGCTTCCTGACCGGCGCGAGCGAGCGGCAGGAGGCCCGGCACTGGACCGAGCGCCTGCGCACGAAGTACCGCCGCCTCGGCGACCCCGTCGGCACGCTCTCGGGCGGCAACCAGCAGAAGGTCGTGCTGGCCAAGTGGCTCGCGATGGCGCCGAAGGTGCTGATCGTCGACGAGCCGACCCGCGGGATCGACGTCGGCACGAAGGCCGAGGTGCACCGGCTGATGTCGGCGCTCGCGGCCGAAGGCGTCGCGATCGTCATGGTGTCCTCGGAGCTGCCGGAGGTGCTCGGCATGGCCGACCGCGTGCTCGTGATGCGGGAGGGCAGGCTCGTCGCCGAGCTCCCGCGGGCCGACGCGACCGAAGACGCCGTCATGTACGCCGCGATGGGCCAGGGAGCCGCCGCATGACCGCGACCAAGGAGGCCCCCGTGACCGGGGAAACGACCGTCCACAGGCGACAGTCGTGGACCGCGAACCTGTTCAAGGCCCGCGAATCCGGCATCGTCCTCGCGTTGATCGTCCTGGTCGTGTTCACCGCGACGCAGAACTCCCGGTTCCTGTCCGGGCAGAGCATCCGCGACATCCTGCTCGGCACGGCCATCCTCGCGGTGCTGGCCGTCGGGCAGGCCATCGTGATCGTCACCCGCAACATCGACCTGTCGGTCGGGTCCGTGCTCGGCCTCTCGGCGTTCGCCGTCGGCTCGCTGATGCGCGACAACCCCGGCTTGCCGGTGATCGCCGCACTGCTCGTCGGCCTCGTCGTCGGCGCGGTCTGCGGGCTGCTCAACGGCGTGCTCGTCCGGTTCGGCCAGGTACCCGCCCTGGTCGTCACCCTCGGCACGCTCTACGCGTTCCGCGGGGTCAGCTTCTTCTGGGCCGGCGGCCAGCAGATCAACGCCGACAAACTGCCGCCGTCCTTCCTGGACTTCGGCACGGCATCGGTGCTCGGGGTCCCGTGGCTGGTGCTGATCGCGCTGGTCGTGCTGGTGATCGCCGGGATCGTGCTGCGCAGCTACCGCGTCGGGCGCGAGCTGTACGCGATGGGTTCCAGCCCCCAGGCGGCGAAACTCGCGGGCATCAAGGTCGGTCGCAACACCAGCGCCGCGTTCCTGGTCAGCGGCGCGCTGGCCGGGCTCGCCGGCGTTCTGTTCGCGGCGCGCTTCGGCACTGTCGACGCAGCGGCCGGCACCGGTTACGAGCTGAACGTGGTCGCCGCGGCCGTGGTCGGCGGGGTCGCCGTCTTCGGCGGCAGCGGCTCGGTCTGGGGCGCCGGCCTCGGCGCGCTGCTGCTCACGGTCATCGGCAGCGCCTTGGCCGTGCTCGACATCAACCAGTTCTGGCAGCAGGCGATCGTCGGCGCGCTGATCCTGCTGGCCATCGGGGCCGACCGGCTGGTCGCGGTCCGGGTCGCCAAAGCACTGAAGAAGAGGGATTCCCATGTCTGACAACGGGAACCGGCTCGGCCGGCTGCTCAGCTGGGACGCCGCGGTCGTCCTGGTGACGGTGGTCGTGGTCCTGGTGGCCTCCGGCGCCGTCGAGAACTTCGGCACCAGCCGCAACTTCACCTTCCTGCTGCTCGACCTGCTCCCGATCGCGCTGATCGCGCTGCCGATGACGTTCATCATCGTCACCGGCGAGATCGACCTCTCGGTGGCCAGCACGCTCGGCCTGACGTCCGCGGTGATGGGCTCGCTGTGGGACGCGGGCCTGTCGATCGAGATGATCATCCCGCTCTGCATCGTGCTGGGCGCGGTGCTCGGGGCGGTGAACGGCTTCTTCATCACCGTCCTGAAACTGCCCGCCCTCGCCGTCACGATCGGCACGCTGGCGTTGTACCGCGGCCTGGCCTTCGTCGTGCTCGGTGACGGCGCCGTCGCCGACTTCCCACGCGACTACACGAGCTGGGTCACCGGGACCATCGGCGACGGCCCGATCCCGAACGTCCTCGTCCCGCTGATCGTCGTGGCCCTGCTGTTCGGCCTGGTGCTGCACGCGACGCCGATCGGGCGGGGCGTCTTCGCGGCCGGCGCGGGCGAACAGGCCGCCCGGTTCGCCGGGATCCGCACCGCACGGCTGAAGTTCTGGCTCTTCGTCGTCAGCGGCGCGGTCGCCGGGGTCGCCGGCGTGCTGTGGACCCTGCGGTACTCGAGCGCTCGCGCGGACAACGGCTCCGGCCTCGAACTCGCCGTCGTGGCCGCGGTCCTGCTGGGCGGCGTGTCCATCTTCGGCGGCAAGGGCACCCTGCCCGGCGTGCTGGCCGGAGTGGTGCTCCTGGCGTCCCTGCAGAACGCGCTGCGCCTGCAGGACGTGTCGAACGAGGCGCTCAACATCGTGACCGGCGTACTCCTGATCGTGTCGGTCCTGCTGCCCAACATCATTTCCTCGACCCGTACGGCGCTCCGGCGCCGGCACCGGGTCACAGCTTCCAGCGCGGTATCCCCAGAAAGGTGACAAAGATGTCCCGACGGTTCATCACCGGCGCAGTGTCGGCCGGGCTGGTGCTCGTGCTGGCCGCCTGCAGCGGCACGACGAAGAACGACAGCACCGGGTCCTCCGGTGCCCAGCAGTCCACGGCGGCGGCGAACCCGAACGCCGCGGCCAAGGAAGGCGTCAAGATGGCCTTCCTGCCCAAGCAGCTCAACAACCCCTACAGCGACATCGAGGTCAGCGGGGGCAAGGCCGCGCTCGAGGAGCTGAAGGGCGAGTACAAGCTGGTCGGGCCGAACGACGCGAGCGCGTCGTCGCAGGTCAGCTACATCAACACGCTGATCCAGCAGCAGCAGGACGTGATCGGCATCGCCGCGAACGACCCGAACGCCGTGTGCCCGTCGCTCAACCAGGCCCGCAGCGCCGGCATCAAGGTCGTCGCGTTCGACTCCGACGCCGCCAAGGACTGCCGCGACGTCTTCATCAACCAGGCCACCACGCAGGGCATCGGCGAGGCGCTGGCCAAGCAGGCCAAGGACCTCTCCGGCGGGTCCGGCGAGATCGCGGTCCTGTCCGCGACGCCGAACGCGACCAACCAGAACGCCTGGATCGAGGTGCTGAAGAAGGAGCTGGCCAAGCCGGAGTACTCGGGCCTGAAGCTGGACAAGGTCGCCTACGGCAACGACGACGACCAGAAGTCGTTCCAGGAGGCCCAGGGCCTGCTGCAGTCGTTCCCGAACCTCAAGGTGATCGTCTCGCCGACCACCGTGGGCATCGCGGCCGCCGCGCGCTACGTCAGCTCGTCCAGCTACAAGGGCAAGGTCGCGGTGACCGGGCTCGGCACGCCGAACCAGATGCGCGCGTTCGTCAAGGACGGCACCGTGAAGCAGTTCGCGCTGTGGAACCCGGCCGACATCGGCTACCTCGCCGCCTATGCGGGCGTCGCGCTCAGCTCCGGCCAGATCTCCGGCAAGGAAGGTGAAACGTTCAAGGCGGGCAAGCTCGGCGACTACAAGATCGGCGCGAGCGGTGAGATCGTCCTCGGCCCGCCGACGACGTTCGACGCGAACAACATCGACAAGTTCAACTTCTGACGAGTCTCCGCGGCCGGGCCGGATCGCCGCCCCGGCCCGGCCGCGGGTTCCACAAAGGACAGAAAGTGCCCCGTTACTGCTTTTGCCTGCAGGTGAAGCCGGACCGGAAGGCCGAGTACGCGCAGCGGCACCGCACGGTGTGGCCCGAGATGCGGCAGGCCCTGCTCGACACCGGCTGGCGCAACTACTCGCTCTTCCTGCGCGAGGACGGCCTCCTGATCGGCTACGTCGAAGCCGACGACCTCGACGCCGCGCAGGCGGCGATGGCGAAGACCGAGGTCAACGCCCGCTGGCAGGCGGAGATGGCGGAGTTCTTCACCGGCCTCGATGGCGGTCCGCCCGACGAAGGCTTCCAGCTCCTAGAAGAGGTCTTCCACCTCGAACCCCCCACCGTCGCGGAAGGACAGTGATCGCCGTGGGCGACTTGACGGCCGTGAAACAGGCCCTGCGGGCCCAGCGCATCGAAACGCCGTCGTGGGCGTACGCGAACTCGGGCACCCGGTTCAAGGTGTTCCCGCAACCCGGCGTCCCGCGGACGCCCGAGGAGAAGATCGCCGACGCCGCGACCGTGCACCGGTTCACCGGCGTCGCGCCGAGCGTCGCGCTGCACATCCCGTGGGACCGCGTCGACGACTACGGCGCCCTGACGGCCTACGCGCGTGACGCCGGCGTCGAGATCGGCGCGATCAACACCAACGTGTTCCAGGACGAGGACTACAAGCTCGGCTCGGTCACCAACCCGGACGCCGGCATCCGCCGCAAGGCCACCGATCACCTGCTCGAGGCCATCTCCATCATGGACGCGACGGGCTCGCGGGACCTCAAGCTGTGGTTCTCCGACGGCATCAACTACCCGGGCCAGGACGACATCCGCGACCGCCAGGACCGGCTGGCCGCGGCGTTGAAGGAGACCTACGACCGGCTCGGCCCGGACCAGCGGATGCTGCTGGAGTACAAGCTGTTCGAGCCCGCGTTCTACGCCACCGACGTCCCGGACTGGGGCACGTCGTACGCGCACTGCATCGAGCTGGGGGAGCGGGCGACGGTGTGCATCGACACCGGCCACCACGCTCCCGGCACGAACATCGAGTTCATCGTGGCGTTCCTGCTGCGGGCCGGGAAGCTCGGCGCGTTCGACTTCAACTCGCGCTTCTACGCCGACGACGACCTCATGGTCGGGGCGGCGGACCCGTTCCAGCTGTTCCGGATCATGTACGAGATCGTCCGCGGCGACGCGCTCGACCCGGCGTACGGCATCGCGTTCATGCTCGACCAGTGCCACAACATCGAGGCCAAGATCCCGGCGATCATCCGGTCGGTGATGAACGTCCAGGAGGCCACGGCGAAGGCACTGCTCGTCGACCGTCCCGCGTTGCGCGTGGCACAGCAGGCGGGTGACGTGCTCGCCGCGAACGCCGTGGTCATGGACGCCTACAACACCGACGTCCGGCCGCTGCTGGCCGAGCTGCGCGAGGACTCCGGGCTCGACCCGGACCCCGTCGCGGCCTACCACCGCAGCGGGTACCAGGAGAAGATCGTGGCCGAGCGCGCCGGCGGCACGCAGGCCGGATGGGGAGCATGACGATGACCGTGCCGGAGCAGCTCATCGCGCGCAGCAACGCGCTCGGGGCCGACCCGCGCAACACCAACTACGCCGGCGGCAACACCTCCGCCAAGGGCGCGGTCACCGACCCGGTGACCGGCGCGCCGACGGAGGTGCTGTGGGTCAAGGGATCCGGCGGCGACCTCGGCACGCTGAAGGAGGCCGGGCTCGCGGTGCTGCGGCTGGACCGGCTGCGGTCCCTGGTGGACGTCTACCCGGGTGTCGAGCGCGAGGACGAGATGGTCGCCGCGTTCGACTACTGCCTGCACGGCCGGGGCGGGGCGGCGCCGTCGATCGACACCGCGATGCACGGCCTGGTCGAGGCCCCGCACGTCGACCACCTGCACCCGGACTCCGGCATCGCCCTGGCCACGGCGGCCGACGGCGCGGCGCTGACGAAGGAGTGCTTCGGCGACCGCGTCGCGTGGGTGGACTGGCGCCGGCCCGGGTTCCAGCTGGGCCTGGACATCGCCGCGGTGAAGGCGGCCAACCCGCAGGCCATCGGCGTCATCCTCGGCGGCCACGGCATCACGGCGTGGGGCGCGACCTCGGAAGAGTGCGAGCGGAACTCCCTCGACATCATCCGGACCGCTGAGGAGTTCCTCGCTTCGCGGGGTGTCGCCGAGCCGTTCGGCCCGGTCGTCCCCGGTTTCGAGGCGCTCCCCGAAACCGAGCGGCACGCGCGAGCGGCGGCTTTGGCTCCGGTGATCCGGGGTCTCGCCTCGACCGACCAGCGTCAGGTCGGGCACTACACCGACAGCGACGTCGTGCTGGAGTTCCTGGCGCGGGAGAAGCTCGCGGCCCTGGCCGCCCTCGGCACGTCGTGCCCGGACCACTTCCTGCGCACCAAGGTCCGCCCGCTCGTCGTGGACCTGCCCAGCTCGGCGCCGCTGGAGGACGTCGTCGCGCGGCTGAAGGAACTGCACGGCGAGTACCGCGACGAATACCGCGCCTACTACGAGCGGCACGCCGTCGCCGATTCGCCGGCGATGCGCGGCGCCGACCCGGCGATCGTGCTCGTCCCCGGCGTCGGCATGTTCTCCTTCGGCAAGGACAAGCAGACCGCGCGCGTGGCGGGCGAGTTCTACGTCAACGCGATCAACGTCATGCGCGGCGCGGAGGCGGTTTCCTCTTACGCGCCGATCGCCGAGAGCGAGAAGTTCCGGATCGAGTACTGGGCGCTCGAAGAGGCCAAGCTGCAGCGGATGCCGAAGCCCAAGCCCCTCGCCGGTCGGGTCGCCCTGGTGACCGGGGCGGCGTCGGGCATCGGCAAGGCGATCGCCCAGCGGCTCGCAGCCGAGGGCGCCTGCGTCGCCATCGCCGACCTGAACGCTTCGGCCGCGGCGGAAACGGCGGCCGAGATCGGGAACGCGGACAAGGCCATCGCGGTCACCGCCGACGTCACCGACGCGGCTGCCGTCCAGGCCGCGGTGGACGCGGTCGCGCTGGCGTTCGGCGGGATCGACCTGGTGGTCAACAACGCGGGGCTGTCCATCTCGAAGCCGCTGCTGGAGACCACCGAGCGCGACTGGGACCTCCAGCACGACGTGATGGCCAAGGGCTCGTTCCTGGTCGCGCGCGCGGCGGCGAAGGCGATGATCGACCAGGGCATCGGCGGCGACGTCGTGTACATCTCGTCGAAGAACTCGGTCTTCGCCGGCCCGAACAACGTCGCCTACGGCGCGGCCAAGGCCGACCAGGCCCACCAGGTCCGGCTCCTGGCCGCCGAGCTCGGCGGGCACGGCATCCGCGTCAACGGCGTCAACCCGGACGGCGTCGTCCAGGGCTCCGGCATCTTCGCCGGCGGCTGGGGCGCCCAGCGTGCCGCCGTCTACGGCGTCGAGGAGTCGAAGCTCGGCGAGTTCTACGCCCAGCGGACCATCCTCAAGCGCGAGGTGCTGCCCGAGCACGTCGCGGCCGCGGTGTTCGCCCTCACCGGCGGCGACCTCACCCACACCACCGGCCTGCACGTGCCGGTGGACGCCGGGGTGGCCGCCGCGTTCCTGCGTTAAGGAGGATCGATGACCCTCGACCGCATCACACCCCGCAAGACCCGGGTCGGGCTCGTCGCGGGCGGACTCGGCGCGTACTGGCCGCAGTTCCCGGCCTTGCTTCCGCAGCTGGAGGCCTCGGCCCGGCGCGTCGCCTCGCGCTTGTCCGAAATGGACTGCGAGATCGTCGACGCCGGGTTCGTCTCCGACGCGCAGGAGGGCGCGGCCGCGGCGGAGAAGCTGCGGGTGGCCGGGTGCGACCTGATCGTCGGGTTCCTCACGACGTACCTGACGTCGAGCATGCTGGCGCCGGTCGCGCAGCGCTCGGGCGCGCCGGTGCTGCTGCTGAACCTGCAGCCGACCGAGGCGATGGACCACGAGTCCTTCGACACCGGCGCGTGGCTGGCCTACTGCGGGGCCTGCCCGCTGCCGGAAATGGCCAACGCGTTCCGCCGCGTCGGCGTCGAGTTCCGTTCGGTGTCGGGGTACCTCGAGGACGAGCGGGCTTGGACGCGGATCGAGCGGTGGATCAAGGCGGCGGGCGTGCGGGCGGCGTTCCGGAACGGCCGCCACGGCCTGCTCGGGCACCTCTACCCGGGCATGATGGACGTCTCGACCGACCCGACGCTCGTGTCCGGCCAGCTCGGCGGGCACGTCGAGATCCTGGAGATCGACGACCTGCGCGTGCGCGTCGAGAAGGTCACCGACGACGAGACGGCCGCCCGCGTCGCCCTGGCCCGTGAAGTGTTCACCGTGGACGAGTCCGTTGTGGACGCGGACTTTGCCTGGGGCGCAAGGGTTTCCGTGGCTCTCGATCGGCTGGTGTCGGATTTCTCGCTGGACTCCCTGGCCTACTACCACCGGGGCCTCGACGGCGAGACGCACGAGCGCGTCGGCGCCGGGTTCATCCTCGGCGCGTCGCTGCTCACCGCGCGCGGCATCCCGGCCGTCGGCGAGTACGAGCTGCGGACGTCCCTGGCCATGCTGCTGATGGACCGGCTCGGCGCGGGCGGCTCGTTCACCGAGCTGCAGGCGCTGAACTTCCGGGACAACGTCGTCGAGATGGGCCACGACGGCCCGGCGCACCTGGGCATCAGCGCGCGCAAGCCGCTGCTGCGCGGGCTCGGCGTCTACCACGGCAAGCGCGGCTGGGGCGTGTCGGTGGAGTTCGACGTCAAGCACGGGCCGGTGACGCTGTGCGGGCTCGGGCAGCGGCGCGACGGGACGTTCACGCTCATCGCGTCCGAAGGCACGGTCGTGCCCGGGCCACTGCTGCGGATCGGCAACACGACCTCCCGCGTCGACTTCGGATGCGACCCGGGGGAGTGGACCGACGCGTGGTCGGCGAGCGGCATCGCGCACCACTGGGCGCTCGGCACCGGCCACCGCGTTGCCGAGCTGACGGCCGTCGCGGACCTGCTCGGACTGGAGCTGACCGTGGTGAACCCGTGAAGCGGGTGGCGGCCGTCGACCTCGGCGCGTCCAGCGGGCGGGTCATGGCGGGGACCGTCGGATCGTCGGTCTTGAGCGTCGAGGAGGTGCGGCGGTTCGCGAACGGCGGGATCCAGGCGGGGCCGGTGCTGTACTGGGACGTCCTGGGGCTGTACCGCGAAACGCTCGCCGGAATCCGGGAAGCGGGTCCGGTTTCCGGGATCGGGATCGACTCGTGGGCTGTCGACTACGGGCTCCTGGACGAGCGGGGCGCACTGCTGGGCAACCCTGTCCACTACCGCGACTCGCGTACCGAGGGCGTCCCCGCCGCCGTGGCTTCGAAGGTGTCGGACCGGGAGCTCTACGACGTCACGGGGTTGCAGCAGCTGCCGTTCAACACGCTGTACCAGCTGGTGTCCGAGGGCGACCGGCTCGACGCGGCCCGGACGATGCTGCTGATCCCGGACCTGCTGAACTACTGGCTGACGGGGTCGATCGGCGCCGAACGGACGAACGCGTCGACCACGCAGCTCTACGACGTGCGCTCGCGGACTTGGGCTACTTCGCTTGCTTCGCAGGTCGGGATCCCGCCGGGCCTGCTGCCACCCCTGCGCGACCCCGGCACGGTGGTGGGCACAGCGTCCGAGCTGGTCGGGCTGCCCGTGGTCGCGGTGGGTTCGCACGACACGGCGTCCGCGGTCGTCGCCGTGCCCGCCTCCGGGACGAACTTCGCGTACATCTCGTCGGGCACGTGGTCGCTGGCCGGGCTGGAGCTACCCTCGCCGGAGCTGAGCGATGCGGCCCTGGCGGCGAACTTCACCAACGAGGGCGGTGTCGACGGCACGATCCGCTTCCTGCGCAACGTGATGGGGCTGTGGGTGCTGTCGGAGACGCTGCGGACGTGGTCCACTTCGGACCTCGCCGGCTTGCTCCTCGCGGCGGCCTCCTCGCCCGGGCTGGCGGCGGTGGTGGACATCGACGCGCCGGAGTTCCTGCCGCCGGGCGACATGCCGGCGCGTCTTGCGGCCGCCTGCTCTGTGACGGGGCAGCGGCCGCCGTCTTCTCGGGCCGAGGTGGTCCGGTGCATCCTGGACAGCCTGGCGCTGGCGTACCGCCGCACGCTCCGCCAGGCGGCTTCGCTGACCGGGCGGACGATCGACGTGGTCCACATCGTCGGTGGCGGGGCGCGCAACGAGCTGCTGTGCCAGTTGACGGCGGACGCGTGCGGGGTGCCGGTGCTGGCGGGTCCGGTGGAGGCGGCGGCGTTGGGGAACGTGCTGGTGCAGGCCCGGGCGCTGGGGGAGGACCTGCCGGATCTGGCGGCGATGCGGGCGCTGGTGCGGGAGACGCAGGAGGTCCGGCGGTACGAGCCGTCCGGCGCCGGTGACTGGGACGCGGCCGAGGCCCGGCTGGCCCGCTGAGCCAAGCGCGCGCAGCCCACTCACCCGAGCGTCGCGAATGACTCATTCGCGGCGCCGGAGGTCCCGAATGAGTCATTCGCGACCTTCCCGCGGCCGGCACTCCTCCCGCGAGCCGGCGCCGGGCCAGCTCCCGCCTGGCCGGGTCCGCGACCTGCCCGAACGCTGTGAACGACCCTCCGGGATTCGCGCCCGGTCTGTCCGCAATCCCGCTCACCGGACAGAAATGCGCGGAAGTCCCCTTCTCCCGGACCTTTCCGGGCACACTCCCCGCAGCACGGTTGCGGGCCCGAGCGGCCCGCGGCGAGCCTGAGCACGGATCCCGGCCGGGAACCCTCCCGGCCCCGACCCGAGGGAGTACCGCGATGGCGCACCGAATCCGCACCCTGTCCGCCGTGATCACCGCGGCCACCGCCTGGGCGCTGGCCTTCCCGGGCACCGCCGCCGCCGATCCGCCGACCGCCTTGCCCGGCAACGCCTCCGACTTCGAGAAGACCTTCCAGCCCGCCTTCGACTACGACAAGGACGGCTGCTACCCCACCCCGGCCATCGGCCCGGACGGCGCCCTCGCCCCCGGTCTCTCCCTCGGCGGCGACACCAACGGCCACTGCCGCGACTCCTGGGACCTCGACAACACCAACTCCTACTCGCGTCAGAAGTGCAACAACGGCTGGTGCGCCGTCATGTTCACCCTCTACTTCGAGAAGGACCAGGCCTCCCTCGGCCCGGGCAGCGCCGGGCACCGCCACGACTGGGAACACGTCGTCGTGTGGGTCAAGGACAACCAGGTCGAGTACGTCGCGACTTCGCAGCACGGCGGCTTCGCGATCCACGATCGCGCGAGCATGCGCTTCGAGGGCACGCACGCGAAGGTCGTCTACCACAAGGACGGCGGTTCGACGCACTGCTTCCGCGCCGCCAACGGCAACGACGACCCGCCCGAGAACCACAAAGGCACCTGGCAGTACCCGACGCTCGTCGGCTGGGACGGCTACCCGTCCGGGATCCGGGACAAGCTGACCCAGGCGAACTTCGGCAGCGCCACCTTCGGCATCAAGGACGACCAGTTCGCCGGCAACCTGGGCAAGGCGAAGCCGGCCGGGATTCCGTTCGACCAGAACGCCTAGCTCGTCACCGGACCGCTGCGGCCGCGCTTCAGCTCGAAGAACCCCGGAGTGCCGGTCACGAGCAGCACGCCGTCCCACAACCGCCCGGCCTCCTCACCGAGCGGGACCGGGCTGACGACCGGGCCGAAGAACGCGTGGCCGTCCACGTGGATGGCCGGGACGCCGAGATCCTCGCCGATCGGGTCGAGCGCGGCGCGGTTCCCGGCGCGCAGGTCCGCGTCGAACTCCGGTGAGTCGGCCGCGTCCGCCAGCGACGCGGGCAGGCCCACGGAAGTCAGCGCGGCCACCAGCGTCGGACGGTCGACCGGCGCCTTGTCGCGGTGGAAGCGCGTGCCGAGCGCGGTGTAGAGGTCGCGCAGCACCTCGTCCCCGTGTGCCCGCGAAGCGGCCATCATGACGCGCGCGGGGCCCCAGCGCTCGTCCAGCCAGCTTCGGTACCACGCGTCCACCGAGCGGCCCTCGTTGTGCAGCGCCAGGCTGAACACGTGGAACCGCGTCCGGACGTCGCGGACGGCCTCCACCTCCAGGAGCCACCGCGAGGCGATCCACGCCCACGGGCACACCGGGTCGAACCACAGATCAACGGTTTTCACCCGGTCCACGCTAAGCCCGAGATCGGCCCGGCAGAAGATCCAATTCCACCGCCACGGACCGGGCCAATCAGAGCCAGCCGCGCTCGTCCGCGATCCGCACCGCCTCGACGCGGTTGCGTGCGCCCGTCTTGGTGATCGCCGCGGAGACGTAGTTGCGGACCGTGCCTTCGGACAGGTAGAGCCGCGACGCGATCTCGGCGACCGTGGCGCCGGTCCGGGCGGTGATGAGCACGTCCCGTTCCCGCGCGGTGAGCGGTGATTCGCCCGCGGCGAGCGTGGCCACGGCCAGCGCCGGGTCCACCACGCGCTCGCCGGTCCGCACCCGGCGGATCGCGTCGGCCAGGACGTCGGCGGGTGCGTCCTTCACGACGAACCCGGCCGCGCCCGCGTCCATCGCGCGGCGCAGGTACCCGGCGCGCCCGAACGTCGTGAGCATGACGACGCGGCAGTCCGGCACCTGCGCGGCCAGCACCGCCGCAGCCGCGAGTCCGTCGAGCCCGGGCATCTCGATGTCCAGCAACGCGACGTCGGGACGGTGTTCACGCGCCGCCGCGACGACCTCGTCGCCGCGGCCGACGGACGCGACCACCTCGAAGTCGTCTTCCAGCGCGAGCAGCGCGCACAGCGCCTGGCGGACCAGCGCCTGGTCGTCGGCGAGCAGCAGGCGGATGGTCACAGCGTCACCCGCAGCCGCCAGCCGCGCGGCCGGACCGGCCCGGCGCGGAACTGCCCGCCGGCGGCCTTGACCCGTTCGCGGAGCCCGGCCAGCCCGGAGCCCTCCTCGGGGGTCCCGCCCACGCCGTCATCGACAACCTCCACAGTGGACTCCGAGATCGTGACCGCGCACCGCGTCGCGCGCGCGTGCCGGGCCACGTTGGTGAGCCCTTCGCGGACGACCCACCCGAACAGCTCCTGCCGCACCGGGTCCACGACGTCGGCCGCCGTCGGCAGGTCGGCGGTGACACCGCACGCGCGCAGCAGCTCGCGGCCGCGAGCGAGCTCGCCGGCGAGCGTGACGTCGCGGTAGCCCGACACCGCCGCGCGCACGTCGGTCAGTGCCTGGCGGGCGAGTGTCTCGACCTCGGTCATCTCCTCGCCGGCGCGAGCGCTGTCGGCATCGACGAGCCGGCGGGCCAGGGTGCTCTTGACGGTGATCGCGGTCAGCGAGTGGCCGAGCAGGTCGTGCAGGTCGCGGGCGATCCGCGTCCGCTCGGCCTCGGATGCCAGCCGCGCGACCTCGGCGCGGGCCTCGACGAGCGCGGCGTTGGCCCGGACCGCCTCGGCGAAGGCGTAGACGACCAGCACGGTGAACACGAGCGCGACCGCCTGCGTCCACCCCGCGGTGTCCCACACCACCCACGGGACCACCAGCGCCGCGAGCGCGACGACGGCCACGAGCGCGCCGGAGTGACGCGGCAGCCGGGGCACGGCGAGGGACACGACGACGGTGGCGAGGAAGAACGCCTCGGCGTGGGCGAAGGGGAGTGCGGCGGCGAACAGGACGGCCAGCACCCCCAGGAGTGGCCAGAACCGGCGCGGCGCGCGCTGCGCCGCGGCACGCGCCGCGAGGACGTAGCAGCCGACGAAGACGGCGACGATCACACAGCCCGCGACCGCGGCGTGGCCCGCCGAGTGCTGCAGCACGCCGGGCACCGTCACCGCCGGGTAGACGAGCATGCCCGCGTCGAGCACCATCACCCGCCAGCCGCGCACCCAGCGCTGCACATCGGCCGGCTCCGTCCTGTCCATCACCGGCACGCTACCGGGCCCGCGCCCGCCGGCCGTTGACGAGCACCGCGACGCCGAGCAGGAGCAGCCCGCAGACGGCCTGCTCGATCCGCAGCCACATCGGGAACAACCCGGGCAGGGCGACGATGACGACGATCGCCACGAGCATCACCGCCGAGACGATCCGCAACCTCAGCAGCCCCTTCTTCGACCCGCGGGCCGCGCTGCGGGCGAAGGCGAACGTCAGCAGCGAACTGGCGACGACGAGGGTGGCGCGCACCCAGACCGCGTCGGTCACCATGGCGTGGTCGTTCCGGAAGAGGACGATCGCGATCACCGTGAGCACGGAGAGCGCGGCATAGCCGCCGGTCAGCAGCAGCACGGGCCGGAAGCCGGCGGTTTCGGTTCGAGTCGTGGTGGTCATGCCGGAAATGGTCGTCGCGCGGGTGTCCGGGCGGCAGTGCCGTCCCTCAGCGGCCGCCCATGACATTTGTCATCGGCATGTCCTGGGCGGAGAGCTGGGAGAGCGCTCTCACAGCGTGCTACAAAGAACGGGTGACGACGCACCCGCCCTCGGCGCCGCCGACCCTGGAGGACGTCGCGCGGGTCGCCGGCGTCTCGCGGGCCACGGTCTCCCGCGTGGTCAACAGCGTGCGCAACGTCGACCCGAAGCTGCGGGAGACCGTCGAACGCGCCATCGCCGCCACCGGCTACGTGCCGAACCGCGCGGCCCGGTCGCTGGTCACGCGCCGCACCGGCGGGGTGGCCTTGGTGGTGTCGGAGCCGGAGCGGCACGTCGAAGCGTTCACCGGCGGCGTGTTCGGCGACCCGTTCTTCGGCCGCGTGGTCGAGGGCGTGGTCGCGCACCTGCGCCCGCAGGGGCTGCACCCGCTGCTGATGCTCGTCGACAGCGACGAAGAACGGGAGAAGCTCGTCGCGAAACTGCGGCAGGAGCAGGTGAGCGGGGTATTGCTGATCTCGCTGCACCCGGCGGAGGACCCGCTGCCGAAGATGCTGACCGACGCGGGTGTCCCGACGGCGCTGTTCGCGCGGCCCGGCCGGCCGGCGCCGGTGAGCTACGTCGACGTCGCCCACCAGGACGGCGCCCGGCTCGCGGCCGATCGGCTGGTCGAGCGCGGGTGCCACCGGGTCGCGACGATCGCGGGCCCGGCGGGCACTCCGGCGGGCCAGGACCGGCTGGCGGGGTTCCGCGACGCGATGGCCCGCCACGGCCACGCGTACGTGGCGGTCGCCGAGGGCGACTTCACCGAGCACGGCGGCGAACGCGCGATGGAGCGGCTCCTGGCCGAGGAACCCGCGCTGGACGGGCTGTTCGTGGCGAACGACCTGATGGCGTACGGCGCGTTGACCGTGCTGCGCGAAGCGGGCCGAAGGGTCCCCGACGACGTCGCGGTGATCGGCTTCGACGACAGCCGGGTGGCGCTGAGCTGCCGTCCCCGCCTCACCACCGTCCGCCAGCCGGTGGAGGAGATGGGTGCCGCGATGGCCCGGATGGTCCTCGACCGGATGGCCGACCCGGCCGGGCGCGCGGAGTCGGTGATCTTCGACCCCGAACTGGTGGTCCGCGACTCGGCCTGAGCGGCCGGTGCTCCGCGCGCGTGGCCTGCCGGGCAGAGAGCCCGGCCTGTCCGGACAGTTCCGCTTCGTGGTCTGGACATCCGCCCGGTGGCTGTGCTCAGATCGAACCGGCTTTTCCAACGTTGTAAAACTGTCTGGGTCCCCCTGACCGGAACGGAGTTCCGCCGTGCGGACGAGAGCACCGAAAACCGTCCACCTAGTGAGCGCCCTGGCCGTCGCCGCGGCCGTCTTGACCGTCGCGACCCCGGCCGGCGCCGGACCGGCGGCGCACCGGACCGTGACCGCCGGGAACGCGCGCTTCCAAGTCCTTTCCCCGACGCTGATCCGCACGGAGTACGCCGGTGACGGCCGCTTCACCGACGCCGCCACCTTCAACGCCGTCGGCCGCGGCTCGTTCACGCCGCCGCCGTTCACGTCCACGACGTCGAACGGCGTGCTGACGATCCGCACGAGCGCGACGACCCTGACCTACAAGCTGGACTCCGGGCCGTTCGACTCCGGGAACCTCCAGATCCGCGCGAACGCCGGCGCGGCGCCGGTGACCGCGGCGCCGTGGCGCCACCTGACCTGCGCGGTCGGCGCGCTCTGCGAGGCCGAAGACCTGACGGCCGACGGGCTGGGCGTCGCCACCGACCACCCGGGCTACACCGGGGAGGGTTTCCTGGCCGGGTTCGAAAGCGCCGGCACCTCGGCCACCGCCGACGTCGTCGCCGCCACGGCCGGGACGTACAACGTCACCGCCCGGTTCGCCAACGGCCAGGGCGGGGACGGCCAGCACGTCACGCGCACCCTGAGCGTGTCCGTCGACGGCGGCGCGCCGCAGAAGCTCACCCTGCCGACGACGGCCGACTGGAACAGCTGGACCACCGCGTCGGTGCCGGTTTCCCTCGGCGCCGGCCGCCACAACCTCCGCCTCGAGCGGACCGCGACCGACTCGGGGAACGTCAACGTCGACGCCCTCGCGGTGCTGTCCGCCGGGGCGGCCTTCCCGCCGGCGTCGGCCCGCGCGTTCACCGGCTGCGCCCTGGACGTCAGCTGCGAGGCCGAATCCGGCCTGCGCTCAGGCTCGGCCGTGGTCGCCACCGACCACACCGGGTACGCCGGACGCGGGTTCGTCGCCGAGCTCAACCGCGGCTCGTCGCTGACCCACCGCGTCGTGGCCGTACCGACCGCCGGCACGTACCAGTTGGACGTCCGCTACGCCAACGGCACCGGCGGCGACGGCGTGCACGCGACCCGGACCGCGACGGTCGCGGCGTCCGGCGTGACCCGGACGCTTTCGCTGCCCGCCACCGCGGACTGGAACAGCTGGGGGACCGCGTCGGTCCCGGTCGACCTCAAGGCCGGCACGAACGACGTCGTCCTCGGCTGCCCGGACGACACCAGCTGCCACGTCAACGTCGACACCATCGCGGTCACCCGCACCGGTGCCGCGGCCCCGGCGCCGCACCTCACGCTCGGCGGCTACCGGCGCGGTCTCGACGGGGTCAACGGCGACAACGGCACGCCGTCGCTGACCGAAGGCCTCCTGCACCAGGACGGCTGGTACCTGCTCGACGACACACCGTCGGCCCTGTACGACACCTCCGCCGGCAAGGTCACGCAGCGGCCGTCGCACGGCGGGAACCCCTACCAGGACGGCTACGTCTTCACCTTCGGCCACGACTACAAGGCGGGCCTGCGGGACCTGGCGACCCTGACCGGGCCGTCGGAGTTGCTCCCGCGGTGGGTGTACGGCGTCTGGTACTCGGAGTACTTCGACCGCACCGCGGCCGACTACCGCGACAACATCCTGCCGAAGTTCCGCAGCGAGGGCGTGCCGCTGGACGTCCTGGTGACCGACACCGACTTCAAGGCGCCGGACACGTGGAACGGCTGGCAGTTCGACAAGAACAAGTTCCCGGACCCGGCGGGCTTCTTCGCCTGGTCGCAGTCGCAGGGCCTGCACAACACGCTGAACATCCACCCGAGCATCATGGGCTCGGACCCGCAGTTCGCCCGCGCGCAGGCGACGGCGAAGGGCAAGCTGGCGAAGTCCGGGTGCGGGAGCGACTGCTACGTCTTCGACTGGGGCGACCCCGACCAGCTCAAGGCGTACCTCGACCTGCACGGCGACATGATGAAGCAGGGCAACGACTTCTGGTGGCTCGACTGGTGCTGTGACTCGTCGAAGTCGAGCCTGCCGGGCGTCACGCCGGACTCGTGGATCAACCAGAAGTACGCCGACCTGGCCGCGCCGGCGGTCGAGCGGGGCTTCGTGACGTCACGGGCGTACGGCTCGCTGCAGGCCGGCGGGTACGGCGGCCCGGTCGGGCTCCCGACGGGACCGTGGGCCGACAAGCGCAGCACCGTCCACTTCACCGGCGACACGTCGTCGACGTGGGGCACGCTGCGGATGGAGGTCGGGATCACCCCGGCGGAGTCGGCCGCGACCGGCCTGTCCCCGATCAGCCACGACATCGGCGGGCACAACGACACGACCGGCCTGCCCGGCAGCGAGACCTACACCTCGGGCGGGCAGCAGCACCGGACGGTCAAGCTGCCCGACGACCTGTACGCGCGGTGGGTCCAGCTCGGCGCGTTCCAGCCGATCGACCGGCTGCACAGCAACCACAGCGACCGGCTGCCGTGGCAGTACGGCGACGCGGCGAAGGCGTCGGCGACGAAGTTCCTCAACCTGCGCGAGAACCTGGTGCCCTACACCTACACGCTGGCGCAGCAGGCGGCGACGACGGGCGTGCCCGTGGTCCGGCCGACGTACGTGGAGTACCCGGACGAGCCGGCGGCGTACGCGGCGGCGCAAAGCGAGTACTTCTACGGGCCGGACATGCTGGTGGCGCCGGTGACCTCGCCCGGGACCTCGGCGACGACGTCGGTCTGGTTCCCGCCGGGGCAGTGGACGGACTACTTCACGGGCAAGTCGTACGCCGGTGGCACGACGCAGCAGGTCACGTCGGACCTCGGCACGATGCCGGTGTTCCTGCGGGCGGGCGGCATCGCGGTGACCCGGACGGCGGACGTCCCCAACGACGTCCAGAGCCCGTTGAACCAGGCGACGGTGACGGTGGCGCCGGGCGCGTCGGGTTCGTTCTCGCTGTACGAGGACAACGGGACTTCGTCGGCGCACAGCGCGACGACGCGGATTTCCTACACCGAGCGGCGAGGAGCCCACACGGTGACCGTCGAGCCGACCCGGGGCCGGTCGCAGGTCCCTTCGCGGGAGTGGACGGTCAAGTTCCTCGGCGTGCCGTCGGCACCTTCCCGGGTGCGGGTCGGCGAGGGCTGGGCGCCGTCGCGGAGCTGGAAGTGGGACGCGGCGACGCAGACGCTGACGGTGACGGCCCACGGCGGACGCGGGCCGGTGACCGTGACGTACTGAGACTGCCGGCGGGCGGAGCCGGTATGGCCGTCGAGGCCACCACGTGGGGTGGTGGCCTCGACGGCGCCCGGCTCGGCCACCTTGTGGGGTCGGTGGCCTCCACGACCCGATCCGTTGACGCTCGGCTCGGGCCGTTGCTCGTGGGGCTTCGGGTCTGGCTGGGCCTGGGCGGCTGCTGACCACCGCCGTCCGCGCGGACTTTGCCGAACGTCGCTGTCGATCGGCTCAGGCGGTCTTCGCCAGCACTTGCTCCTGTCGCGTTCCGTCCGCTCCGACCTCGCCGGCGAGCCGCTTCGTCTCGGCGTCCGCACCTGAGGTCTGCTCACCGCGGGCCAGCACGACGACCTGCGCCGCATGGGCCCGCAGCAGCGCGACCAGCCGCCGGTCGAACTCGGCGCCGCCTCCGGTGCGCAACGCCACCAGGTCCGCCTCGGTGATCATCCCCGGCATCCGATGTCCACTGTGGACATCGGATGCCGGAAGACCGGCCCGGTCGCGGATCGACTTCAACTGCGTCAGCAACCGCTCCGCCGGTGTCGCGACCGCGTCGGCGGCCGCCCGGACCGCCGGGCTCGCCGCGTGGGAAGGAGCCAGCCGGGCCGCCGACAGCGCGTTCTCCGTCATCGGCACCACCAGCTGCAGCCACGCCACGTCCGTCGGGTTGAAGGGCGAAGCGGGGCCGGCGGTGGGGGCGGGGCCGGTGGTGGCGCACCCGCCCATGGTCAGCGCCACCACCGCCGCCCCCAGAACCCGCCGTCTCACGGACGGCCGGGCAACCGGTAGTTCGGCCCGAGCACCACGCCGCGGTCCGGCTTGTACAGGTCGAACCCGCGCGGGTCGCACTGCAGGCCGCCGTTGATGCAGTGCGTCACGAGCGCCGCCAGGGTCGGCGGGTCCCACGCGTTGAAGAAGTCGTAGTGCCACGAGTAGCCGCGTCCGCTGGCCAGGTGCACCCCGGACATGTCGCCGCTCACCGGGAACGCCATCTTGAACTCGAGCATCGGTACGGGCACCGGGTGGTCGCCCGGGCACGTGAGCGTCGCCCGGTCCGGATACGCCATGTGACTCTTGTGATCGGCCGAGTCGAGGTGGACGCCGTCCCAGCAGCTCGGCGCCTGGTAGCGGATGTTGAGCTGGCTGCCCTCGGTGCAGTGCACCGGGACGTCCCAGTTGTGGAAGCTGTCCCCGCACTCCCAGCCTTCGATCGCGCCGGGCGCGTGCTGGAACTCGTCCTGCGTCGCCGTGACGCTCCCGGCGACGTAGCGCAGGCCGGGCGGGAACGGCACGACCTTCGTGTAGTCGAGGATGCCGGACTTGTAGTAGACGACCTGCGCGAAGTTCGGCAGCACCACCTGGTTGCCGTTGTAGACGGTCGGGAACCAGTACGCGGACAGGTCGTCCGGTGCCAGGCACGTGGTGTTGCCGACGCCCGCGTTCTGCAGCGACTGCAGGGTCGTGGTCGCGTTGGTGGTCTTGTTGCCGAGGAACGTGTGGTCGTGCGACGCGCCGGGCAGCCCGGGGAAGACGATCGGGTCGTCCGGCTGGTGGTGGCTGGGGGAGCAGTTGACCTGGAACTCGTGGTGGGTCACCAGGTCGTCGGCTCCGGCGGGCGACCAGGTGGCCGCGGTCAGGAAGGCGCCTGCCAGCACGGTGGCGGCGGTGCAGGCGAGGAGCGCGGCTTTCGTTGCCAAGGGTCCTCCACGGTGAGGTGCCAAGGATGGGAGAGCGCTCTCCCACAGCATGCGCACCGGGCCGCCGCCGTGTCAAGAACCACCGGGATCCGCCGCGAGACAGCCATTGTCCGATTCCCGCCCGGAATCTTGACAAGGCGGGGCGCGGTGCCGAACCATCGGACGCGCTGGAGAGCGCTCTCCAATCTCCGTCCCCTGTCGTACGGGAGTCATCGTGGACCGACCGTCGTTCCTCCGTGCCGTCCCGGCGCTGGTGGCCCTGCTGGTGCTGGGGCTGCTCGCCGGCCCGTCCCCGGCGCACGCCGCCACGCTGCTTTCCCAAGGAAGACCCGCGACGGCGTCGAGCAGCGAAGGCGCGGGAACCGCGGCGTCGGCAGCCGTCGACGGCGACGCGGGCACCCGCTGGGCGAGCGCCTGGAGCGACCCGCAATGGCTGCAGGTCGACCTCGGCGCGCCCGCGGACATCAGCCAGGTCACCCTGAACTGGGAAGCCGCTTACGCGACCGCATACGAAATCCAAGTCTCGGACAATGCCGCGTCCTGGCAGACTGTATACAGTACGACGACCGCGGTCGGCGGTATCCAGAATCTCGCCGTCACCGGGCACGGCCGTTATGTCCGCTTCTACGGGACTCACCGCGTCGGCGGCTACGGCTACTCACTCTGGGAGTTCCAGGTCAGCGGCACCCCGGGCACCCCGACCCAGGACGGCCCCGGCGTCACGCGGGTGACCGGCACCCAGGGGAACTGGCAGCTGACGGTCGACGGGATACCGTGGACAGTCAAGGGCCTGACCTGGGGACCGCCGGTCGGCGAAGCGGCCACGCGGATGCCCGAGTTGCACGCGATCGGCGTCAACACCGTCCGCACCTGGGGCACCGACGGCACGACCCAGCCCCTGCTCGACGCCGCCGCGGCCAACGGGATCAAGGTCGTCAGCGGATTCTGGCTGCAACCCGGCGGCGGCCCGGGCAGCGGCGGGTGTGTCGACTACACCACGGATACCGCGTACAAGAACACGATGCTCGCCGAGATCCAGAAGTGGGTTACCGCATACAAAGCAAACCCCGGCGTGCTGATGTGGAACGTGGGCAACGAGTCGATCCTCGGCATGCAGAACTGCTACTCCGGGACGCAGCTGGAGCAGAACCGGATCGCTTACACGCGCTTCGTCGACCAGGCCGCGCAGGCGATCCACGCCCTCGACGCGAACCACCCGGTGACCTCCACCGACGCCTGGACCGGCGCGTGGCCGTACTACAAGGCGTACGCGCCGAACCTCGACCTCTACTCCGTCAACTCCTACGCCCAGGTCTGTCAGGTCAAGCAGGACTGGATCAACGGCGGCTACACGAAGCCGTACATCATCACCGAGACCGGCCCGGCCGGCGAGTGGGAAGTGCCGAACGACGCGAACGGCGTCCCGGCCGAGCCGACCGACCAGCAGAAGCGCGACGGCTACGTCAACGCGTGGAACTGCGTCCTGGCCCACCCCGGTGTGGCGCTGGGCGCGACGCTCTTCCACTACGGCACCGAGGGCGACTTCGGCGGCGTCTGGTTCAACATCACCACCGGCAACGAGAAGCGGCTTTCCTGGTACGCCGTCCGCAGGATCTACAGTGGACAGACGGGCGGCAACACGCCGCCGGTGATCTCGTCGATGAACCTCAGCCGCAGCACCGACGTCCCGGCGGGCGCCACGTTCACCCTGACGGCCGCAGTGTCCGATCCGGACGGTGACCCGATCACCTACACCATGGGCTACAACAGCAAGTACATCAACAACGCGGCCGGGCTGATCCCGGCGCAGTTCACCGGGAACGGGACGTTCACCGTCACCGCGCCGCAGCAGCTGGGCGTCTGGAAGATCTACCTCTACGCCCGGGACGGCCACGGCAACGTCGGCATCGAGACGCGTTCGCTGCGCGTGGTCGCCCCGCCGGTGCCGGGCACGAACCTGGCCCGCGGCGCGGCGACCACGGCGTCGACCTACCAGGCCGACGGGCCCGGCGCGCCCTACCCGCCGCAGGCCGCGACGGACGGCGACTCCGCCACGCGCTGGGCGAGCGCGTGGGCCGATCCGCAGTGGCTGCAGGTGGATCTCGGCAGCCGGCAGGCGTTCGACCACGTCCAGCTGATCTGGGAGGCGGCCTTCGGGAAGGCCTACGAGATCCAGGTCAGCGACGACGCGGCGAACTGGCGGACGGTGTACACGACGACATCGGGCGACGGCGGTGCTGATGATCTCGCCGTCTCGGCCACCGCCCGGTACGTGCGGATGTCCGCCACCCAGCGCGGCAGCGCGTACGGCTATTCGCTGTACGAGTTCGGCGTCTACCGCCGGTGAATCAGCCTGGGATCAGGCAGAAGAGGTGACCTTCGGGGTCGGCGAGCACGACCCAGTCGGCGCCACCGGGCTGGAAGTCCGGCTTGGTGGCGCCGAGCGCCTCGAACTCCGTGACAGCGCTTTCGAGGTCGCCGACGCGGAGGTCGAGGTGGGCGTGCTTGGCGTCGTCCGGCCAGGACGGGCCCCGGTAGCCGGCGACGCGCTGGAAGCCGAGCCCGACCGGGCCGCCGAGCTGGACGGTGTCGTCGTCCTGATAGGTCACCTCCAGTCCGAGTGCCTTGGCGTAGAAGGCGGCGAGCGCGGCCGGGTCGGCGCAGTCGAGGACGATCGTGGTGAGTTCCGCGGGCATTTCCCGACTCCTTTCGTTCGGTCGTCACCCTGCCCGTGGTGCCGGGTCGCGGTCTTGAAGATCCTTGCGGAAACTGTCGGACCCCCGGCGTAGCGTGCGGCTCGTGCTCGAAACAGTCGAAGTCGCCGCCCGCCCGGGGTATGCGGTGAGCGTGGTGCGGTGCGCGGACGACCACCCCGGCTGGTCGCCACCCGAGGTGGCGGCCGGCCACCGGATGGTGCTCGTCCGCCGCGGCCGGTTCCGCCGCCGTGCCCGCGGGACGGTCGCGGACGCCGACCCCTCGTTGGCCTATGTGGCCACTCCGGGGGAGGAGGAGAGCTTCGCGCACCCGGCGGGCGGGGACGTGTGCACATCGGTGACGTTCGGCGAAGCGCGCTGGCATCAGCTCGCGGCCGCCCGGCCGGTCCGCCCGACGGTGTACGTCGACGGCCGGCTCGACCTGGCCCACCGCCGAGCGGTCGCGTCGGTCGCCGACCCGGACTACGCGTTGGCGGAGGAGCTGCTGGCGCTGGTGGGCGCTGCGATTACCCAGGCGGCCTCCACGCCGGCTCCCGTGTCCGGCGATCGCGCGTTGGTGTCGCGCGCCCGCGAGGCGATCGTCGCGGACGACCCGGGTGCGGCCGGGCTCTTTCCACTGGCGGATCGGCTGGGGGTTTCGCCGTACCGGCTGAGCCGGGCTTTTCCGCGCGAGCTGGGGGTTTCGCTGACGCGGTACCGCAACCGGGTCCGGGTGGGCCGGGCGCTCGACCGCCTGGAGGCGGGGGAGCACCAATTGGCGACGTTGGCGGCGGAGCTGGGTTTCGCGGACCAGGCCCACCTGACCCGCACAGTCCGCGAGCACACAGGCTCAACACCCGCGGTACTACGCGGGTTGCTGGCAGGAGAGCGGAGGGAAAGTCCTCGACGAGCGTGATGCCCAGCCAATCACGCGAGATGCCCGCGTGATCACGTGAGGTGCCCACCCGAGCCTGCGCACCGCCCACACAGCCCGGCGCGATGCCCGCGCAGCTACGCGCGATGCCCGCTCAGTCACGCGTGATGCCCCGCTGATCACGCGAGATGCCCGCGTGATCACGTGAGATGCCTCGCCAATCACGCGACGCCCCTCGGCCACGCATCAACCGCCCCGCGCGGATCAGTCAGGCGGCCGAATCCCTTGCCAGGACGGTACTTTTGCCGGACCAGACCCGTCACCAAACGCCCTACGCTCCCACCCATGGTGGACACCCCGACACGCGTGGTCCCGCTCTCGCGCGCCCGCCGGTGGACCTGGCTCCTGATCGCCGTCGCGCTCGGCTTCGCCGCGTGGCACGTCTACGGCATCACCGTCGCGCCGGAGCGGCCCTTCTTCTGGATCGGGGTGGCGTTCGACGTGCTCGTCGGCGTCGTCGGGTGGCTGCTCGGCCGCGCCTGGCCGCCCGTCGCGCGCTTCGGTCCCGAGGACATCGCCCTGGATCAGACGAAAATCCCGTACGCCGCGATCACCGAAGTCCGGCGCGGCGCCGTGTCGGCCAAGCCGTTCTGGCTCGCCTTCTGGCTGCCGACCTCGCTGCTGGGCGGGCTGATCGTCGCGCTCCGGCCGGCCGGCGACTTCGACCGCGAGGTCGTCGAGCTGGGCACCGATCGCGGCCAGCGGGTGCGCACGCGCTGGCGCGACTACCGGGCCGCCGAGGCTTTCCTCGCCGCACTTCACGACAAACGGTCCGACCTCGAGGTCCGTTACGGCGTCGACTCCGGCACCTACGCGCGGGACCACTCGCCCCGGCTGGGCGTCGGCGGCGGGTTCCTCGCCTTCGGGCTCGGGCTCTGGCTGTTCTTCGGCGGCTGGTTCGGGCTGCAGCTGCTCGACCAGTCCCTCGACCGCGGCCCCTTCCCGCCCGGGCCGACGTCGGCCGCGATCACCGAGCTGACCACGGGCCTGTCCGGCTTCGCACCGCTGCCGGGTATCGCCCGCGACTTCACCGAGTGGCCGTGCGACCGCACGAACGACCTCATCCTCGGCCCGGACCCCGGCGCCGCCGACCTGCATCTGAAGCTCGAAGGCCGGACAGAACAGGCCGGCGCCGTCGAAGCGCGGCTTCGCCAGGCGGCGGGGATGGACTCGGACCAGTACCTCGAGCGGCTCGGCCCGGACGACGTCGACTTCGAGGTCGACATCCCCGAGGACGACGACCTCTACATCGAGTTCTCCACCGGCTGCGTCACCGACGACGCGGCGCCGGGCCTGCGCGACGACCTCACGAAGCTGGCCGCGGCGCTGGGAGTGCGCTGAGGTGGGGCGGCGCGGCGGGAACGCGGGCTGGGCGCGTGGCCACCCCCAGCGGCCACGTGACTTCGCCCCGCGGCCGCTGCGCCACCCCGGGGTTCGATGTCCTGTTTTCGAAACACCGAACGGGAGTATCGTAGTCTTTCCGGGACAGGATGTGTCAAGTTTTCGGAACAGCTACGCTGACGGTTGTCCTGTTTCCCTGACTGAAGGCGGTGTGTGGTGAGCGATGAACGCAGTTTCGCCGAACGACTGGCGCACTTGATCGCGACCGTGCACCCGCCGGACCGCAAGCCGTACTCCTACCGGGAGATCGCCCACGGCGTCGCCGAACAGACCGGCGTGACGATGTCGGCGACCCACGTCCAGCAGCTCGCCGTCGGCGCGCGCAAGGATCCCAAGCGCTCGCACATCCAGGCCCTCGCCCAGTTCTTCGGCGTGCCGGTGACGTACTTCTTCGACGACGAGGTCGCCGGGCAGGTCGATCGCCAGGTCGAGGACGTCGTCGCGTGGCGCGACACCGAAGCGCGGAACCTGGCGCAGCGAGCCATGCAGCTTTCCCCGCGAGACCGCGAAACGGTGACGGCGTTGCTCGACCAGCTGGCCGGCTACGACGAAACCCGGAGCCGCGGCCGGCGGCGGAAGCCGGAGTGACGGCGGGCGGTCGGCTACGATGACCTCGTCCGTGCTGGCGCCCCGGTGCACCCGGCTGGCGCCCGGTGACCGGGGAGGACCCATCGACGAGCGCGGCCTGACGGACCTCCGAGCCGGCGCCCGGCAGCGGGTGCGGACCGTGCTCGCCGCCGTCCCGATGCCCCGCCCGTGGTCGATGAACGCCTGGGTCGACGGCCTCGAGGCCTGGCGCGGCCGCGAGATCGACCTCGTACCAGTCGAATACCGGCCCGGTCGGCCGTCCGGCGCGTGGCAGGCCCGCCCGGACTACGACCTGATCGCCTACGTCGAGCACACGTCGGCGCTGCACCAGGACCACATCATCGCCCACGAGCTCGCCCACATGCTGTGCGCGCACACCGGGAGCTGCCAGATGTCGGAGTCCGACGCCGCGCAGCTCGCCCCGGACCTGGCGCCCCAGGCGTTGTCGCACCTGCTGACCCGCGTGACGTCCAGCACCGACGAGTACGAGGCCGAGCTGATCGCCGTGCTGCTGATGAGCGCGGCGACGAGCGAGCCGCCCGCCGTTCAGCCGGGCGCGTCCGGCCGGGCGGCGGATCAGGCTAGGCGGCTGGCGGCTCTCCTGGGATAGTCGCGTCTCGTGATCGACATTCTGTTCGTCGGGGTCGGGCTCTTCGCATCGGCCATCGGGATCTGGCGGGCGGTCCGCGCGCGGCGCACCGGCGCGGGTGCGGGCCTGGCCGTCTCGCTCATCGCGCTCGGGGCGGCGTTCTGCTTCCTCTCCAACCGTGCACAAGTCTTCGAGAGCGAGATCTACCCGAGCCTCGGCCGGCTGCTGTCGAACCTCGCGACGATGGTCGCGGCCTACGGGATCGGGCTGACGGTCGCGGAGATCAGCGGCACGCGCGACCGCGGCCGGCGCACGCGGCTCGTCGCGCTGGGCGTGGCGCTGGTCCTGTTGACCGTCATGTTCTTCAGTACGCGGGACCTGCCGCGCGGCGTCGGCGTGTTCGACGCGCTGTACGGCACGCACCCGACGTTGGTCGTCTACGTCTTCGTCTACACGGTCTACCTCGGGTTCGCGGTGCTGGACATCGGCGTGGTGGCGGCCGTGACGGTCCGCGCGAGCGGCGGCGCGTTGCGCGCGGGACTCGCGCTGTTGCTGCTGGCGTCGGCGTTCGCGGTCGCCTACCTCGGGGGGAAGATCGTCGCGACGATCCGGGCGCTGCAGGACGACCACCCGGCGAAGGCGCTGTGCCGCGGTCCGTTCTCGACGCTGCCGTGCACGCTCGACGTCGGTTTCCCGGCGGTCTCGGTGCTGCTGATCGTGGTGGGGCTGACGATCCCGTCGATCCCGGGGCTGGCCGCCGGGCGCCGCGACGCGAAGACGCTCCGCCTGCTTCGGCCCCTGCGCGAGCACCTGACTCGGCGGTTCCCGGAGATCGTCCGCATCGACCCGGGCGGGCCGTCCCGCCGCGAACGGTTGCTGACGGCGATGAGCGAGACGAACGACGGGCTGATTCTGGCCGGGGTGACGCCGGAGCTGGCGGCACCTGCGGCGGCTCGGCTGGTGCGGGACCTCCCGGACGAGCCGGGGGAGGAGGAGCCGCCGCCGGTCGCACAGGCGGAGCCGTTCGCCGCGGACGTCGTGCGGCTGCGGGCGATCGCGCGTGCGTACCGGAAGGTGGACGGTGAGGCAGCGGACGAGGTCGCCAGCCCGGTCCGGTGACTTCGTGGCTGCGGGCGTCGCCGCAACTACCCCGGACATCTACTGACTTCAAAGACGCACCGACTGCAAAGGTGTATCGACTACATCAGTGCACTCACTCCGCGGCTGCACTGACCGCGAAGGCGGACTCACGCCAGAGACGCATGCGCTTCAAACATGTAATGACTACAGAAGTGAAGTCACTATGCATATGGACTGATTCCGCGATCGTAGTCACTGCATAGGTGCACTCAGTACGCGACTGAAGTCACTGCAGGGGCGATTCACCGGCGAATGGTGCTTCCAGCCGAGGCTCCCAGCCGCGTTCGGTGAGTGCCACGAGCTGCAACGCGGTTGCGTGAGCGGTCAGCGGCAACAGGGGTCGCACTTCGGCACCCACCCGCGAAAGGGTTTCCTCGTCGCCACCCATGGCGACGGTGACGTGCGCCGGCGGCCGGGGCCCGAACCGTCCACCGTAGGGCGCAACCTCCGGCCAGCGAGCGCACACCGCATCGGTGATCGGCTGAAGCGACGGAGCCGGAAGCGCCGCAAAACCGGGCGCGGCCAAGAACTCGCCGAGCCGCACCTCGGTCGGCGAAACACCCGAAGCGAGCGACCGAACCGCGGCCAACACCGAGGCGGTCAGCAAGGTGTCCGGCAAAAACGGGTACAACGCAGTCACGTGCGCAGCCAGCCCGGGGCGGACCAGAGCAGGGTCGACCCGCCGGGCCGCGGCCAGCGCGGGTTCGGCGGCGGCCAGCAGGATCACCAGCGCGGTGGTTCCGGGTTCGGGCACCCCCGCATCATCGCAGTCAGGCGGCGGCGCTCTCCGGGAACCGTCCCTCGCGGGCCAAAGCGAGGCTGCGCCGGCACAGCTCCACGAGTTCCAGGTTCGCGCGGCTGCGGGGGCTGCGGCCGCAGAGCCCGCAGTGGATCGCCACCTCGCCGGTCAGCTCGTCCACCGCGACCAGCGCCTGGTGGTCGCACCGGCGGCACCAGCGGTAGCCGATCGCCGGGTTCGTGTGCACCGGGGACGAAACGCAGTCGTGCAGCCAGCGGCGGTGCGTGCGGCAGGTGACGCGGTCGGTCGGGTCGAGCCGGCCGTCGTCCTCGGCGTGGTCCTCGCCGGCCAGCGTCGAAGCCAGCAGGGGCAGCCGCGCCGCGGCGGGCCGGTCCTGCGGGTTCGGGCTGGCCCACGCGTGGTGGTCGCCGCATCGGCACTTCTCGGACATGTCGCCCCCAGTGGTCGGGTGGTTCGCTCCGTCGAGTGTGACCGTGGCAACAGACGGTGGACAACCGGGAAAACGCTCAGTTTCGACCAGCGGCAGGGGTTCCGCGGCGGGCGGATGGGCGGACTTCGGCGCCCGCGTATGCGAACATATGTTCTATGACCGACGAGGGGCCCATCCTGCACGCCGACCTCGACTCGTTCTACGCGTCGGTGGAGCAGCGCGACGATCCGGCGCTGAAAGGACGCCCCGTGATCGTCGGCGGCGGGGTCGTCCTGGCCGCGAGTTACGAGGCCAAGGCCTATGGCGTGCGCACGGCGATGGGCGGCGCGCAGGCCCGGCGGCTGTGCCCGCACGCGGTCGTCGTACCGCCGCGGATGTCGGCGTATTCGGCCGCGAGCAAGGTGGTCTTCGAGGTCTTCCACGACACCACTCCGTGGGTGGAAGGCCTCTCGATCGACGAAGCCTTCCTCGACGTCGGGGGGTTGACGAGGATCGGCGGACGGCCCAGCCACATCGCCGAACGGCTGCGCGCCGCCGTCGCCGAGCGCGCCGGGCTGCCGATCACGGTAGGGGTGGCGCGGACGAAGTTCCTCGCGAAGGTGGCCAGCCGCGTGGCGAAGCCGGACGGACTGCTGGTCGTCCCGCACGACGCGGAGCTGGAGTTCCTGCACCCGCTGCCGGTCGGCGCGCTCTGGGGCGTCGGCAAGGTCACCGCCGAGAAGCTGCGCGCGCGGGGGATCACGACGGTGGGTCAGCTGGCCGCGTCCGAGCCGGTGGACCTGGTGAGCATGCTCGGCCGGGCGGCCGGCGGGCACCTGCACGCCCTGGCGCACAACCGGGACCCGCGCCGCGTCGAGGTCGGCCGTCGGCGGCGGTCGATCGGCGCCCAGCGGGCCCTCGGACGCGGCCGGCGGACCCCGGCCGAGCTCGACGTGGTGCTGGTGGCCCTGATCGACCGGATCGCCCGCCGGCTGCGTGCCGCTCGCCGCGTCTGCCGGACGGTGACGATCCGCCTGCGCTTCGCCGATTTCACACGGGTCACGCGCTCGCACACGCTGAACGAACCGACGGCGGGCACGGGCGCCCTGCTCGCCGCGGCCCGGGAACTGCTCGTGGCCGCGCTGCCGATGATCGCCGACCGCGGGATCACCCTGCTGGGCGCGGCGCTGTCCAACCTGGCCGACGAAGACCCGTTCCAGCTGGCGCTGCCGTTCGAGCGGCAGCGGGCGACCCAGCTCGACACGGCGCTGGACGCGGTGCGGGACCGCTTCGGCAGGGCGGCGGTCACCCGGGCGGTCCTGCTCGGCCGCCCGGACGACCTCGAAGTGCCCCTGCTGCCGGATTGACGGCCGGAAAGGCTTCAGCTTTCGTCGCCGGCCATTCCGGGCCGATCCGGAATACGGGCGTGCGCCAGCGCGGAAAGCGCGGCGGGCCGTAGCGCGTCGGTGCGGTTCCACAGCCGCGCGCCGACGCTCTTGCGCTGTCCCGCCTGTTCGACGACTTCGAAACCGGCTTCGCGCAGCAGGCCGGCCATGGCCGTGGGGGAGAGGAAGGTGCGCCACGGCTCACCCTGTTCCGCGGCGACCGGCGCGACGGCTTCGGCGTAGCCGTTTCCGGCCGCGTCCCGCAGTTCCGGAGGAAGCAGGTGATCGGTGACGATTTCCGATCCGGGCGCGAAACGGCCGAGATCCGTCAACGTGGCGAGAATCGCCTTCCGCGTCAGGTACATGGTGACACCGAGCCAGCTGACGAACACGGGACGAAACGGGTCGAGTCCACTCTGGACGAGCCGTTCCCGGAGCGGGTCGGCTTCGAAGTCGACCGGGACGAAGGTGACGGAAGCGGGCACGGCGACGCCGGCGCCTTCGAGCAGTTCTCGTTTGGCGGCCTGGGTCGACGGCCGGTCGACCTCGAACACCCGGAATCGCGCGGACGCGTCCCGATACGCGAACGAATCGAGTCCGGCGCCCAGAATCACATACTGGTCTATACCGGAATTGGCGCGGAGGAGACGGTCTTCGGCGAACCGGCTGCGGCACACCGCTTGGGCGCGGGCGCCGGCCAGGACGGGATGCGTACCGTGGAGGTGGTGATAGGCCAGGAGTTCCTCGGCGTGCTCGCCGAGGAGGGCAGCGGCGAGGGTGTCGGAGAAGACGATCGGCTCGGCATCGACGAGCAAATGTGCCGCCCGCGCGGCCGCCGCGGTGAACGCGGTGCGGCTGACGCGGGGTGCAATACCCGGAAAGTCGGCGGTGGTCATAGGGACACGGTACCGATTCGATTTCGACTATATCACGAAAACAAATAGTTTACAAGACGGCACCCATTTCGACTCGATTGCGGTCACCCTGGACAGGGCGACCGCGGTCGCCCGGGCGACCATTGTGGACGCTTGACGGGTGTCGCGCGTGCCGGACGGGATTCGACAGGTTAGGGTCAGTCCGACCGTGTTCTGGAGAAGATGAGGAACGACGAACCATGGCGCAACGGGTGCACGTCGAGATGGTGGACGACCTCGACGGGAGCGAGGCTTCGCAGACCGTCCCCTTCAGCCTCGACGGGGTGACGTACGAGATCGACCTGTCCGAAGGCAACGCGTCCGCGCTTCGGGACGAGCTCGCCCGCTTCGTCGCCGTCGCGCGGCGGACCGGCGGCCGCAAGGTGCGCCTCGCGACCGGCCAGTCGCTGTCGGGCTCGTCGAGCTCGGGCACCGACCGCGAGCGCAACCGCCAGATCCGCGAATGGGCGCAGGCCAACGGCTACGAAGTCGCGGAGCGCGGCCGCCTGTCGAGCGAGATCATCGCGGGCTTCGAGGCCGACCAGGCCGCGCCCGCCGAGCCGGTCGAAGCCAAGCCGGCGCGCAGGCGCGCGGCGCGCAAAAAGGCCTGACGCCGGAACCGGTTGCCGGACAAGCAACCTCGCGCGCCCGAGCTGTGTGATCACGACGGCGGCGATGTCCGGTGGCGGTGTTTCGTGCGCCTGGGGTCAAGGGAGATCCCGGCGCGCGACACGCACGACGGCGAGCGGGGCCGGTTTCCGGCTCGCTCGGCCGGTCGCCGGTCGCCGGTCGCCGGTCGCCGGTCGCCGTAGGCGGCCGTCGCGCCCCCGGGTCGCGTTTGTTTGTTTCTCACCGTGCCGCGTCCACTGGGTGGGCCGTGTTTCTCGTCCGGCCGCCGCTCGTGGTGTTTTCGCTTGTGGACCGGATTTGCCGGCGACCCCGCCCGCGTGGACTTTTCGCTTGGTAGGTCCGGGTTCCCGTTCGTTCACGCCCGCGGTGTCGTGTCTTGATGAGCCTGCGGTGATCGCCCGGTCCGGCTCGCCGGCGACTGTCCTGATCGGCTCGCCGTGGGGTGAGCCGCTTGCCTCCGTCGTGTGTGGATCTCCCGCGGCGCGAAAAAGGCGCGGCCGGCGGACATTTCCCGGCCGGTAAAGCTTGTCGGAGGGTGGCTCCGATGGCCAGACTGTCAGTGCTCCACGCGGCCGGTACCGCGCCGGAGCACGGCCCGGTGGCCGCCTCCTCCCTCGATGGCCACCGGGCCGCCTTCATGTCGCCCCTTCGGTGGCAAGCCCTTTCCGGGTACGACCCCTAGCTCGCGAAGCGCTTTCCGTCCGATCGGACATCCCGGTAGACAATCGACCAGGACAGGCGCACACTCAGACTACTCCATACTGCATACAATCTTCAGTCGAGGATTCTGAGGGAGGCGGTCATGATGGCCGAGGTCCGCGAGCTCCGAGACGTCTATGGACGGCGGTACCGCGTCGGCGAGTCCGACCGGGAGCTGCTCGGCCGGCCGCGGGCGTGGATCACCTGGCTGGCCGCCGCGGCGATGCTGGCCGCCGGGGTGCAGCAGTACGGCTTCGGCGCGATCGTCCCCGCGCTGAGCCGGGCGCACGGCTGGACCTTCGGCGAGATCGTGCTCTCGTTCGCCTTGTGGGCGATCTGCCAGGCCGGGATGGCTTTCCCGGCGGCGTGGCTGCGCGAACGCGGCGTGCTTCCGGCGCCCGTCGCGATGGCGCTGGGCGCGGTGCTGTGCGCCGCCGGGCTGGTGACGCTCGGCCACGCGACCAGCCTGCCCGCCGTCTTCCTCGGCTACTCCGTGCTCGGCGGGCTCGGCACCGGCTTGGTCTACGCGACCTGCGTCGGCGCGGTGCTCGCGTGGTTCCCCGATCGGACCGCGTCCAGCGCTGGCGTCGTGAGCGGCGCGTTCGCCTACGGCAGCGTGCCCTTCGTCGTGCTCGCTGCCGCTCTGCCGGTCGCGCGGCCGGTGCTCCTGGACGTCACCGCGGGCGTCGTGCTCGTCGTGATCGCCGGGTGCAGCGCACTGCTGCGGTACCCGCCGCGGCACTGGTGGCCCGCGACGCCCGAGCCGCGCGCCTGGGCGCTCGACCGGACGCACAACCGGCGGCCGGCCGTCCGGCACTACCGGCCGGCGGAGCTGTTCCGGTGCGGGACGACTCTCGCGCTGTACCTCGTCGTCGTGCTCGCGGCCGCCGTGCTGCTGTTCGACCTCGCCTACCTGGCGACCTTCGTCGCCGAGCGCAGCGGGCCCGGGCTCGCCTCGGCCGCGTTGGCGCTGCTAGCCGCGGCGACCGGCAGCGGCCGGGTGCTCATCGGCCGGCTCGCCGACCGGCTCGGCCGGCACCGGATCCTGCGGTTCGCGCTGCTCGCGGGCGGCGTCGCCCAGTTCGTCCTCTTCTACTCGGGCGAGCACCGGCACGCCGTCGGCCTGCTGCTGGGCGTCGCACTCGCCGGCCTCGGGAACGGCTGCTGCTACACGCTGCTGGTCGGCCTGGTGCGCGAGTACTTCGGCGAGGAATCGGCGGCCCAGAACTTCGGAATACTGTATTCCGCCAAGGCCGTCGGCGCGGTGGTCGGGATCGGGATCGCGGCGCTCGTCGTGACTTCGCACGGGTTCCTCGGCGCGTTCGCCGCGGCCGGGGTGCTGAGCCTGGCGGGCGCGGTGCTGTCCGGGCGGCTGACCCAGCCGGGCCGGCCCAAGTCGCTGTTGCCGGCGGCGTGACGTGGGGCGGATGACCAGCCGTCGCCGGGTGCTGCGCGTCCGCGACGGCGTGCAGACCGCGCGCCCGGACACGCTGACCGTCGAGGAACCCCTGGAAATCCGGGTGGCGGGGAAAGCGCTGTCGATCACGATGCGGACCCCGGGCGACGACTTCGACCTCGCCGCCGGGTTCCTGGTCGGCGAAGGTGTGGTGCGGGCGGCCGCGGACCTCCATTCGATCCGCTACTGCGCCGGGGCCACGGCCGACGGCGGCAACACGTACAACGTGCTCGACGTCGTGCTCGCGGCGGGCGTCGCGCCGCCGGACGCGTCGGTGGAGCGGAACTTCTACACGACGTCCTCGTGCGGGCTGTGCGGAAAGGCGAGCCTGGACGCCGTCCGGACGACGGTGACGTGGCCGATCGAGGACGACCCGTTCGGCACCGACCCGGGGACGCTCGCCCGGATGCCCGACGAACTCCGTGCGGCGCAACGGGTCTTCGACCGCACGGGCGGGCTGCACGCGGCGGGGCTCTTCGACGCCGACGGGAAGCTGCTGTGCCTGCGCGAGGACGTCGGCCGGCACAACGCGGTGGACAAGGTGGTCGGCTGGGCGACCCGCGACGGCCGGCTGCCCCTGTCCGGGACGGCGCTGATGGTGAGTGGGCGGGCGTCGTTCGAGCTGGTGCAGAAGGCGGCGATGGCCGGAATCCCGTTGCTGGCGGCGGTTTCCGCGCCGTCATCGCTGGCGGTGGACCTGGCCGGGGAACTGGGACTGACGCTGGTCGGTTTCCTGCGCGGCACGTCGATGAACGTCTACACGCGACCCGACCGGCTGGGACTTCAGCCGAACTGAGCGAGCAGAGCGGCGACGGCGGGGGAGGGATCTCCCCGGTGCACGGCGCCGAGCTGCCACGGCGGCGGCCGGTCGAACCGCCGGACGGTGAGATCGGGAAACCGCGAGGCGGCCGACGCGGGGAGGACGCAGGCGGCCAGCCCGGCCCGCACGAGCCCGGCGGCGACGGCGAGATCATCGACCTCCAGCGAGAGCCGCCGGCAGGGAAAGGCCCGGTCGACGGCTTCGCGGATGGCCCAGCCGCGGGGAAAGTCCACGAGGGACAGTTCGGAGAGATCGGCGGGCGCGGACCGCGAGCCGCCGGGTGCGGTGGCGAGGACGAGTTCTTCGCTTGGGAGCAGAGTGGTGACCAGCTGGGAAGCGAGAAGTGCGGAGACAGCGGGGGTGGGGTGGTGGACGGGGCCGGCCGGGTCGGTTGGGGGATCGCCGGGTGCGGGGGCAGCCAAGCCGGCCGCGGAGGAGCCCTGCGCGGGGGCCACATCGGTCTCGGAAGGACGGTGCGCAGGGGCGGTTGTGGGTTGGCCGGTCGGACCGGTCGCGGAGACCTCCGGCGCGAGGTCCTGGGTGGCTGATCCGGCCGCGAAACCGTTGAGACCCGCCAAATCGCGGCTGGCACCCGAGGTAACCAAAGTACCCGCCGCAGAACCACCGCTCCCGGCCACCGCCAGCACCACGTCCACAGTGGACTCGGCCAGAAGCCGGTCCGCCTCGCCGGCCCGAACCTGCCGGACCTCCACCGCCAACCCCGGGTGCACCTGCCGCAGCGCCGCCAATACCCGGTGCCAATCCGACAGCAACCCCGGGCACACCCCGAGCCGGACCCGGCCGCACACCGGTGACACCGCCGCCCGGGCGCGGGCCGCCGCCTCCAGGGCCGCCCGCGCGGCGGGCATGAATGCCTCGCCGGCGGGCGTCAGGACCACCCGATGCGTCGTGCGGTGGAACAGTGGCGTCCCCAAGTCGCGCTCCAACGCCCGGACCACCGTGGATACTGTCGACTGGACCGTCCGGAGCCGTTGCGCGGCCGCCGTGAAGCCGCCCTCCTCGGCGACCGCCACCACCACCGCCAGCTGACGCAGCTCCATCACGACACCTCGTCGAGCACGCCGGTCCGCTCGTCGAGGACGTAGCCGCGGACGACGTCGGTGTGGGGCAGGAACGGCGACGCCCGCAGCCGCGCGATGCACTGGCGGACGTCCTGGACCGGGTCCGTGAACGTCTCCGCCGCCCAGCCCGGCCGCATGCCCGTCGACGACTCCAGCCGCCGCGCGAACTCCGTGTCCGTGAACGTCCGCATCCCGCAGTCGCGGTGGTGGATCAGCACGATCTCGCGCGTGCCCAGCAGGTGCTGGCTCACCGTCAGCGAGCGGATCGCGTCGTCGGTCACCGCGCCGCCCGCATTGCGGATCACGTGCGCGTCGCCCTCACCGAGGCCGAGCAGCCGGTGGACGCTGAACCGCGCGTCCATGCACGCGAGCACCGCCAGCTTCAGCCGCGGCTTCGCCAACATCAGCCCAGCACCTCGCGGACCAGTGCCGCCGTCTCGCTCGGCGTCCGCCCGACGCGGATCCCGGCCGCCTCCAGCGCTTCCTTCTTCGCCGACGCGGTTCCGGCCGAGCCGGAGACGATCGCGCCCGCGTGGCCCATCGTCTTGCCCTCCGGTGCGGTGAACCCGGCGACGTACCCGACGACCGGCTTGGACACGGTGGCCCGCACGAACTCCGCGGCCCGTTCCTCGGCGTCGCCGCCGATCTCGCCGATCAGCACGATCAGGTCGGTTTCCGGGTCCTTTTCGAACGCTTCGACGGCGTCGATGTGCGTTGTCCCGATGATCGGGTCGCCGCCGATCCCGACACACGTGGAGAACCCGATGTCGCGCAGCTCGTGCATGAGCTGGTAGGTCAGCGTGCCCGACTTCGACACCAGGCCGATCCGGCCCGGCCCGGTGATGTCAGCGGGGATGATCCCGGCGTTGGACTTGCCGGGGGAGATGATGCCGGGGCAGTTCGGCCCGATGATCCGGGTCCGCCCACCGGCCGCGACGGCGTGCGACCACAAGCGGGCCGTGTCGTGCACCGGGACGCCTTCGGTGATCACCACCGCGAGACCGATGCCCGCGTCCACTGCCTCGATGACGGCGTCCTCGACGAACGGCGGCGGCACGAACAGCACGCAGACGTCGGCGTCGACCGACGCCATCGACTCCGCGACGCTGCCGAAGACCGGCAAGGAACGGCCCGAAACCTCCACGTGCTGCCCGGCCTTGCGCGGGTTCACGCCGCCGACGACGTTGGTGCCGGCGGCCAGCATCCGCCGGGTGTGCTTGGCGCCTTCGGAGCCGGTGATGCCGGAGACGACGATCCGGCTGGTCTCGTCCAGGAAGATGGCCACGTCAGACCTCCGCGATCGCGAGCTTCGCCGCCTCGCGGGCGGCGTCGTCCATGGTGGCCACCACGGTGACCAGGGGGTGGGCGGCCTCGGCGAGGATCCGCCTGCCTTCGGTGACGTTGTTCCCGTCGAGCCGGACCACCAGGGGCTTGGTGGCGCGAGAACCCAGGATCTCCAGCGACCGCACGATCCCGGTCGCCACGGCGTCGCACGCGGTGATCCCGCCGAAGACGTTGACGAACACGCTGCGCACCTGCGGATCGCCCAGGATCACGGTCAGTCCGTTGACCATCACCTCGGCCGAGGCGCCGCCGCCGATGTCGAGGAAGTTCGCCGGTCCGCGCGCGCCCGCCTCCGCCGCGGCCGCCGCCACGACGTCCAAAGTGGACATGACCAGGCCGGCGCCGTTGCCGATCACGCCGATGTCGCCGTCGAGCTTGACGTAGTTGAGGCCGTGGGAATGCGCTTCCCGTTCCAGGGGGTCGCCGTCCAGCGGGTCGTCGTAAGAAGCGGACCGCCGGAACGAAGCGTTGTCGTCCAGGGTGATCTTGCCGTCGAGCGCGACCATCCCGGTCGACGTACTGGCCAGGGGGTTGACCTCGACGAGCGTGCAGTCCTCGGCGACGAACACGTCCCACAGCTTCTCGACGACGCCGGCGATCTCGCCGCGGACGTCGGCGGGGAACGCGGCGGCCACCGCGGCCGAGTCGACGCCGGAGAGGGGGTCGACGGGGACCCGGACCAGGGCGTCCGGCCGGGACGCCGCGACTTCCTCGATCTCCATCCCGCCTTCGGTCGAGGCCATGGCGAGGAACGTCCTCCCGGCGCGGTCGAGGAGGAAGGAGAGGTAGTACTCGTCGGCGATCTCGCTGGCCTCGGTCACCAGGACCCGGTGCACGGTGTGGCCCTTGATGTCCATGCCGAGGATGTCGTCGGCGGCCTGCTCGGCGTCGTCGGCTGTATGCACGACGCGGACACCGCCAGCCTTGCCGCGGCCGCCGGTCTTCACCTGCGCCTTCACCACCACCGGTCCACCCAGGTCGGTGGCAAGAGAACGGGCCGCGGCGGGATCGGCGGCGACCCGGCCGCGGGGGACGGGTACGCCGTGTTTCTCGAAGAGGTCTCGGGCTTCGTGTTCGAAGAGGTCCATGCGGGGGCGTCCTTTCCGCGGCGGGGCTGGGCAAGGAGGTCCGCCGTGTCCGGGCGTGCGGTGACGGTCCGCGGGGCCCGGATCGAGGTCCGGGAAAAACCCTGCGGATAGCCCTGGACACGGGCTGCTTGAGGAGTGACTATATGCCTACCCCATACGGTATGCAATCTACAGTTCGCCGCGAAGAGGCCGCTGACCTCGACGGACGCCGGCAGCGGCGACGAGCGGACCGAGTACGGAGCGCCGGACAAGAGAGATCCGGCGGCGGACCAGAGGAGTTGAGCAATGGCGCTGACAACGACCGGCACCACCGCGGGGGAGAGTGCCCGAGCGACGAACGGCGCCGAGCCCGCGCCGGCCGGGATATCCGGCGGCCACCTGGTGGCGAAAGCGCTGAAGGCCGAAGGGGTCGACACGATCTTCACCCTGTGCGGCGGCCACATCATCGACATCTACGACGGCTGCGTCGACGAAGGCATCCAGGTCATCGACGTCCGCCACGAGCAGGTCGCGGCGCACGCGGCCGACGGCTACGCGCGGATCACCGGCAAGCCCGGCTGCGCGGTGGTCACCGCCGGCCCCGGCACCACCGACGCCGTCACCGGGGTCGCGAACGCCCTGCGCGCGGAGAGCCCGATGCTGCTCATCGGCGGCCAAGGCGCCCTGACCCAGCACAAGATGGGGTCCCTGCAGGACCTCCCGCACGTGGACATGATGACGCCGATCACCAAGTTCGCCGCCACCGTGCCGCACACCGCGCGCGTCGCCGACCTCGTCTCGATGGCGTTCCGCGAGGCCTACGCCGGCGCGCCCGGCCCGTCGTTCCTGGAGATCCCGCGCGACGTCCTCGACGCGCGCGTACCGCTCGAGAACGCGAGGATCCCCGAGGCCGGCCGCTATCGCGCGTCGACGAAGAACGCGGGCGACCCGGCCGACATCGAGAAGCTCGCCGACCTGCTGGTGCACGCCAAGAAGCCGGCGATCCTGCTCGGCAGCCAGGTCTGGACCACGCGCGCCACCGAGCCGGCGGTCGACCTGGTGCGCACGCTCAACATCCCGGCGTACATGAACGGGGCCGGCCGCGGCACCCTGCCGCCGGGCGATCCGCACCACTTCCAGCTTTCGCGCCGCTACGCCTTCGACAACGCCGACGTGATCATCATCGTCGGCACCCCGTTCGACTTCCGGATGGGCTACGGCAAGCGGCTGTCGAAGGACGCCACCGTCGTGCAGATCGACCTCGACTACCGCACGGTCGGCAAGAACCGCGACGTCGACCTCGGCATCGTCGGCGACGCCGGGCAGGTCCTGGCCGCCGTCGCGCAGGCCGCGTCGGGGCGCGGCGACAACGGCGCCGTCGGCCGCAAGGTCTGGCTGGAGGAACTCCAGGCCGTGGAGGAGAAGGCGAAGCAGAAGCGGCTGCCGCTGCAGCACTCCGACGCGAGCCCGATCCACCCGTACCGGCTGGTCCACGAGATCAACGAGTTCCTCACCGAGGACTCGATCTACATCGGCGACGGCGGCGACATCGTCACCTTCTCCGGTCAGGTCGTGCAGCCCAAGTCGCCCGGTCACTGGATGGACCCGGGTCCACTCGGGACACTCGGCGTCGGGATCCCGTTCGTGCTGGCCGCCAAGCACGCCCGCCCGGACAAGGAGGTCGTCGCGCTCTTCGGCGACGGCGCGTTCAGCCTCACCGGCTGGGACTTCGAGACGCTCGTGCGGTTCGACCTGCCGTTCGTCGGGATCGTCGGCAACAACTCTTCGATGAACCAGATCCGCTACGGCCAGGCCGCGAAGTACGGCCTCCCGCGTGAACGCGTCGGCAACACCCTCGGCGACGTCCGGTACGACGAGTTCGCGCGGATGCTGGGCGGATACGGCGAAGAGGTCCGCGACCCGGCGGACATCGCGCCGGCGCTGCAGCGGGCCCGCGAGTCCGGCAAGCCGTCGCTGATCAACGTCTGGGTCGATCCCGACGTGTACGCCCCCGGAACCATGAACCAGACCATGTACAAGTGAGCGGAGGCACCATGGGTAAGGCACTGGAGGGCGTGCGCGTCCTCGACATGACGCACGTGCAGTCCGGACCGTCGTCGACGCAGCTGCTGGCCTGGCTCGGCGCGGACGTGATCAAGCTCGAAACCCCCGGCCGGGGCGACATCACCCGCGGCCAGCTGCGCGACCTGCCCGGCGTCGACAGCCTCTACTTCACGATGCTGAACTCCAACAAGCGCAGCATCACGCTCAACATGAAAAGCGCCGAAGGCAAAGAGGTCTTCGAGAAGCTCGTGTCCGGGGTGGACATCCTGGTCGAGAACTTCGGCCCGGGCGTCGTCGACCGGTTCGGCTACCCCTGGGACAAGCTTTCCGCGCTCAACCCGCGGCTGATCTACGCCTCCATCAAGGGGTTCGGCCCCGGCCGCTACGCCGACTTCAAGGCCTACGAGGTCATCGCGCAGGCCATGGGCGGCGCGATGAGCACCACCGGCTTCGAGGACGGGCCGCCGACCGCGACCGGCGCGCAGATCGGCGACTCCGGCACCGGCATCCACCTGGTGGCCGCCATCCTCGCCGCGCTGTTCCAGCGGACCTCCACCGGCCGCGGCCAGCGCGTCCAGGTCGCCATGCAGGACGCCGTGCTCAACCTGTGCCGAGTCAAGCTGCGCGACCAGCAGCGGCTCACGCATGGGCCGCTCGGCGAGTACCCGAACGACCAGTTCGGCGACGAGGTCCCGCGCTCGGGCAACGCCTCCGGCGGCGGCCAGCCCGGCTGGGCGGTCAAGTGCGCGCCCGGCGGCCCGAACGACTACATCTACGTGATCGTCCAGCCACCCGGCTGGGCCCCGCTCGCCCGGCTGATCGGCAAGGAGGAGCTGGCCGAGGACCCGGCGTGGGCCACCCCCGAGGTCCGGCTGTCCAAACTGGACAAGATGTTCGCGCTCGTGGAGGAGTGGACCGAGAAGCACACCAAGTGGGAAGTGCTGGAGAAGCTCAACGCCTGCAACATCCCGTGCGGCCCGATCCTGTCCACGAAGGAGCTGATCGAGGACGAGACCCTGGCCGAACTCGGCTCGGTCGTCGAGGTGGCGCACCCGGAGCGCGGCAGCTTCAAGACCGTCGGCTGCCCGCTCAAGCTGTCCGACTCGCCGGTCGACATCGAGCGGTCGCCGCTGCTGAGCGAGCACACCGACGAAGTGCTGGCCGAACTCGGCTACAGCGAAACCGAGCTGGACAAGTTCCGTGCGGCGGGGGTGATCTGAGTGGCGGATCGCGCGGCGGTCGAGAAGATCCTCGACCAGGCGGCCGCCGAAGGGCGGTCCTCGCTGACCGCGCCCGAGGGGCGTGCGGTCTGCGAGGCGTACGGTATCCCGACCCCGGCCGAGCGGCTGGCCGCCACGGACGACGAAGCCGTGGCCCACGCCCAGGACATCGGGCTGCCGGTGGTGCTCAAGATCGTCTCGCCGGACATCCTGCACAAGACCGAGGCCGGCGGCGTGCTGGTCGGCCTCAAGGACGCCGAAGCGGTGAAGGCGGGCTTCACGAAGATCCTCGACAACGCGAAGGCGTACAACGCCGACGCGCGGATCCTCGGCGTCCAGGTGCAGCAGATGCTCACCGAGGGCCAGGAGGTGATCATCGGCTCGGTCACCGACCAGACGTTCGGCAAGATCGTCGCGTTCGGCCTCGGCGGTGTCCTCGTGGAGGTGCTCAAGGACGTCACCTTCCGGCTCGCGCCGACGAGCACCGAAGAAGCATTGTCGATGATCGACGGTATCCAAGCGGCGGAAATCCTCCGGGGCGTCCGTGGATCGGATCCGGTCGACCGTGACGCGCTCGCCGCGGTGATCACCGGGCTCGGACAGCTGGTGGCCGACTTCCCCCAGCTTTCCGAAGTGGACCTCAACCCGGTCCTCGCGACGGCGACCGGTGCCACCGCCGTCGACGTCCGGATCCTGGTCGACCCGGACGCGGCAAAGGAGCCGTTCCGGTTCACCCAGGAAGAGATCCTCGCCTCGATGAACCGGATCATGAAGCCGGCGTCGATCGCGGTGATCGGCGCATCGGCCGAAGCCGGCAAGATCGGCAACTCGGTGATGAAGAACCTGGTCAACGGCGGTTACGCGGGGGAGATCCACCCGATCAACCCCAAGGCCACCGAGATCCTCGACCGCAAGGCCTACGCCAGCATCACCGACGTACCCGGTGACGTCGACGTGGCGGTGTTCGCCATCCCGGCGAAATTCGTCCCCGCGGCACTCGAAGAAGTCGGCAAAAAGGGCGCGGCCGGCGCGATCCTCATCCCGTCCGGCTTCGGCGAGACCGGCAACATCGAGCTGCAGGACGAGGTCGTCGCGATCGCGCGCAAGCACGGCATGCGCATCCTCGGGCCCAACATCTACGGCTACTACTACACGCCGGAGAACCTGTCGGCGACCTTCTGCACGCCGTACGACGTCAAGGGCGGCGTCGCGCTGTCGTCGCAGAGCGGCGGGATCGGGATGGCGATCCTCGGGTTCAGCCGCTCGGCGAAGATGGGCGTGTCCTCGATCGTCGGGGTGGGGAACAAGGCCGACATCGACGAAGACGACCTGCTCACCTTCTTCGAGCAGGACGACAACACCGAGCTCATCGCCATGCACCTCGAAGACCTCAAGGACGGCCGGTCGTTCGCGGAGACGGCGAAGCGGGTGTCGAAGCGCAAGCCGGTCGTCGTGCTCAAGGCCGGCCGGACGTCGCAGGGCGCCAAGGCGGCCAGCTCGCACACTGGCGCGCTCGCCGGCGACGACAAGGTGTACGACGACATCCTCCGCCAGAGCGGCGTGATCCGGGCGCCCGGGCTGAACGACATGCTCGAGTACGCCCGCGGCATCCCGCTGCTGCCCACGCCGAAGGGTGAGAACGTCGTCATCATCACCGGTGCCGGCGGCTCGGGCGTGCTGCTTTCGGACGCCTGCGTCGACAACGGGCTGGACCTCATGGAGATCCCACCGGACCTCGACACGGCGTTCCGCGAGTTCATCCCGCCCTTCGGCGCGGCCGGCAACCCGGTCGACATCACCGGCGGCGAGCCACCCTCGACCTACCGCAACACGATCGCGCTGGGCCTCGAGGACGACCGCATCCACGCCCTGATCCTGGGCTACTGGCACACCATCGTCACCCCGCCGATGGTGTTCGCGGAGCTCGTCTCCGAGGTGGTCGAGGAGTACCGCGCGAAGGGGATCCACAAGCCCGTCGTCGCGTCGCTGTCGGGCGACGTCGAGGTCGAAGAGGCGAGCACCTACCTCTACGACCACGGGGTCGTCGCGTATCCGTACACGACCGAAAAGCCCGTGGCGGTGCTCGGCGCGAAGTACCGCTGGACGCGAGCCGCGGGGCTGCTCTGAACGTCCTCCACAGGGGCTGGCCCATCGAGACGGAAAGGACGAAGATCCACCGCACGTCGGAATCAGAGGGACATGAGTCAACGGTGACGAAAGAGAACTCTTATGACCGCAGCGACCTATCAGGAGATCGTTGACGAGAACGGACGGGTATACCGAGTAGGCGAGAGCCCGCAGGACATCATGGGGCGCTCGCGGAGCTGGATGGTCTGGCTGCCCTGGATAGCCATGATGGCGGTCAGCGTCTTCGAGTACGGCTGGGGTGCGGTCGAAGGCACCCTGGAAGAGAAGTACGGCTGGTCGTTGTCGGACGCGTTCTGGCTGGCCAGCATCTGGGCCGTCTTCCAGGCCGGGGTGGCGTTCCCGGCCGGGCGGTTGCGGGAGAAGAACATCGTTTCGGCGAAGACGGCCATGCTGGCCGGCGCGGTGTGCAGCGGCATCGGCTACTTCACCATCTCGCACAGCGGCAGCCTGGCGGTGGCGTTCATCGGGTACTCCGTGCTCGGCGGCACCGGCGCCGGGCTGGTCTACGCCACCTGCATCAACATGGTCGGGAAGTGGTACCCCGAGAAGCGCGGGGCGAGGACGGGCTTCGTCAACGGCGGGTTCGCCTACGGCGCCGTCCCGTTCATCTACATCTTCGCGGCCTTCCTGACCCCGAGCAACTATTCGGTGATCCTCGACGTCATCGGCGTCTACATGCTGATCGTCGTCGGGGTGTGCGGGTTCCTGTTCAAGGACCCGCCGAAGAGCTGGTGGCCGAAGGAGGTCGACCCGAAGAACTGGGCGGCCAGCCGGCGGTCGAAGACGGGCGGCCTGGCCAAGAACCCGCCCGCGGTGAAGCAGTTCTCCCCGATGGAGGCGATCCGGACCGGCATGCTCCCGCTGATGTGGGTGTGCCTGGTGATCATCGGCGGGGTTTCGCTGTTCGGCATCAACTTCCAGGTGCCCTTCGCCAAGGAAAGCGGTTTCGGGGCGTTCGTCGCGGCGTCGTCGGCCGGTGTGCTGTCGATCGTCAACGGCACCGGCCGCGCCGTGGTCGGCTGGGTCTCGGACCGGATCGGCCGGCGGCAGACGCTCACCATCGTCCTGGTGATCGCCGGTGGTGCGCAGTTCGGCGTGATGTACGCCGGGAACACGCACAACCTGTTCCTGTTCATGGTGTTCGCGTTCCTGACCGGGTTCGGCGGCGGCGCCTTCTACCCGTTGTTCGCCGCGCTCGTGCCGGACTACTTCGGCGAGAACAACAACGCGTCGAACTACGGCCTGGTCTACAGCGCGAAACTGATCGGTGGCGTCGGCGGCGGCGGGCTCGCCGCGGGGGTCATCAGCGCGTGGGGCTACACCGGCGCGTACATCCTCGCCGGGTGCATCGCGCTCCTTTCGGCGGTGCTGACGCTGTTCCTGCGCCAGCCCGGCCGGACACGCCACCAGCTCGCCGAAACCGAGCTGGTGGCGCGCCCCTCCGCCGCGGCGGGCGGCTGACCCACCGGGGGTTTCAGCGGCGCTTGACCTCGCCGGGGGCCCGGGGGCTTGCCCCCGGCGGGGTCTGGGGCTCGGCCCCAGAAGACACAGCCGGACGTTCGTGGTAGGCCTGGCGGGTCCGTTCGGTGTGCTTGCCCATGATCTTCTCGGCCAGCTCCCCGTCCTCCATGGCGATCGCGGTGATCAGCTCTTCGTGCTCGTGCCAGGCATCCTGGCCGCGGGGTCGGGCGATCGGCGTGTAGTACCAGCGGACCCGGCGGTCGACCAAGCCGATCAGCTCCGCCAGCACGGCGTTCCCCGAGAGCTGGGTGATAAACGCGTGCAGGGCGGCGTTGGCGGCGACGAGGCCTTCGGTGTCCTCGGCCTTGAGCGCCGTGAGCCCGGCTTTCTGCAGTTCCCAGAGCCGGTCGACGTCGTCGGTGGTCGCGTTGCCGGCGGCGAGCTTCGCGGAGTGCGTCTCCAGCACGCTGCGGACGCTCAGCAGCTGGTCGGCCTCCTCGTCGGTCGGCAGGTGCACGAACGCGCCCTGCGCGGGCCGGAGGTCGACCCAGCCTTCGCTCTGCAGTCGCTGCAGCGCTTCGCGGACGGGCTGCCGGCTGACGCCGAGGTACTCGGCCAGATCGGCCTCGACCAGGTGCTGCCCGGGCTCGAGCGTGCGGTTGATGATCAGCTCGGCGAGGGCCTCGTAGACGACCTGGCGCAGCGGGGCGGGCCGTTCGACGCGCTTGGCGGCGGTCGAGCTGAGCGAGCCCTTGGCCGTGCGGCGGCCGCTGGGACCGCGGTCTTGGAGCGGGGAAGCGGGCTGGCTCACGGGACACCTCGATAGGGAGAGGAACGCGAAGATCTTCGATCAGGATACAGGTTTTAGTATGCAAAATCCCAGAATCTCACCCTGTCGGGAGTTTCACGCAGTCCTCGACCACGAAAACCTGGTCTCGCAAGCGGATCCAGGATACTGTATGCAATCACGTGCTGGACCGAAGTGGGAGGCACATCATGAAGGTGGCAGTTCTCGGAGCCGGGGCGATCGGCGCCTACGTCGGGGCCGCGCTGCACCGCGGCGGGACCGAGGTGCACCTGATCGCCAGGCGGGCCCACCTCGCGGCGATGCGCGAGCACGGCGTCCGCGTGCTCAGCCCGCGCGGCGACTTCACCGCGCACCCGCACGTCACGGACGACCCACGCGATGTCGGCCCGGTCGACTTCGTCTTCCTCGGCCTGAAGGCCAACTCCTACGCCTCGTGCGCACCGCTGCTCGCCCCGCTGCTCGGCCCGGACACCGCGCTCGTGGCCGCCCAGAACGGCATCCCGTGGTGGTACTTCCACGGCCTGACCGGACACCCGCTCGAAGGGCACCGCGTCGAGACCGTCGACCCGGGCGGGTCGGTGACCGCCGTGCTCGAGCTGAGACGCGCGATCGGCTGCGTCGTCTACTGCTCCACGGTCATCGAGGAACCGGGCGTGATCCGCCACCTCGAAGGCACCCGGTTCTCCCTCGGCGAGCCGGACGGCGAGATCTCCGCGCGGTGCAAGGTACTCAGCGCGGCGATGATCGCCGGCGGACTCAAGGCGCCCGTCGAACCCGACCTGCGCAACGACATCTGGGTCAAGCTGATGGGCAACGTCGCCTTCAACCCCCTCTCGGCCCTGACCCGGGCGACCATGGCGCAGATGTGCGAGCACGACGACACACGCGCGCTCGTGGCCACGATGATGACCGAGACCCTCGCCATCGCCCGCGCGGCCGGCAGCGACCCCGGCGTCTCGGTCGAAAAGCGCATCGACGGCGCCTGGCGCGTCGGCCACCACAAGACGTCGATGCTGCAGGACCTCGAAGCGGGCAAGCCCCTGGAGATCGACGCGATCATCGGCGCGGTCGTGGAGCTGGCCGGCCTCACCGGCGTGCCCGCGCCGGCACTGCGGCACGTCCACGCCGCCATCTCGCTGCTCGACCACACCAGCAACCCGCCCGTCCCCGTCGGGGCGCACTGAACCGGAGGTGCCCGTGAGGCGCAAGAAGACCGAGCCGTACGTCCGGCTCACCCAGCCCCTGGTGCGCGACTCCGGCGTGCTGCGGCCGGCGACCTGGGAGGAGGCCCTGGACCGGGCCGCCGCCGGGATCCGCCGGACCATCGAGAGCAAGGGCCCCGAGGCGTTCGGGATGTTCTCGTGCGCCCGCGCGACCAACGAGATGAACTTCGTCGCGCAGAAGTTCACCCGCGCGGTGATCGGCACGAACAACGTCGACTCGTGCAACCGCACCTGCCACGCGCCGAGCGTCGCCGGGCTGGCCCGGGTGTTCGACAGCGGCGGCGGGACGTCGTCCTACCAGGAGATCGAGGACGCCGACGTCATTGTCATCTGGGGCGGCAACCCCCGCGAGGCGCACCCGATCTTCTTCCACCACGTGCTCAAGGCCGTCCACAAGGGAGCGAAGCTCTTCGTCGTCGACCCGCGCCAGACCAGCACCGCGCGCTGGGCGCATCGGCAGCTGCAGCTCGAGGTGGGCACGGACATCCCGCTGGCCCACGCGATAGCGCGCGAGATCATCCACTCCGGACTCGCGAACACGACGTTCATCGAGCGCGCCACCGAGGGGTTCGCCGAGTTCGCGGCGTCGGTCGAGCCGTGGACCCTGGAGGTCGCGGAGAAGACCACCGGCGTGCCGGCCGAGCTGATCCGCGAGCTCGCCCACACCTACGCCCGCGCCGACCGCGGGCAGCTGTCGTGGACCCTCGGCATCACCGAGCACCACAACGGCACCGACAACGTCCTGGCGCTGATCAACCTCTCGCTGCTGGCCGGGCAGGTCGGCCGCTACGGCGCCGGGCTGAACCCCTTGCGCGGGCAGAACAACGTCCAGGGCGGCGGCGACATGGGCGCCATCCCGGACCGGATGCCCGGCTTCCAGGACATCCTCGACGCCGAGGTCCGCGCGAAGTTCGACGCCGCGTGGGGCTCGTCGATCCCGCCGCACAAGGGCCTCAACCTCACGCAGATGCTCGACGCGATGGAACGCGGCGATCTCACCTGCGTGTACATCATCGGGGAGAACCCGGTCCAGTCCGAAGCGGACTGCGAGCACACGATCAAGCGGCTGTCCAACGTCGACCACCTCGTCGTCCAGGACATCTTCCTCACCAAGACCGCGCAGCTGGCCGACGTCGTGCTGCCCGCGTCGGCGGCCTGGTGCGAGAGCGACGGCACGTTCACCAACTCCGAACGTCGCGTCCAGCGGGTCCGCAAGGCCCTCGAACCGCCGGAAGGCGCGCGCGACGACATCGAGCTGCTGGCGGAGCTGGCTCGTCGGCTCGGCCACGACTGGCACTACACCGGCGGCGAGGAGGTCTGGGACGAGCTGCGCTCGCTGTCGCCGATGCACGCCGGGATGTCCTACGCGCGCCTGGAAGAGCTCGGCGGCATCCAGTGGCCGTGCTACACCGAGGACACGCTCGAGCCGACGTTCCTGCACGGCCGCCTGTGGGCCGACGACCCGGCCGAACGCGGCCGCCCGGCGCCGTTCACGGTGATCGAGCACAGCCCGCCGGTCGACCTGCTCACCGAGGAGTTCCCGATCCGGCTCACCACCGGGCGGCGGCTCGATTCGTACAACACCGGCGTCCAATCCGGCGGGTTCCCCTCGCCGCTGCGGCAGGGGGAGACGCTCGACCTCTGCCCGGAGGACGCACGCGCCCTCGGCGTGGCGCCCGACGAGCTGGTGCAGATCTCCTCGCGCCGGGGCGCCATCGTGGCCCCGGTCCGGCTCGACACCGGACTGAAGCCCGGGCTGGCGTTCATGACGTTCCACTTCCCGGACGAGGTCGACGTCAACGTCATCACCATCGAGGCGACGTGCCCGATCGCCGGGACCGCCGAGTACAAGGCCGCCGCGATCCGCGTCGACAAGCTGTCGGAACTGGGAGCCTGAGGTGGATCTCAAACTCCTCGACGCCGTCGCCACCCGCGAGGAACGTGAGGCGGTCGCCGGGTTCGCCGGCGGCGGGCGCGACCAGCTGCTGCCCGCCCTGCACGCGGTCAACGACCGGGTCGGCTGGATCAGCCAGGGCGCGCTCAACCTCATCTGCGAGGCGCTGCACGTGCCGCCCGCCGACGCGTACGGCGTGGCGAGCTTCTACTCGCTGTTCGCGCTGGAGGAACGCCCGGAGCGGGTGGTGCACGTGTGCACCGACCTGGCCTGCCGGCTCAAGGGCGCGGACACCGTGTGCGACGTCCTCACCGAGCACGTCGGCGCCGCGGGGAAGGCGCGGGGCGGGGTCACGTGGCTGCACAGCCCGTGCCTCGGCGTCTGCGAACGAGCCCCCGCGGCGCTGACGTTCCAGGCCGGCGACCCGGCCACCACCGAGCTGCTCGCCCCGGCGACCGGCGCGTCGGCGGCGCTGGCCGCGCAGCGAGAGCCCGCGGGAGAAGGCTCGCCGCCGGTGATCCACCAGAAGGACGGGCTGCGGCTGCTGCGCCGGGTCGGCGTGGTCGATCCGTCCAGTTTGGACGACTACCGGGCGGCCGGTGGCTATGCGGCGCTGCGCAACGCCCTGCGCATGGGTGAGGCCGCGGTGATCCGCGAGGTCACCGACGCGGGCCTGCTCGGACGCGGTGGAGCCGCGTTCCCGACGGGGCGCAAATGGGCGGCGACGGCCGCGCAGCCAGCCGGGCCGCACTACCTGGTGTGCAACGCCGACGAGAGTGAGCCCGGCACGTTCAAGGACCGGGTGCTGCTCGAAGGCGACCCGTTCGCGCTGGTGGAGTCGATGACGATCGCCGCGTTCGCGATCGGCGCCCGGCACGGGTACGTCTACCTCCGAGGCGAGTACCCGCGGGCGCTGCGGCTGCTGCGGAACGCGCTGGCGGTCTGCCGCGAACGAGGCTTCCTCGGCGTGGACATCATGGGCCACGAGGGGTTCTCGTTCGACATCGAGATCCGGCGCGGCGCGGGCGCGTACATCTGCGGAGAGGAGACCGCGATCTTCAACTCGATCGAAGGCTTCCGCGGCGAACCCCGCACGAAACCGCCGTTCCCGGTCGAGAAGGGGCTGTTCGGCAAGCCGACCGTGGTCAACAACGTCGAGACGCTGGTCAACGTGCCGCTGATCCTCACCGAGGGCGCGGCCGCGTACCGCGCGATCGGCACCGAGGCCTCGGCCGGGCCGAAGCTGTTCTGCCTGTCCGGGAACGTCGAACGGCCCGGCGTCTACGAGGTGCCGTTCGGCGCGACGCTGCGTTCGCTTCTCGAGCTGGCCGGGGGAGTACCCGAAGGCCGTTCGCTGCGCGCGATCCTCCTGGGTGGTGCCGCGGGCGGGTTCGTCCGGCCGGACGAGCTGGACCTGCCGCTCACGTTCGAGGACGCGCGGGCGGCGAAGACGACGCTGGGGTCCGGTGTCGTCCTGGTGCTCGACGACCTGGCCGATCTCGGCGGGTTCCTGCTGCGCATCGCGTCGTTCTTCCGCGACGAGTCGTGCGGGCAGTGCGTCCCGTGCCGGATCGGGACCGTGCGGCAGGAGGAGGCGATCCGGCGCGTCCTGTCGGCCGGGTCGGACGAGCGGCCGCTGCTGCGTGAAGTCGGGCAGGTGATGCGGGACTCGTCGATCTGCGGGCTCGGCCAGACCGCGTGGAACGCCATCGAATCCGCCATCGACCGGTTGGGAGCGCTGCAGTGACCAGCGACGACACACGTTTCTCCGTGGAGGAGCCATGACCACAGTGGACATCGGAATCCCGCGGCGGCTGGTGGAGTTCACTGTGGACGGTTCGACCGTCCGTGTGCCCGAAGGCTCGACGATCCTCGACGCGTGCACGGCGGCGGGGAAAGAGATCCCGACCCTCTGCTACGGCGACACGCTCGAACCGGCGAACGCCTGCCGCGTCTGCATGGTGGAGGTCGAGGGCTCGCGGACGCTGGTGCCGTCGTGCTCGCGCAAGGCCGAGCCGGGGATGGTGGTGCACACCGACTCCGAGCGGACGCGGACCAGCCGCAAAGTCGTCCTCGAGCTGCTCGGTTCGGCGACGGACCTCTCGACGACCCCGGACGTCGACCGCTGGATGGCGGAGACCGGCGCCGACCCGGACCGCTTCGGCCCCGACGCCGCGACCGTGGCGCAACCGGCCCTCGTGGACAACGAACTGTACGTCCGGGACTACGAGAAGTGCATCCTCTGCTACAAGTGCGTCGACGCGTGCGGCGACCAGTGGCAGAACTCGTTCGCCATCAGCGTGGCCGGCCGCGGGTTCGACGCGCGGATCTCGACGGAGTTCTCGAACCCGTTGCCGGACAGCGCGTGCGTGTACTGCGGCAACTGCGTCGAGGTCTGCCCGACCGGGGCGCTCAGCTTCAAGCGCGAGTACGACAAGCGTTCGGACGGCTCCTGGGACGAATCCCGTCAGACGGCGACGACGACCGTGTGCACGTTCTGCGGGGTCGGCTGCAACCTGACGCTGCACGTCCAGGACAACGAGATCGTCAAGGTGACCTCGCCACACGAAAGCTCGGTGACGCATGGAAATCTGTGCATCAAGGGCCGGTTCGGCTGGCAGCACGTCGAGAAGAAGTGAGGAGCCCCCGCCGACCTCGGTCGGCGGGGGCTCGTTTCACTCGAACCGCACGGTGAACTGCTGCTCCGGCGGATTTCCGGCGTCATCCGCCATGACATCCGTCAGCAGCTTCGCGATCTTCCCGTAGAGGTCGGCGCCGAGATTTTCCTTGCTGGCCTCGGAGCCCTCCCACACCAGCTCCACCGGGCGTTCGACATCGCGGTACAGCCGGTCCCACAGGGCGCTGAGGTTGTCCCCGTAGTACGGCCCGAAATCGAGCTGGGCCTTGAGCTGGTCGTGCACGTCCTGCTGGGTTTTGACGGACTTCCCGTCGATGATGACGCGCACGGCTCACTTCCAGTTCGGCAGCTGGTAGAAGGATTTGTAGTGGGTGAACGTAACATAGGCCAGTCCGTCGTTGGACCATACGAGCCGGTAGCCCGGCTGCTTCGACCGCCGCATGGTGTTGATGAGGCCGACATCCGCCTCGTACCAGACCCGATCGGTGGCGTTCGGCAGCAGGCCGTCGAGGTTCTCGAAAATGTCTCCACCGATCTGGCCGTCGGGGATGTGGTTGCCGAGCGCTCGGTTCGGTTCCCAGCCGGCGTCCTTCGCGACCTGCTTGGTGACGTAGTTCGGCGGTAGTTTCCCGGTCAGCCGCAGGCTGTCGATCAGCGGGTTGGCCAGCTGGGCGACACCGAGGGCTCTGCCGAGCGCGATGCACGTGGAGTTGTGCACCAGCACCGGAACGCCGTCGACGATGACGTAGTACGAGTGCAGCTCGTCGACGGTCAGGTTGCGCACCCGCTGCTGCTCGGTGCGCTGCGAGGTGCCGTCCACGGTGACCGTGCCGCCGTCCGGCTGCCGCAGCAGGTCGCCGTCGACCAGGTTGTCGGCGTTCACCCAGGCCTGCCGGTTGGTGACCCAGAACGGGTGGTGCGCCGTCGCGGTCAGGACCGTCCCGTGTACCCGGATGTCGACGAGGTGCTTGATCCCGCCACTGGAGATCAGGTCGGTCACCGGCTCGGGCTGAGTGGTCCCGGTGCCCGGGTCGGTCGCGACGACGGTCTCGCCCACGGCCACGTGCTCGATCGCCCGGCGCGAGCCGTCGCCCATGAGGACCTGGGTGCCGGGTAAGAAGCTGTTGCAGTCGGCCAGCTCCTTCGCGACCTTCTGCTCCAGGTTCGCGAGCCCGTTGCGGATCGCCGTCGAACTCAGGAACTCCTCGGCGCTCAGCGCGCCCAACCGGGACGCGAGGAACGAGTCCGCGGCGACACCGGCGAGGAAGTCCGCGCCGATCGTCAGCCCGATGCCCGCTCCGGCCGCTTCGGCGAGGAACCCCGCCTCCGCGCCGACGAGCGCGCCGACCAGGGGAGCGGTGCAAATCTCGGCGCAGAAGATGCCGGCGCCGACGATCACCGCGCCCGCCACGATGGTGCCCGCGATCGACCACCAGCGTGCCGAGTCGGCTTCGTCCTCGGCCTTCTGCTTGGCCTCCGCGATCGCCGAATTGATCTTGTAGGTGAGGCTGGGGTCGTAGGCGCCCTTCAGGCAGTCGTTGAAGACCTGCTCGCTGTACTGCTTGAGCTGGTTGCAGACCGCGACGTTGCGCTCGGACTCGCCCTTCGGGTCGGCGACCATCCGCTGCGCCCGGGCGACACAGTCGTCGTGGTCCGGCCCGGCGGGCACGCTCTCGCAGGTCTTGTTGACGTCGTCGGAGAACTTCTTCTTGGCGGCGTCGATCTCCTGGTTGGCCTTGGCGATCGCCGCGTCCCGCGCGCTGTTGGCGGCGTCGACGGCGGACTGCGCGTCCTTGCCGGCGTCGACGGCGTCCTGGTACGCCTCGTGCGCCGCGACCATGGCGCTCTGCGCGTAGTCGTTGGCCGTGTTGGCGGAGTGCCGGGCCGCGGTCGCGGATCGGGTGGCCTGGACCGCCGACTGCGACGCGCGTGCCGCCGCCTGCTTCGCCACGTCGGCCGAGTGGGCCGCTTCGCGGGCGGAGTCCTGCGCCTGCTGCGCGGAGTCCTTGGCCTGCTGCGCGTAGGTGCCCGCGTCGGTCGCGAACCCCTTGGCGCGGTTGGCGTAGTCGGCGGCTTCGGCCGCGGCCTTGCGGGCCGTCGCCGCGACGGACTGCGCGGTCGCCGCGTTCTCCGACGCCTTGGCCGCGACCGAGGTCGCCTGCGCGACGATCCCGGCGACGACCGCGTTGTGCGCGGCCGACTCCCGGTCGTGCCGGGCCGCGACGTACTGCCCGTTCTGCCGGTACTGCCGGATGATGTCGGGCGAGCCCTCCAACGCGGCCTGGGCGAGGAGCCGGGCTTCCGGCCCGGTCGCCGGGGCGGCGATCAGCTGGTCGAGCGCGATCCGGTCGTCCTTCTCCCGGGCGATGTTCTGCCCGGTGTCGAGGAACTGCCGGTACGCCGCCACGGTCCCCGCGTCGAGGGCCTTCTGAGCGTCGCCGGCGACGACCGCGTCGCCCGAGGTCCGGGCCGCGGCCTGGACCTGGTTGACCTGCAGCCGCAGGTCGTTGCCCTCGCTCGGGTAGTCCGGGGAGGCCAGGAACCGCTTGACGTCGGCCTCGCCGCCCGCCAAGGCCCGCTCGCCGGCGGCCTTCTTGTCCGGGACGGCGCTGTCGATCTGTTCCTGCAGGGTCTCGCGGTCGTCCAGCGCGGCCGCTTGGACGACGCCGGTCTTGGCGAACTCACGGGCTTCCGCATCGGCGCCGGTGAGGGCGGTCTGAGCGGCGGCCTGGGTCCACGGACCGCCCGTGGTCAGCAGGCGCAGGGCGACCTTGCGGCCGTCGGTGGCCGCGAGTGCCGGGTCGGTCCCCGCGGCGGCCGCCTCGGCCAGCAGCCGGTTGGTCTCGGCGTCGCGCTGGGTTTCCTGCGCCGCGTTCCACTTGCGGGTCAGGCCCAGCCGGTCCTGGACGTCGAGGGCCTGACGGGCCGCTTCGGTGGCCTGGTCGGCCTGCAGGCTCGTGCGGTCCGCGTCGGCCTTGCGGGCGGCGGTGTAGATCCGGGTCGCCGCGTTCGCCGAATCGACGGCGATCTTCGCCGCCGCGCTCGCCGAGTTGGCGTGCTGGGTGGCGAGCTCGGCGGCCCGGGCGGAGTCGACCGCGTGCTTGGCCGCGTCGTCCGCGGCCGCCGCGGCGAGCGCCGCGTCGGTCGCGGCCTGCTGCGCGAGCGAGCGGGCCTGGTCGGCCGCGCCCGCGGCTTCGTCGGCGTAGGCGCGAGCCGAAGCGGCGGCGCGGTTGGCGAGGTTGGCCTGGCGCCGGGACGTCGCGGCGGCGGCTTCGGCCTTGCTCGCGTCGACACCGGCGGCCTTGGCCCAGTTCACCGACTGCTGGGCCGCGTCCGCCGACTTCGAGGCGTTCTGGCCGGCCGAGTCGGCCGCGTTGATGGCGTCCCGAGCGTGGCCGAGCGAAGTCTTGGCCAGGTCGATGGCCGTGACGGCGTCCTGCGCGCTCTTGGACGCGGTCGACGCGTCGATGGCGGCCTTCGCGGCGTCGCCCGCCTTCCCGCGGTCGACACGCGCCGCGGCGGCGAAGCCCCACGCGCTGCTGGACGCGCGTCCCGCCTTGGCGGCGGCCGCGGCGGCCCGGGTGGCGGCACTCGCGGCGACCCGCGCCGCCGACGACGCCGCGTTGGCCGCGCCGATCGCCGTCACCGCGGCGCTCGCCGCGCGGTTGGCGGCGTCGGCGGCGCGGTTGGCCGCGTCCGCCGCACCTTGGGCGTTGTCCTTGGCGGCTTCCGCGGCGGCCTCGGCGAGCTCGCTCGCCTGGCGCGCCAGGTCGGCCTCCTTGAGCGCGGTGTCCGCGGAGTCCTTGGCGGCCTGGGTCTCTTCGGCGGCCTGCTGCCCGGCGATCTTGGCCGCGTCGGCCAGCTGCTGGACCGACGACGTCTCCTGGTCGCGGGCTTCGGCGACCTCCCATTCGCGGGCGATGAACAGCCGGAGCGCTTCGGTGGTCTCCGCGTCGAGCGCGTTCTGCGCGGCCGTCCTCACCTCGGGGCCGCCCGCGGCCATGATCTGGTTGACGCGCATCCGCAGGTCGGTCGCCTCAGCGCGCACCGACGTGGTGGTGAGGAAGTCCTTGAGCGCCTGCGGCGTCTGGGCGTCCAGTGCCTTCTGCGCGGCCTGCCGGACCTGCGGGCCGCCCGCGGCCATGATCTGGTCGACGCGGATCCGCAGGTCGGTGTCCGACGCGGAGATCCAGCCCCCGTCGAGGAACGTCCGCAGCGACCCGGTGTCGGTCGCGTCGAGCGCGCGCTGGGCGGCGGCCTGCACGGTCGGCCCGCCGGCGGCGAGGATCTGGTTCACCGCCAGCCGGTCGTCCAGCCCGGCCAGGCGGCTCACCTTCTGCGTGAGGAAGGCGTCGACGTCGGCGTCCGTGCCGGTCAAGGCCTGTTCGGCGGCGAGCTTGACCTGCGACCCGGCGCTGCGCCAGATCATCAGCACCTTCGCCCGCGGGCTCAGGCTCACATCGGTGGGCTCGTCCGGATCGGGGTCGGCCAATGCGACCCCGGACTGCATCGACAGTGCGGCCACCAGCGTCAGGATCAGGCCGCCACGCAGCAGTCTTCGTTGTCTCTTCAGTGGAATCCCCCCACTCGCCACGGTCCGGGAATCGGACATCGCCGCCTGGATATCGCGTGGTTCCGGGCCGTATTACCGGTTCGCGGCCGTGGGGATGATCACGAGAGGTACAGACCTTTCGGCGGTATCGGGCGGTCGGCCTGGCGGCTACGGCGCCACCGAGGGCGTTGACCGCGGACCGGTCGGCCAGCTATTCTCGATATGCGAAAGAAAAATTCCGGATAGTGAAATTTGAGGTCGCGATGCCAGAAGAGGGGCACTCCCTGCCGTACGCCGCCAACCTGTCGATCCTGTTCAAGGAGGTACCGCTGCCCGAGCGCGCGGCCGCCGCGCGGGAGGCCGGGTTCACCGACGTCGAGTACTGGTGGCCGTTCGACACCGCGGTCCCCGCGCGCGAGGAGGTGGACGCCTTCGTGCGGAGCCTGGACGGCGTCCGGCTGCGCGGGCTGAACTTCTTCGCCGGTGACATGGCCGCGGGGGAGCGGGGCCTGGTGTCGTGGATCGGCCGCGAGGCAGAGTTCGCCGACAGCCTCGTCGTCGCGCTCGGCATCGCCGAACGCACCGGCTGCCGCAGTTTCAACGCGCTGTACGGCAACCGGCTCGACGGCGAAGAGCCGGCCAAGCAGGACGACCTGGCGCTGGTCCACCTCGCGACGGCCGCGGAGGCCGCCGCGGAGATCGGCGCGCAGCTGGTCCTCGAACCGCTCTCCGGTGCGGATCGCTACCCGCTCAAGACCGCCGCGGACGCCGTGGCCGTGCTCGACGACCTCGGGCGCGAAAACGTGCGGCTGCTGGCCGACCTGTACCACCTGGCAGTCAACGGCGACGACCTGGACGCACTGGCGACACAGCACATCTCCCGGATCGGGCACGTGCAGATCGCCGACGCACCCGGGCGCCACCAGCCCGGCACCGGGTCCCTCGACATCGAGGGCCACCTCACCAAGCTCCAGAACGCGGGTTACGACGGGTTCGTCGGGATCGAGTACGTCCCGGAACCCGACACGCTCACGTCGCTGGCCTGGCTGCCGAAAACCCGAAGGGGACGAGCATGAAACTGGGATTCATCGGACTGGGCGTGATGGGTGCCCCGATGGCCGCACACCTGGTCGCGGCCGGGCACGAGGTCAGCGGCTACGACGTCACCCCCGCCGCGGGGGAGAAGCTCGAGGCCGCAGGCGGACGGGCCGCAACCGGTGTCGCGGACGCCGTGGCCGGGGCGGACGTCGTGGTCACGATGCTGCCGAACCACCCGCAGGTCGAGGAGGTCGTGCTGGCCGCGGGCGGAGTCCTCGAGGCCGCCGACCCCGGCACGCTGCTGATCGACATGAGCACCATCCGGCCCGAGACGTCGATCGCGGTCGCGGAAGCCGCGCGGGACAAGAAGATCCGCGTGCTCGACGCGCCCGTGTCCGGCGGTCAGGCCGGCGCCGAGCAGGCGTCGCTGTCGATCATGGTCGGCGGATCCGAAGAAGACTTCGAGGCGGCGAAGCCGGTGTTCGACGCGCTCGGCAAGACCGTCGTGCACGTCGGCCCGCACGGCGCGGGCCAGGTCGTGAAGGCGGCGAACCAGCTCGTCGTGGGCGGGATCTACGGCCTGGTCGCCGAGGCGATCGTGCTCCTGGAAGCGTCCGGAGTGGACGCTTTGACGGGGCTCGACGTCCTCGCCGGTGGCCTGGCGGGCAGCCGGATCCTCGAGCTCAAGCGCAAGTCCATGGTGGAGCGCCAGTTCGCGCCCGGGTTCCGGATCGACCTGCACCACAAGGACATGGGGATCGCGCTGGCCGCCGCCCGGCAGGCCGACGTCGCACTCCCGCTCACCGGGCTGGTCGCCCAGCTCATCGCCGCCGGCCGCGCCATGGGCCACGGCTCCCTGGACCACTCGGCCTTGCTGAAGGTCGTCGAACAGTTGTCGGGCCGCGTCCCGGCGGAGGTGTGACATGCCCAGAATCCCCGCCATGCAAGCGGTCGTCGACGTCCTGGAGAGCGAAGGCGTCGACACCGTCTTCGGCTGCCCCGGCGCGGCCATCCTCCCGCTGTATAACGCCCTACAAGGACGGGCGATCGAGCACCTGATCGTCCGCCACGAAGAGGGCGCGACGCACATGGCCGACGGCTGGGCCCGGACGAACGGCAACGTCGGCGTCGCGATCGGCACGTCCGGCCCGGCCGGGACGAACATGATCACCGGGCTCTACACCGCGCACGCGGACTCGATCCCGATGATCTGCATCACCGGCCAGGCAGCGACGACCAAGCTGCACCAGGAAGCTTTCCAAGCCGTCGACATCGTCGAGATCGCCAAGCCGGTCACGAAGTGGGCGGTGCAGGTCAAGGAGGCCGCGCAGCTGCCGTGGATCTTCCGCGAGGCCTTCCGGGTCGCCCGTTCGGGCCGTCCCGGACCGGTCCTCATCGACCTCCCGATCGACGTCCAGAAGCAGGACATCGAATGGGACTCCTCGATCGACTCGCCGCTGCCGGTCACGGCCGTGAAGCCCGCGTCCGCGCGGGTCGAGCGGGCTCTCGACCTGCTGCTGGCCGCCGAACGCCCGATCATCCTGGCCGGGGGCGGGGTCATCCTCGGCGAGGCCGGCGAGCAGCTGCGCGCCGCCGCGGAACGCCTCGACGTCCCGGTCCAGGTGACGCTGATGGGCAAGGGCAGCTTCCCCGAGGACCACGAGCTGTTCGCCGGGATGGCCGGCATCCAGACGTCGCAGCGCTGGGCGAACGCCGCCTTCCTGGAGTCTGACCTGGTGCTGGCGCTGGGCGCGCGGTTCGGCGATCGGCACACCGGCGAGCTGTCGGTGTACCGGGGCGACCGCAAGTTCATCCACGTCGACATCGAACCCACCCAGCTGGGCAAGGTGTTCGGTCCCGACCTCGGGATCGTCTCGGACACGCGCGAGTTCCTCGACGCGTTACTGGCGGCGTTGGATGCACGCGAGGTGGCGCCGCGCCGCGAGTGGGTCGGCCGGATCGCGGAGCTGAAGGAAGCGCTTCCCCGCCGCGACGACTTCGACACCCTGCCGATCAAGGCGCCCCGGGTCTTCAAGGAGATCAACGAAACCTTCGGTGAGGACACGTACTTCGTCACCGCGATCGGGCTCTACCAGATCTGGTCGGGCCAGTTCCAGAAGGCGCACAAGCCGCGTCACTACCAGGTCTGTGGCCAGGCGGGCCCGCTCGGCTGGGAGATCCCCGCCGCGATCGGGGTGAAGAAAGCACGTCCGGAAGCCGAAGTCGTCGGCGTGGTCGGCGACTACTCGTTCCAGTTCCTCGTCGAGGAGCTGGCGGTCGCGGCCCAGTACGACGTCGGGTTCGTCCTGATCATGCTCAACAACGAGTACCTCGGCCTGATCCGCCAGGCCGAGACCGGGTACGACATGAACTTCGAGGTCGACATCCACTACGACTCGAACGGCACGGACAACGTGAAGATCATGGAGGCCTACGGCTGTTCGGGCACCCGGGTGCACGAGCCGGCCGAGATCCGGACGTCGCTGGAGTGGGCCCGCAAGGAGGCCGAACGCACCAGCCGGCCGGTCCTGGTGGAGATCATGATCGAACGCGAGGGCAACGCCGCTATGGGTGCCGCCCTCGACGCGGTCCGCGAGTTCGAACCGGTCGTGAGTGCGTAACAGTGTTCTAACACGGCACTTCGACGAGATCGAAGACGCCGGCTACAGCTTCAGGCTGTTCACGAACT
>NZ_JBFBAG010000025.1:0-148131 GCF_040682155.1 Amycolatopsis sp. NPDC051371
TTTTTTTTTTTTTTTTTCTTTAAATACTTAAAGGATTTTTAGAAGCCCACTCACGACCGCCTCAGCCGGGGTGGTAGGAGCAGCGGGTGCCGGTGCGGACGCCGTCGCGCAGGACGTCGCCGATCACCGCGTCCGCCGCCGCGATCCGGGTCAGCGCGCGGCGGATCGCCTTGCCCACCGCGATCCGGGCCTTCTCCTCGGCGCCCGCGAACTCGCGGACCCGGCCGGCGAGGCCCGCGGCGGCCGACAGCTCGCCCAGCAGCCAGTCGCGCTCGGTGCGCACCTTCTCCGCCCGGCCCGCGTCGTGGTTGGCCTCGTGCTCGTCGAGCTCGGCCTCGAGGTTCGCGAGCCAGCGCCGGTAGTGCCCGGTCGCCGTCCGGTCGAGCACCGGTTGCGCCGACGTCACCTCGGCGACCACGCCGTGCGCCAGCTCGACGGCGGTCAGCTCGTGGCCGGGGTTGTCCAGCAGTGTCGCCAGGTAGCCCATGCCGACGCTGTGCTCGACCAGGGCGGACCGCCCGTCCAGGGCGAAGACCCAGTGGCTGCCCTCGCGACGGCACGTGACCCGCCGGTCCGTGACGCCGGCGGCGAAGACGGGCAGCACCATCCCGAGCTGCTCGGCTTCGCGCGTCGCCGCGGCCAGCTCCCGCCCGGCTTCGGTCGAGGCGGGTCCCAGCGCCTGCGCGAGCCGGGCGCGCGACAGGGCCGCGGCCGGCCAGTGGGCCAGCGCGAGGTTGTCGCGCACCGCCGCCCGGAAGTGCTCGCGAGCGCGCTCGGTCTCGCCCGCGGTCAGCATCGCCACGCCCAGCGCGTGCTGCGCCGAGCCGAAGCAGGCGACGGCGAGGCTGCCCATCATCGGCAGCCGCGCGAAGGGCGTGAGCAGCGCGTACGCGGCGAGGGCCGACTCGACGTCCGAGAGCAGGTACGCCGACTCGACGATCCCGTACATCGACACGAGCCAGCTGCTCGACCGCGGCAGCAGGGCCAGGTCCTGTCCGCGCAGCCGGGCCAGCGCACCGGCCGCCTCGCGCTCGTCCCCGGCCGAAGCGGCGGCGACGGCCAGCCCGGCGACGAACGCGTTGTCCACCACGCTGAGCGTCGGCGAGTGCACCGTCTCCCGCAGCACCGGCAGCAGCTCCGCGACGCGGCCCTGGTACCACCGGATGGCGCCGAGCTGCGCGGTGTACCAGCCGATCGCGTCGGCGTCCCCGGCCTGCTCGCCACGCAGCGCGCAGGCCGCCGCGCGCGCTTCGGCTTCGTCGAACCGGCCGGCGCGGATGCTGAGCATGACGTCGATCGCGTCGAGCACGAACCCGACCGCGAGGTGGTCGCGTTCGGCCAGCAGGCCGCGCAGGTCCGCGAGCCCGCGCTGGGCGTGCGGGTCGCCGTCGAGGAAGAGGTCGACCGTGCGCCAGAGCATGCCCATCAGCAGGTCGCTGCGGCGGCCGGTGCGGAAGCCTTCGGTGATCAGCTCCTGCGCCAGCGCGCGGCGCTGGCCGCCGTGGTCGGGCCCGAGCAGGCAGTGGTGGGCCAGGCTCGCGGCCTCGGCCCAGGCGACCGGGTCGCCCGCGCGCTTGGCCTCTTCGAGCACGGCGAGGATCTTGTTGCTCTCCCCCGCCCCGTAGTCGGCCTCGCCCGCGAGCCGGGCCTTGAGCCGCAGGGCCAGCGACGACCCCGGGTCGACGGCGGTCCGCGCACTGCGCAGCCGCGCCTGCAGCAACGCCGCAGCCGGCGCGCTCCGGTGTTCGTGCACCCACAGCCCGCCCAGGCCCAGCGCGGCGCGCGCCATCCCCGCCCCGTCACACTCGGCCTCCGCGGCCCGGTACGCCCGGTCGAACCACTCCCGGCCGGCGCGCAGGTCGCCGTCGGCCTCGAGTGCGCACTCCCCGTTGCGCAGCAGCTCGCCGAGTGCGGTGGCCGCCGGTCGCGTTTCGCTGTCCAGCATCGCCGCCCCCTCTCCCCCGGCAAATGGTGCCCGCGCGACCGGCCGGGGTCAACGTGCGAAAACCGGCGGGAAAGCCCTCGTCACGGCCGGGAATTTTCCGCCGTCACGGTCCGCGTGCGGTCCATTCGCGACCGTCGCTGACGGCCGCCGTCAGCGGTTCGCCAGGGACCGGTCAGCCGGCCCGGCGAAGCTCTGCGACATGAGAAACCTCAAGGTCCTGATCTCCGGCGCCAGCATCGCCGGCCCCGCCCTCGCCCTCTGGCTGGCCCGCTACGGCTGCACCGTCACCGTCGTCGAACGCGCCCCGTCGGTGCGCCCGGGCGGCCAGGCCGTCGACTTCAAGGGCGCCACCCACCGGACCGTGCTGGAGCGCATGGGCATCCTCGACGACGTTCTGGCCCGCCAGACCGGCGGCACCGACCAGACGATCATCGACGCCGACGGCCGGCCCCAGGCGGTGATTCCCGGCAAGTTCACCGGCGGCGAGATCGAGATCCGCCGCGGCGACCTGGCCGACATCCTCTACGAGCGCAGCGCCCCGGACTGCGAGTACCTCTTCGGCGACACCATCACTTCGCTGACCGAGACGGCCGACGGCGTCGACGTCACCTTCGCCCACGCCGCCCCGCGCCGGTTCGACCTGGTCGTCGGCGCCGACGGCATCCACTCGAACGTCCGGCGGCTGGCCTTCGGCCCGGAAGGCGACTACGTCAACTTCCTCGGCCACTACTACGCCCTGGCCGAGCTGGGCCAGCAGGTCGAAGACGGCGAGGCCGTGATGTACAACGAGCCGGGCCGGATGGCCGCGGTCGGCGGGCCGAAGGCGTCGGCGTTCTTCGTCTTCGCCTCACCCGAGCTGGACTACGACCGCACCGACACCGATACCCAGCGGAAGCTGGTGGCCGCGGCCTACCGCGACGCCGGCTGGCGGGTGCCCGAGCTGATCGAGAAGCTCCCGCAGGCCCGCGAGTTCTACCTCGACTCGCTCGCTCGCGTCACCATCGACCACTACTCGCGCGGCCGCGTCGTCCTGCTCGGCGACGCCGCCTACGGCAACACCCTCGGCGGCTTCGGTACCGGCCTGGCGGTCGTCGGCGCGTACGTGCTCGCCGGCGAACTCCTCGAAGCGAACGGCGACCACCGCGCCGCCTTCGCCCGCTACGAAGAGCAGTTCCGCGGCTACGCCAAGATCTCGCAGCGCGGCACCGCGGGCCCGTTCCTCGCGCCGCCGTCCCGGCTGCGGATCAAGCTGCGGGACTGGACGTTCAAGTCCCGCTTCCTCCTCCGCATGATGCTCAAGATGACCGACAACTTCGCCACCGACATCGAACTGAAGGACTACGCCTCGGGCTCGTAGGCCAGGTTCGGCCGCAGCCACTGTTCGACCTCGGCCCGCTCGACGCCCTTGCGCCGCGCGTAGTCCTCGATCTGGTCGCGGCCGAGCCTGCCGACGGTGAAGTACTTCGAGTCCGGGTGGGCGAAGATCAGCCCGGACACGCTCGCCGCCGGCGTCATCGCGTACGACTCGGTCAGCGCCATGCCCAGGTCGCCGGACCCGAGCAGCTCGAACAGCTCCCGCTTCTGGCTGTGGTCCGGGCTGGCCGGGTAGCCGAGCGCCGGGCGGATGCCGCGGAACCGCTCCGCGTGCAGGTCCTCCAGCTTCGGCTCGGCGTCGGGCTCGAACCAGTCACGGCGCGCCTTCAGGTGGATGTACTCGGCGAACGCCTCGGCGAGCCGGTCCGCCAGCGCCTTGACCATGATCGCGCGGTAGTCGTCCTGCTCGGCCTCGTACTTCGCGGCGAGCTCGCCCGCGCCGTGGATGGCGACCGCGAAGCCGCCGAGGTGGTCGCCCACCGGCGCGATGTAGTCGGCCAGGCAGCGGTTCGCGCGGTCCAGCGGCTTCGACGTCTGCTGCCGCAGCATCGGGAACCCGACGTGCGCGTAGTCGCCTTCGAGCAGGATGTCGTCACCCTCGCTGTGCGCCGGCCAGAACGCGTACGCGCCCTTCGCCTGGAAGCTGCCGTTCGCGATGATCTCGTCGAGCAGCGTGTTCGCGTCGTCGAACAGCTCGCGGGCGACCGGCTGCTCCAGGATGGCCGGGTACTTGCCCTTGAGCTCCCAGGCGAGGAACAGGAACTGCCAGTCCACCATCTCGCGCAGCTCGGTGATGCTCGGCTCGACGACGCGGCGGCCGGTGAACGCCGGGGTCGGCAGGCCGTCGAACGACACCTTCTCCGGGTTCGCCCTGGCCTGGTCGAGCGTCAGCATCGGGCGGCGCTGCTTGCTCGCGTGCTGCTCGCGCAGCACCTCCTGGTCGGCGCGGTTCTTCTCGGCGAGCGCGATCGACCGGTCCGGGTCCAGCAGGTCGGACACCACGCCGACCACCCGTGACGCGTCGAGGACGTGCACCGTCGCGTTGTCGTAGGCGGGCGCGATCTTGACCGCGGTGTGCTGGCGGGACGTCGTGGCGCCGCCGATCAGCAGCGGCAGCTTCAGCCCGCGCCGCTGCATCTCGGCCGCGACCGCGACCATCTCGTCCAGTGACGGCGTGATCAGCCCGGACAGCCCGACCGCGTCGGCGCCCTCGGTGACCGCGGTGTCGAGGATCTTCGCGGCCGGCACCATCACGCCGAGGTCGATCACCTCGTAGTTGTTGCAGCCGAGCACGACGCCGACGATGTTCTTGCCGATGTCGTGGACGTCGCCCTTCACCGTGGCGAGCACGATCTTGCCCTGGCCGCCCGACGACTCCAGCCGGCCCTCCAGGCGCGCCTTCTCCTTCTCCGCCTCCATGTACGGCTCGAGGTAGGCGACGGACCGCTTCATCACGCGCGCGCTCTTGACCACCTGCGGCAGGAACATCTTGCCGGAGCCGAACAGGTCGCCGACGATCTTCATGCCGTCCATCAGCGGGCCCTCGATCACGTCGAGGGGCCGGGCCAGCTGCTGCCGCGCCTCTTCGGTGTCCTCGACGATGTAGTCGACGATGCCGTGCACCAGCGCGTGGGACAGCCGCTCGCCGACCGTGCCTTCGCGCCACGAGAGGTCCACGACGCGCTTGGTGCCGCTGCCCTTGACGTTCTCCGCGAAGCTCACCAGCCGGTCGGTGGCGTCTTCGCGACGGTCGAACAGCACGTCCTCCACCAGCTCGAGGAGGTCGGCCGGGATGTCCTGGTAGACCGCGAGCTGGCCGGCGTTGACGATGCCCATGTCGAGGCCGACCTGCACGGCGTGGAAGAGGAACGCCGAGTGCATGGCCTCGCGCACGACGTCGTTGCCGCGGAAGGAGAACGAGAGGTTCGAGATGCCGCCGCTGGTCCGGGCGCCGGGACAGCGCTCCTTGATCCGCGGCAGCGCCTCGAGGAACGCCTTCGCGTAGCCGTTGTGCTCGGCGATGCCGGTGGCGACGGCGAGGACGTTCGGGTCGAAGATGATGTCCTCGCCCGCGAAGCCGGCCTGCTGCGTCAGCAGGTCGTACGCGCGGCCGCAGATCTCGACCTTGCGGTCGGCCGTGTCGGCCTGGCCCTGCTCGTCGAACGCCATCACGACGACGCCGGCGCCGTAGTTGCGGATGATGCGCGCCTGGGCGAGGAACGGCTCCTCACCCTCCTTGAGGCTGATCGAGTTGACGACGCCCTTGCCCTGCAGGCAGCGCAGGCCGGCTTCGAGCACGCTCCACTTGGAGCTGTCGACCATCACCGGAATCCGGGCCACCTCGGGCTCGGTGGCGATGAGGTTGAGGAACGTCGTCATCGCCTGCTCGGACTCGAGCAGGTCGGCGTCCATGTTGACGTCGAGCAGGTTGGCCCCGCCGCGGACCTGCTCCAGCGCGACGTCGACGGCGCCCTGGTGGTCGTCGGACTCGATGAGCCGCCGGAACCGCTTGGAGCCGGTGACGTTGGTGCGCTCGCCGATCATCACGAACCCGGTGTCGGCGCCGATGCCGAACGGCTCCAGCCCGCTGAAGCGCGTGTGCGTGCGCGGCGCGGGCACCTCGCGGGGCGTGACGCCCTTCGCCGCTTCGGCGATCTTCGCGATGTGCGCCGGGCTCGTGCCGCAGCAGCCGCCGACCAGGTTGACCAGGCCTTCGCGGGCGAACCCGCCGATCAGCCCGGCGGTCTCGTCGGGAGTCTGGTCGTAGCCGCCGAAGGCGTTGGGCAGCCCGGCGTTCGGGTGGCAGGCGACGTAGGTGCCGGCGATCCGCGACAGCTCTTCGACGTGCGGGCGCATTTCTTCGGCGCCCAGCGAGCAGTTGACCCCGACGACCAGCGGCTTCGCGTGCTCGATCGAGCTCCAGAACGCCTCGACGGTCTGGCCCGAGAGCGTCCGGCCGCTCAGGTCGACGATGGTGACCGAGATCCACAGCGGCAGGTGCGGCGCGACGTCGCGGGCGGCGGCGATGGCCGCCTTGCAGTTGAGCGTGTCGAAGATCGTCTCGATCATCAGCAGGTCGACGCCACCTTCGGCGAGCGCGGCGATCTGCTCCGCGTACGCGGCCTTGACCTGCTCGAACGTCACCGCGCGGTACGCCGGGTCGTCGACCTTGGGCGACAGGCTGAGCGTGACGTTCAGCGGGCCGATCGACCCGGCGACGAACTTCCCGCCCAGCTCGTCGGCCGCCTGACGGGCCAGCTGCGCGCCGCGGACGTTCATCTCGTGGACGTGGTCCTGCAGCCCGTAGTCGGCCTGGCCGATGCTGGTGGCGGTGAAGGTGTTCGTCGTGGTGATGTCCGCGCCGGCCGCGAGGTACTGGCGGTGCACGTCGAGGATGACGTCCGGGCGGGTGAGGTTCAGCAGGTCGGGGTCGCCGGTGACGTCGTGGGTGTGCTCGCCGAAGCGGTCGCCGCGGTAGTCGGCCGGGGTGAGCCCGGCGCCCTGCAGCATGGTGCCCCACGCGCCGTCGAGCACCGCCACCCGCTGCCCGAGCAGCTCGCGCAGGCGCGCGGTGGCTTCGGGCTCGCTGGGGGTTTCTCGCGGGGTGATCGGGTTCACCGGCAGCCTCCCTCATCCGGGAGGCGCCCTTGATCGGTGGATCCCGGTCGAGCGTGGCGGACCCGGCGGTCCGTTGCAGCGCCTCTCGACCTGTGGTCCACGGTACTGGAAACGGGCATACGCACGCCAACCCGCCCCGTCGGTGCGTCCACTGACTGGGACACCGTGAGTCCACAATGGATTTCCGGTTCCACCCTGCCTCCGCCTCGTGTCGTCCTCGGGCCCACCCTGACGCGTCCCGCGCCGGCGCTCTGCTCCCCGCCTGCGCACCTGGGTCGTCTCGATCGTCGTCCGAGCGGCCCACGATGTTACTCTCCGCGTCCACGTTGCCACTTTTCGCACTTGCGGCCGACCTTGAAAACTGAAACACGTTCTAATACGCTCCTCGCGTGGACTACGGAATAGTGCTGTTCACCAGCGACCGAGGCATCACTCCGGCTTCCGCGGCACGCGCCGCCGAAGCCGCGGGGTTCGCCACCTTCTACGTGCCCGAGCACACCCACATCCCGGTGAAGCGCGAGTCGCCGCACCCGCGCACGGGCGATGCGTCCCTGCCCGACGACCGCTACAGCCGCACCCTCGACCCGTGGGTGGCGCTGGCGACGGCGGCCGCGGTGACGTCGCGGATCCGGCTGTCCACGGCCGTGGCCCTGCCGGTCGAGAGCGACCCGATCACGCTCGCCAAGACGATCGCGAGCCTGGACCACCTCTCCGGCGGCCGCGTGACGCTCGGTACGGGCTTCGGCTGGAACGTCGACGAGCTGACCGACCACGGCATCCCGGGCAACCGCCGCCGCACGGCGCTGCGCGAGTACCTCGAAGCGATGAATGCACTGTGGACTTCCGAAGAAGCCTCCTACGACGGGGAGTTCGTCTCGTTCGGCCCGAGCTGGGCGTGGCCGAAGCCGGTCCAGGCGCACATCCCGGTGCTGCTCGGCGCGGGCCCGACGGAGAAGACGTTCCGCTGGATCGCCCGCCACGCGGACGGCTGGATCACGACCCCCGCGGACTCCGACCTGGACGGACACGTGGCTCTGCTGAAGGAGATCTGGCTCGCCGAGGGACGCCCGGGGTCACCGCGGATCTGCGCGCTCGGCGAGCGGCCCGACCCGGACCGGTTGGCGCACCTGGATTCCCTCGGCGTGACCGAGACGATCTTCGGGTTGCCCGACCGGGCGCCGGCCGAGGTCGAGGCTTGGATCGGCCGGCTGGCCGGCAAGCTCGGGCTCGTGGTGACGCCCGTGTGAATATCGCTTGCGGCGCGTCCCGCGGTGCCCCACGATGGGCGGCCGATGCCAGGACCTGCGGAAATCCGGAAACGGGGCCGCACGGCGCCTGGGTGGGAGAGCTGCGCGAATGGGTGGTTCATGTTCGATGTGATCATTGCCGGGTGCGGGCCGACCGGTGCGATGCTGGCCGCCGAACTGCGGTTGCACGAGGTGCGGGTACTGGTTCTGGAAAAGGAGCCCGAGCCCGTTTCATCGCTCATCCGCGTGGTGAGCCTGCACATTCGCAGTCTCGAGCTGATGGCGATGCGCGGGCTGCTGGATCGTTTGCTCGAACGCGGAAGACAGCGTCCGGTCGGCGGTATCTTCGCCGCCATTCCCACCCCCGCGCCCGAGGGTCTGGATTCCCCGTACTCCTATTTGCTGGGGATCCCGCAGCCGGTCGTCGACCGGGTGCTCGAAGACCACGCGACCGCGTTGGGCGCGCAGGTCCGGCGCGGTTGTGCGGTGGCCGGGTTCGAGCAGGACGACGAGGGGGTGACCGTCGAACTGGCCGACGGCGAGCGGCTGCGGTCGCGGTACCTCGTCGGCTGTGACGGCGGCCGCAGCACGGTGCGCAAACTGCTCGGCGTCGGCTTTCCCGGCGAGCCCTCGCGGAACGACACGCTGATGGGCGAAATGGCCGTGAGTGCGCCGCCGGCGGAAATCGCCGCCAAAGTGGCCGAAATCCACGAGACGAACAAAGTGTTCAGCCTCCGGCCCTTCGGGGAAGGGATCTACCGCGTCGTGGTCCCCGCCGCGGGAGTCAGCGAGGACCGCGCGGAACCACCCACCCTCGAGGATTTCCGGCAGGAGCTGCGCGCCATCGCCGGCACCGATTTCGGCGTGCACTCCCCGCGCTGGCTGTCCCGTTTCGGCGACGCCACCCGGCTGGCCGAACGGTACCGGGTCGGGCGGGTGCTGCTGGCCGGCGACGCGGCACACATCCACCCGCCCGCCGGCGGCCAGGGCCTGAACCTGGGTGTCCAGGACGCCGTCAACCTCGGCTGGAAGCTGGCCGCGCAGGTCCGCGGCTGGGCGCCGGAGACGTTGCTCGACACCTACCAGGCCGAACGTCAGCCGGTCGCCGGGGACGTGCTGGAGAGCACCCGCGCCCAGGGGGAACTGCACGCCGCCGGACCCGGCCCGCGGGCCGTGCGGAGGCTGCTCACCGAACTGATGGGCATCGACGCGGTGAACCGGTACCTGATCGAGAAGATCACCGCGATCGGCATCCGTTACGACTTCGGCGCGGGCTCCGATCTGCTCGGCCGCCGCCTGCCGGACCTCGACCTGAAGCAGGGCCGCCTTTACGACCGGCTGCGCCGCGGCCGCGGCCTGGTGCTCGACCGCACCGAACGCCTGACCGTCGAGGGCCGGCAGGACCGGGTCGACCTCATCGCGGATCCCACCGCGGCACTGGACGTCCCGGCCGCCCTGATCCGCCCCGACGGGTACATCGCCTGGATCGGCGAGGACCAGCAGGACCTGGACGACCACCTTGCCCGCTGGTTCGGCGAGCCTGCCGGCTGACCGGGACGCCCAGGGCTTCGGCGAAGTCGCGGCGGCTCCGCCCCGGTCAGAACCAGTGCAGGCAGTGCGGCGGCCGCTCGGCGCGGAAGAGCGCGTCGGCGAGTGCCGCCGCCTCCGGGTGATGGGCCCGGACGTGCCCGGCGCGCACCAGCGTGCTGGGCGCGGTGCCGCCGAGGTAGACCGAACCCAGGTCGCTCACGTCCAGCGAAAGATCGGGTTCCGGTCCGTCGCTATGCACTCTGCCTTGCGGTCCCGGACTGTCAGCAGGTAACTGCCTCGCTCGTCGAGAAACGGGTCTTCGACGTCGAGGACCAGTTCGCCGTCGGCCTCCCAGCCGCGTGCGGTCAGTGCGCGCGGGATGTCCAGCAACCGCACCCACAGCCAGTCGGTCTCGTCCTCGGCCTGGCCGGCGCGGAAGTCCGCGAACTGCCAGCGCAGCGGGTGCCCGGGCGGGCAGTGCTTGAACACCACCCGGGTGACCAGGTCGTGGTCGAGCGCGAACCGGGCCAGGGCCGTCGCGACGGCGTCGTCGGCCGTGATCGTCTCGTCGACCGTCAACGTGCCGGCATCCACCGCGTAGCTCGCGTAGCCGTCCGCGACGCCGTCGTCGTCCCGGTGGACGGCGACGTACCGCGGCGCCACGGAGACCGGCGGCTGCCCCGCGCCCCCGGCCCACCAGCGGTGCGGCCGGGACAACGCCCCGGGCCGGGCGCGGCGATACCGGTCGTAGACGTCTTCCAGGACGTCGCCGCAGTCGGCGCGTCGCAGCACCTCGATCGAGCCGGACGCGGCCGCTCCACCCGCGCGCGGGGGCGCGAAGGCGGCCTGGTGGCGCGACACCGTCAGCCGCTCCGTGTAGGTCGCCGGGCCGTAGCCGAACCGGCGGTAGATCCCGGCTTCCGAAGCCAGCAACACGGACAGGACCTCGCCGCGGGCCCGGACGTCGGCGAGCTGGTGCCGCATCATCGCGTTCAGGACACCCCGGCGCCGGTGCGAAGGCAGGACGCCGACCGCGGTCACCCCGGCCACCGGGACGAGGATCTCCCCGGGCAGGGTCAGCTCGAAGGAGTACGCGGCGGCGGTGCCGACGGGCCGCCCGTCCGGCGCCACGGCGAGCACGCCGCGCTCCATCTCCAGCGCCGAGAACAGCGCGTCCGGGGATTCCGGGAAGCGTGCGAACGCGGCGTACACGGTGTCGGCGAACGCGTCGCGGTCCTGCTCGGTCGTGGAACGGATCTCCATCGGGGCACAGTGCAGCCCCGGCCGCGGCCGGGGCAACCGAATTACGGCGGGGCACCGACGTCACCGTCGTGCCCCGCCGCCGAGACCCCCCGGGGTCAGCTCTTGGCCGCGACCCCCTGCCGCGCCCGGAGGTCGAGCTCGATCTGCTCCAGCGAGCGGCCCTTGGTCTCCGGCACGAGCCACTTCGTGAGCACGAACAGCACCACGTTGATCCCGGCGAACAGGAACATCGAACCGCCGATGCCGAGCGAACCCACCGCGGAGATGAGCGGGAACACCGCGCTCACGATGCCCGTCGCCGCCCAGAGGATGACGCTGCTGACGCCCATGCCCGTCGCGCGGTACTTCAGCGGGAACACCTCGGCCATCATCACCCAGACGACCGCGCCCCAGCCGAGTTCGTAGCCGACCAGGTACAGCACCATCATCACCAGCATCAGGATGCCGCGCAGCCCGGTGTCGTGGACGTTCAGCACCACGAGCCCGGCCGCCACCAGCGTGATCACCATGATCACGTTGCCGATCAGCAGCAGCGGCTTGCGGCCCCAGCGGTCGACGACGAACACGACCCATGCGGTGAACAGGAACTTCGTGACACCCAGCAGCACGCCGGACAGCAGCGCGGCCTGCGTGGCGAAGCCGAGGCCGATCAGCATCGTCGGGAAGTAGGCGTTGATCGCGTTGACCCCGCTGAACTGCTGGCCGACCGCGAGCAGGATGGCGACGATCATCATCGGCCGCACGAAGCCGGAGAACAGGTCGCGGAAGCGCGGCTTGCCCTCGGTGTCCATCTGGATGACCTCGCGGATGGTCGCGATCTCCTCATCCAGGTTCACGGTGTTGCCGTGCGCGCTCTCCAGGACCCGCCGGGCTTCCGCTTCCTGGCCGTTCTTGAGCAGCCAGCGCGGCGTCTCCGGCAGGAACGCGAGCCCGACGAGCAGGATCGCGGCGGGCACGATCGCGCCGGCGAACATCCAGCGCCACGCGGAGATCGGGCCGAGCCAGTAGCTGACCAGGAACGCGATCAGGATGCCGAGCACGATGAAGATCTGGTTCAGCGCGCCCATCGCGCCGCGCAACCGCGCGGGCGCCAGTTCGGACAAGTACGTCGGCACGGTCGACGACGAAAGGCCGATGCCGAGGCCGATGATCAGCCGCGAAATCACGAGCAGCGCGAACGTCGGCGAGAAGCTCGCCGCCAGCGTGCCCACGATGACGATCACCGCGGCGACCATGATGGTGCGCCGCCTGCCGAGTGCTTCGTTGATGCGGCTGGAGAACAGCGCGCCCACGATGGCACCGACCGACAGGCTGGCCGTGATCACGCCCTTGTCCCAGGCGGTCAGCGACCAGGCTTTCCCGATGAACGGGAGCACCCCGGAGATCACCCCGAGGTCGTAACCGAAGAGGATGCCGCCGAGCGCGCCGAAGAAGTACAGGGTGGTTCGGCTGATATGCCGCGCCGGGGCTGTCTGCGTCATTGCCGGGTCGCCTCTTTCGTAGGTCCAGTCCAGCCAGCGGCACCACACTCACACGCCGGAAAAAACCGGGCAAGACAGTCGTTGATAACGATTCAGAAACGTGATCGCCATTCACATACGTGATACCGGTTGGCGCACAACATTGCTCCGTCCGCCGCATCCTCCTTTCCGGTCGCGAATCGGTACACAATGGACACGCCTCGCCGCCGTACGAGGTTCACCAAATCCATTGTGGACACTGCCTCGCGAGCGAAATCGTCGAAGCGTTTGACCTGGTCCGAGCCTTGGTTTAACTTTCCTGGAAGCGCTCCCAGCCTCCTGTCGGCAGACCTGTGGAGGCAAACGTGCGAAGCACACGTTCCCGATCACCGAGACAACTGCTCGCGACCTTGCTGGCCGTCCTGACGCCGGCCGCCATCGCGGTCACCGTCGCCGCCGCGCCGGCGTCCCCCGCCGCCGTCGCGACCACCACGTGGCGCAACGCCGAGATCGGCGGCGGCGGGTTCGTCCCCGGCATCGTCTTCAACCAGGCCGAACCCGGCCTCGCCTACGCCCGCACCGACATCGGCGGCGCGTACCGCTGGAACGCCGCCACCGGCCGCTGGCTCCCGCTGCTCGACTCGGTCGGCTGGGCCGACTGGGGCCACAACGGCGTGGTCAGCCTGGCCACCGACCCCGTCGACCCGAACCGGGTCTACGCCGCGGCGGGCATGTACACCAACAGCTGGGACCCGAACACCGGCGCCGTCCTGCGCTCGGCCGACCGCGGCGCCACCTGGCAGGCCGCGGCGCTGCCGTTCAAGCTCGGCGGCAACATGCCCGGCCGCGGCATGGGCGAGCGGCTCGCGATCGACCCGAACCGCGACAGCGTCCTCTACCTGGGTGCCCCGAGCGGCAACGGACTCTGGCGCAGCACGGACTCCGGCGTCACCTGGGCGAAGGTGACCGCCTTCCCCAACCCGGGCAACTACACACCGGACCCGAGCGACCCGTCGGGCTACTCCAGCGACAACGAAGGCGTCACCTGGGTGACGTTCGACCCGTCGACCGGCACCCGCGGCAGCACCACGCAGACGATCTACGTCGGCGTCGCGGACAAGGCGAACACCGTCTACCGCAGCACCGACGGCGGCACGACGTGGGCGCGCCTGGCCGGCCAGCCCACCGGGTTCCTGGCGCACAAGGGTGTCCTCGACCCGGTCGGCGGCTACCTCTACCTCGCGACCAGCGACACCGGAGGCCCCTACGACGGCGCGAAGGGCGACGTCTGGAAGTACGCCACGAAGACCGGCGTGTGGACGCGGATCAGCCCCATCGCCTCCGACAGCGCCGACGACTACTTCGGCTACAGCGGCCTGACGATCGACCGGCAGCACCCGGGCACGCTGATGGTCGCGACGCAGGTGTCGTGGTGGCCGGACGTCATCTTCTTCCGCAGCACCGACGGCGGCGCCACCTGGACCCGGATCTGGGACTTCACGAGCTACCCCGACCGGTCGCTGCGCTACAGCCAGGACATCTCCGCGGTGCCGTGGCTGACCTTCGGCGTCCAGGCCGCTCCCCCGGTGCCCTCGCCCAAGCTGGGCTGGATGACCGAGTCGGTCGAGATCGACCCGTTCGACTCGAACCACCTGCTCTACGGCACCGGCGCGACCATCTACGGCACCTCCGACCTGACAAAGTGGGACAGCGGCGGCAAGATCACGATCAAGCCGGTCGTCGGCGGCCTCGAAGAGACCGCCGTGCTGGACCTGATCAGCCCGCCGTCGGGGGCGCCGCTGCTCTCCGGCCTCGGCGACATCGGCGGGTTCCGGCACGACAGCCTCGACGCCGTCCCGTCGGCGATGTTCACGTCCCCGGTGTTCACGACGACGACCAGCCTCGACTACGCCGAGCTGAACCCGGCGACGATCGTCCGCACCGGCACGCTCGACCGGACCGCCCGGCCGAACGACAACCGGATCGCCTTCTCCACCGACGGCGGCAAGAACTGGTTCCAGGGGGCCGAACCGGGCGGCGGCGCGAGCGGCGGGACGGTGGCCGCGGCCGCCGACGGCAGCCGGTTCGTGTGGAGCCCGGACGGCACCCCGGTCAGCTACTCCGTGGGCTTCGGCTCATCGTGGACGGCGTCGGCCGGCATCCCGGCGGGCGCGGTGGTCGAGGCCGACCGCGTGGACCCGAAGCGGTTCTACGGGTTCGCGGCGGGCCGGTTCTACGTCAGCACCGACGGCGGCGCGACGTTCACCGCGACCGCGGCCACCGGGCTGCCCAGCGCGTCGGTGCACTTCAAGGCGATGACGGGCGTGACCGGCGACGTCTGGCTGGCCGGCGGCTCCGGCACGACGTACGGTCTCTGGCACTCGACCGACTCCGGAGCGTCCTTCACGAAACTGAGCGGAGTCACCGAAGCCGACAACATCGGATTCGGCAAGGCCGCTTCCGGCCGCACGTATTCGGCGTTATACACCATTGCGAAGATCGGCGGGGTGCGCGGGATCTTCCGGTCGGACGACGCGGGTGTGTCGTGGACGCGGATCAACGACGACCGGCACCAGTACGGCAACATCGGGGCGGCGCTGAGCGGCGATCCGCGGGTGTACGGCCGGGTGTACGTGGGCACGAACGGGCGGGGTGTGATCGTCGGCGAGTCCGGCGGTGACCAGCCGCCGCCCACGACGACGACGACCACTCCCCCGCCGACCACCACCACGACCACGCCGGTGCCGTCTTCGTCGTGCACCGCGGCCTACACGGTCACGAACCAGTGGCAGGGCGGCTTCCAGGCGGGGGTGAAGGTCGGGAATACGGGGACCGCGCCGGTGGACGGCTGGACGGTCACCTGGTCGTTCGCCGATGGCCAGCGCGTGACGCAGGCCTGGAACGCGCAGGTGACGCAGTCCGGCGCGGCGGTGTCGGCGGTCGACGCGGGGTGGAACAAGACGATCCCGGCGGGCGGCAGCGCCGAGTTCGGCTTCACCGGCACCTCCGGCGCCACCAACACAAAGCCCGCCATGATCAGCCTCAACGGCAAGGCCTGCACCACCACCTGAAAGCCGCTGAAGGCCGCTTTCAGGGCATCCAGTGCCCTGAAAGTGGCCTTCAGCGGGATCGGGGTCAGCCGGCGGCGAGGAAGTGGGCGCGGATGCCCGCGCCGAACGCCGTCGGCGTGCCGTCGTACGCCGAGATCAGCGCCGGGCCGGTGCTGCAGTTCCAGGTGTTCCACGTCCAGCCGAGGTAGGACGCCTGGTGCCGGTCGAACCAGTCCATCACGCCGCTGACGTACCCGCTCGCGCAGTCGTTCTCACCGATCTCCCCGGCCACCAACGGCACCGCCGCGGCGACCGGCGCGAGCTGGCTGTCCCAGCACGACGAGGAGCTGCACGTGTTGAAGTTGTACGAGTGCCAGGACGCGGCCAGGTTGCCGGCCGGGTCGCTGGGCTTGTACTGCAGCCAGCCGGTGAGGTCGTTGGAGTAGGCGAGGCCGCCCAGCATGATGACGTTGGTGGCGCCGGTCGCGCGCACCGCGTTCACCAGCGTCTGCATGCCCGCCACCGGGTAGCCGATGCCGGAACACGCGGAGCCGCCGTCACGCCAGCACGTCCACGCCTGGGCCGAGCCGGAGACCGCGCGGTCGAGGTAGGGCTCGTTGAACAGGTCGAGGATCGTGGCGTCGTCGCCCTTGAACGTGTTCGCGACCGAGGTCCACACGTCGACCGAGTGCTCGCTGTCGGTCATCGGCTTCTGGCAGGTGGCGTTGACGTCGCTGCACGCGGAGGAGTTTCCCGTGTAGACGCCGTGCGTCCAGTGCAGGTCGAGGATCGCGACCAGGCCGTTCTCGTGCAGCAGGTCCACATAGGACTTGAGCGCCGCGCGGTAGGTGGCGCCGGCGTACCTCGGGTCCACGTTGGACAGACCGAGCCAGCAGTCCTCGTTGAAGGGCACGCGCACGACGTTCGCGTGCCAGCTCTTGATGGCGGCCACCGAGGCCGCGTCCATCGGGCCGTCGAAGAGGCCGTTGCCCTGCACGCACGCGAACTCGCCGCCGGAGCGGTTCACCCCGCGCAGCGTCACCGGCGTGCCCGCGGCGTCGGCCAGCCGGTTGCCCGAGACGTGCAGCTCGGGCGCCCCACCGGGCGGCTGCGTGGGCGTCGTGGTGGTGGTCGGGGTCGTCGGCGTGGTCGTCGGCGGCTGGGTGCCCCCGCACGGTTCGCCGTTCACGCTGAACGACACCGGCGCCGCGTTGGCCCCGCTGTAGGCGAAGTTGGCGCCGGCGGTGACCGACGCGTTCGGGGCGATCGTGCCGTTCCAGGTCGCCGGGGTGAGCGTGACGGTCTTGCCGGACTGCGCCCACGTGCCGTTCCAGCCCTGCTGGAGCTGCTGGTTCCCGGTGTAGGCGTAGCTGATCCGCCAGCCGGACAGCGGCGCCGTCCCGAGGTTCTTCAGGCTGAGGTTGGCGGTGAAACCGCTTCCCCAGTCGTTCACCGAGTAGCCGACCTCGCAGGCCGTCGCCGCCGAAGCGGGCGATGGTGTGCCGAGCGTGAACGCCGTCGTCGCGCCGACGACGGCGAGCGCGCTGACGGCGCCGAGCAGTGCTGGTCCGGAACGCATCGATCACTCCCTTGAGACAGGACAGAAATCATGAGAGCGCTCCCAGCAGCGGTGGACAGTACCCGCCGCCGCCAGTCGCTGTAAACCCCGCCGTGATCTTCGGCAGGAATTCCCGGAATCCACTCCAACGGCCGCATCCGGCGCCACCGGCCGGTGGCGCAGCGCGACCACGAGATGCTTTGCCTCCCAACGGCTTCGGCCGTTCAGGAGCGTTCAGTCGATGAAGGTCCTCGCCGACGCACCCGAAAACGGACCACGGGGTCGGCTCGCGTCCGGGTCGCGCTTTACAACGACGACACACCGGGGTTACCTTTCCGGCGGCTGGAAGCGCTCCCATGCCAGGTCGCCTCGTCAGAACGCGGCCACCACCCAGGGGCGCCGTGGCGCGAGCCGCGGCGCCCCTGTCCGCGTCCCGGGAGGCCCCCGATGCACAGGTTCGCCGCCGCCCTCGCCGGATTCTGCCTCGCCGCCGGCACCGCCGTGGTCGTCGCGGCCGGACCGGCCACGGCCGCGCCGGCCTGCGCGGTCGGCTACCGCGTCAACCAGTGGCAGACCGGGTTCACCGCCGAGATCACCGTGACGAACGGCGCCACCGCGCTCGCTTCCTGGGCGCTCACCTGGCACTACGCCGGGAACCAGTCCGTGACGTCGGCCTGGAACGCCACCGTCCGCCAGTCCGGCACCGCCGTGACCGCGGAGAGCCTGCCCTACAACGCCGCGCTGCCCGCCGGCGGCACCGTTTCGTTCGGCCTGCAGGGCACCTACAGCGGAACCAACACCGAGCCCGCGGACTTCGCGCTCAACGGCGTCGCGTGCGGGGACACCGCTCCCCCGTCCACCACCCCGACGACACCGACCACCACGACGACCGCGCCGCCACCCGCCGGGTGCACGGACGCGACGTTCTGCGACGACTTCGAGCAGCAGACCGGCAGCGCACCGGGCGGCCGGTGGAGCGTCGGCGCGGCGAACTGCCAGGGCACCGGCACGGTCACCGTCGACACCGCGGTCGCGCACTCGGGCACCCGCTCGGTGAAGGTGGCCGGCGGAGGCGGCTACTGCAACCACGCCTTCTTCGGCACCAGCGTGCCCGGCTCCGGCGTGCTGTACGGCCGGTTCTGGGTCCGCCACACGACCGCGCTACCGGCCGGGCACGTCACGTTCATGGCCTTGCGCGACACCGCCGACGGCGGCCGCGACCTGCGCGCCGGCGGGCAGAACCGGGCCCTGCAGTGGAACCGCGAGTCCGACGACGCGACGCTGCCCGCGCAGAGCCCGGCCGGCGTCGCCCAGAGCGTCCCGCTGCCGACCGGCGCGTGGTCGTGCTTCGAGTTCGCGATCGACGGCGCGGCCGGGCAGTTGCGGACGTGGCTGGGCTCGGCCGAGGTGCCCGGGCTGGTCGTCGACGGCGTGCCCACTCCCGACGTCGACCAGCAGTGGCTCGGCCGGGCCTGGCACCCGGCCGTGACCGACCTGCGGCTCGGCTGGGAGAGCTACGGCACCGACGCCGACACGCTCTGGTTCGACGACGTGGCCCTGGGCAGCGCCAGGATCGGCTGCTAGGCCGCGACGATCCGGTCGATCTCGGCCAGCTCGTCGTCGGTGAAATCGAGGTTCGCCGTCGCCGCGACGGTGTTCTCGAGCTGGGCGACGCTGCTGGCCCCGATCAGCGCGGACGTGACGCGGCCGCGCCGCAGCACCCAGGCGATGGCCAGCTGCGCCAGCGTCTGCTCGCGCCGCTTCGCGACGTCATTGAGCGCGCGGATCGTCGCCAGGGTTTCCTCGGTGAGCCGGTCCTTCGTGAGGAACGGGCTCGCGCCGGCCGCCCGCGAATCGGCCGGGACGCCGTCGAGGTAGCGGTCGGTCAGCAGGCCCTGGCTCAGCGGCGAGTACGCGATCGAGCCGACGCCGTGCGCCTCGAGCGTGTCCTGGAGGCCGTCCTCGACCCAGCGGTTGAGGATCGAGTAGGACGGCTGGTGGATCAGCAGCGGTGTGCCCAGCTCGTCGAGCGCGGCGATCGCGGCTTCCGTCTGCTCCGGCGAGTAGTTGGAGATGCCCGCGTACAGCGCCTTCCCGGACCGGACGGCGGTGTCGAGGGCTCCCATGGTCTCCTCGATCGGCGTCTCCGGGTCCGGGCGGTGGGAGTAGAAGACGTCGAAGTGGTCCAGGCCGGTGCGCGCGAGGCTCTGGTCCAGGCTGGCCAGGAGGTTCTTGCGCGAGCCCCACTCGCCGTACGGGCCGTCCCACATCAGGTAGCCGGCCTTCGACGACACCAGGATCTCGTCGCGGTACGGGCGGAAGTCGGCGGCGTAGTGCCGGCCGAAGTTCGCCTCCGCCGCGCCGGGCGGCGGGCCGTAGTTGTTGGCCAGGTCGAAGTGCGTCACGCCGAGGTCGAACGCCCGGCGCAGCACCGCGCGCTGGACGTCGAGGGGCTTGTCGTCCCCGAAGTTGTGCCACAGGCCGAGCGACACGGCGGGCAGCTTCAGCCCGCTGCGCCCGGCCCGCCGGTACGGCATGCCCGCGTAGCGGTCTTCGGCGGCGGCGTAAGGCGACATGGTTCTCCTCGTCGGCATGGGGGTCTGACGCAGTCTAGCCGCGCGTGATCAGCGCGCCGGCGAACGACGCGGCGGGCGGCAACGCGGGCAGGAGCGTCGCCTGGTAGGCGTGGTAGATGTCCGGTTTACCCGCCCAGACCGCCGCCGCGGGGCGGTTCTCCGGGTCCAGTTCGTGGTGCCACGAGCCGAGTTCACGGTCGGCGAAGCACGCGTCGGCGTGCTCGCACCACTCCCGGAACCGGTCGAGGTAGGCCGCCTCGCCGGTCTCCTGGTGCAGCGTCCACGCGGCGGCGATCGCCTCCGCCACGACCCAGTGCAGGCGGGTGCGCACGACCGGCGTCCCGGCGAAGTCGGTGGTGTAGACGAACCCCGGGCGGCCGTCGACGGACCAGCCGTGGCGCACCGCGGTCGCGAACAGCGCCGCCGCGTCCGGCACCAGCCAGTCCGGCGCCTCGGCCCCGAGCGCCCGCTTGAGGTGCACGGCCAGCCGGGCCCACTCGAAGAGGTGGCCGATGGTCGCGCCGAACGGCCGGAACGGGTGGGCGGGCTCGTCCCGGTTGTGCTCGAGCTGCACGTGCCAGCCCGCGTCGTAGTGCTCCGGCAGCAACCAGCCGTGGGCGCGGGCCTCGCCGTGCACCAGGTGGTCCACAATGGACAGCGCGCGAGCCGCCCAGACGCGGTCGCCCGTGACGTCGGCGGCGGCCAGGAACGCCTCGACGGTGTGCATGTTGGCGTTGGCGCCGCGGTAGGCCTCCAGCTCCGTCCAGCCGCGGTCCCAGACGTCGGCGACGCGGCCCGGGCCCGGTTCCCAGAACCGGCGTTCGACGACGTCGAGGGCCTCGGCCAGCAGCGGTTCCGCACCTTCGGCACCGGCGGCGACCGCGCTCGACGCCGCCAGGACGACGAAGGCGTGTTCGTAGGCGCGCTTCTCTGACAACGTTGTCGTCGCGTACCACCCGCCGTGGTCCGGGTCGTGCAGGACGCCGGTCAGCGCTTCGACACCGTGCGCGACCTGGCCTCCGGTCGCCACACCTTGGAGCTGCGCCAGCGCGAAGACGTGCGTCATCCGGCAGGTGATCCAGGTTTCGACGGGCCGGTCGAGGACCGGGTGCCCGGCGTCGTCGAGCCAGGCGAAGCCGCCGGCGGGGTGGGCCGCATGCGCGGCGAAGCCGAGGAGCCGGGCGGGTTCGGCGCGCACCCAGGCGGGAACCGATGACGGACTGTCCACTCTCTGCCCTTCTCCACGGCCGGCCCGGTGATCGGCGCCTCCGCCAAGGTAGGCCACGGCGCCGCCGGCGGTCACCGCGGGATTCCGGAAGTGACCACCACCGCGTATCCTGATCGTGAGAGCGCTCCCAGTCTTCGACGCACGCTACCCGACGAAGGGACAGACGTGACCAGGAGACGAAGTACGATCCTCGCCGCCGTCACCGTGCTGCTGGCGAGCCTGACGGCGATCCTGCTGAACACCGGCACGGCCGAAGCGCACGGCGCCATGATGAAACCGGGCAGCCGGACGTTCTTGTGCTGGCAGGACGGGCTCAGTTCGACCGGCCAGATCATCCCGCAGAACCCGGCCTGCGCGGCCGCGGTGACCACCAGCGGCGCCAACTCGCTGTACAACTGGTTCGCCGTGCTGCGTTCCGACGGCGCCGGGCGCACGCGCGGCTTCATCCCGGACGGGAAGCTGTGTTCCGGCGGGAACCCGGGCTACGCCGGCTTCGACCAGGTCGGCGACTGGCCGCTGACCCACCTCAGCGCCGGGGCATCGTTCGACTTCTCGTACAACGCGTGGGCCGCGCACCCGGGCTGGTTCTACACGTACGTGACGAAGGACGGCTGGGACCCGTCGAAGCCGCTGACCTGGGACTCGCTGGAGGACCAGCCGTTCCTGACGGTCGACCACCCGGCGGTGACCGGCCAGGTCGGCACGGTGGACGGGCAGTACAAGTGGACCGGCGCGCTGCCGAACAACAAGTCCGGGCGGCACATCATCTATTCGGTGTGGAAGCGCTCCGACAGCGCCGAGACGTTCTACGGCTGTTCGGACGTCATGTTCGACGGCGGGCACGGCGAGGTGACCGGCGTGCACGACCCGGGCACCCCGCCGACCACGCCGACGACGCCCACGAGTCCCCCGCCGACGGGCGGCTCGTGCATGGCGATGTACGAGGTGACGAACTCCTGGAGCGGCGGCTACCAGGCCACGGTGACGGTGATGAACCACGGCACCACGGCGTTCGGCGGGTGGCAAGTGGGCTGGACGCTGCCGTCGGGCCAGACGATCGGCAGCGTCTGGAACGGCACGCTGAGCCAGTCCGGCTCCACGGTGACGGTCCGCAACGCGAACTGGAACGGCGCCGTCGCACCCGACGGCACGACGACGTTCGGCCTGGTGGTGAACGCGTCGGGGACGAACCCGGCCCAGCCGTCGCCGACCTGCCAGGGCACCTGAGGTCTCAGCGCCGGTCCCGTCAGCGGGCGGGACCGGTGCTGCCGCGGGTGATCAGCCGCGGCCGGGAGGCCCAGACGTCGCCGACCTCCTCGCCGGCGATGAGGTCCCGCAGCATCGACACGGCGAGCCCGCCGAGCTCCGGCAGCGGGCGCCGGACCGCGGACAGCGCCGGCCGCACGAGGCGGCAGAGTTCGGAGTCGTCCCAGGAGACGACGGAGAGATCCCCGGGCACGGCCAGCCCGAGCTCCCGCGCGGCGACGAGCGCGGCGACGGCGAGGGAATCGGTGTCGCAGAGCAGGGCGGTGGGCCGGGGGTGGGCGGTCAGGATGTGCCGGACCGCATCGGCCGAGGGTTCGATGTGGACGGCGGATTGGGGGGTGAGCCGGGCCCGGTTTCCTGGGCTGGTGACGGGATAGGCGCCCAGAAGTTCCCCGCGGTCCTCGGATCCGGTGGACCGGACTCCGAAACCGGCAGCCGGATGGGGACCGGAGAAATTTCGGCGGTCGGCGAAGCCGGGAGCCCGCACCTCGGCCGGTCCCGCACCCTCGCGATCCCCGGAGCGGATTCCTGAACCGGCGGCCGGATCCGCGCCGAAAAGCCCGCCGATCACCGGACCGCGGCGATCATCGGCGCCCGCAGTCGGGAACGAGGGAGGTCCGGCGCCCTCACCCCAGCTGCCGCGACCGCCGGTGCCCGCAGCCGGCATTCCGAGCGATCTGGCACTCTCACGCCGGCCATCGCGGCGATCCGCGGCACCCGCGGCAGGAACCCCCGCCCCAGCGCTGCGACCCCCCACACCCCCGGCCCGCAAACCCGCCAACCCCAGCCGCCGCATCTCGGTCGCGAAGGCTTCCTCCCGCTCCGCCGCCTCCGCGAACGCCGCCGCTCCCGGGATCCGGACCACGTGCCGGTGGCCCAGCGCGGCCAGGTACTCCAGGGCCTCCGCCGCGCCCGCCGTGTCGTCCACCCGGACCGAGGGCACGCCCGGCAAGCCGCCCGGGCCGCCGAGCACCACCGCCGGCAGGCCGATCCGGACCAGCTCCGCCGCGTGGTCCGGGCCCGTCAGCAGCGCGCCGTCCACCTTTCGCTCCGCGCGCCAGCGGCGGTAGACCTCCAACGCCGCGCCGCGGCCCGTCGCGACCTGGACCAGGAGCTCCTGCGAGAACCCGTCGAGCAGAGCCGGGACGACCAGCTCCGACGGCCCGTCCAGCACCAGCCCGATCGCCCCGGCCCGGCCGCCGGACAGGGCGCGCGCCGTGCTGCTCGGCGACCACCCGAGCTCGCGGGCGATCCGCGTGATCCGGTGCCGGGTCGCCTCCGAGACGCCCGGGCGGCCGTTGAGCGCGTAGGACACCGCGCCCTTGGACACGCCGGCCTCCCGCGCGATGTCGGTGATCGTCGGACGCTTCATCGCACTCCTTCCCAGCACGAAAGTTCCGAACGCGAAAGCGTGTCCGCCCGGACACCCGCCGTCGCGCACCTTGACACCTGGCGGTCCCGGAAACAACACTCCGTCCGGGAGCGCTCCCAATCACGAGGGAGTGAGTCGCGAACGGGGAGCGCATGAGGCTGATTCGAAGACGGCTGGCCTTCGCCGTCGCCGTCGTCCTGCTCGTCCTGACCGGTGGTTGCGGCCCCGCCACGCCCGAGCGCATCACGCTCACCCTCGCGACGTTCGGCGAGTTCGGCTACGACGACCTGATCCCCGGGTACAAGTTCACCCACCCCGGGATCGACGTCCGCCAGGTGAAGACCGACCAGGGCGGCCCCTACCACCAGGACCTGCTGGGCAAGCTGCAGAGCGGCCAGGGCCTCGCGGACGTCCAGGCCGTCGAGGAGGGTCACCTCTCCGACATCCTCGCGCAGTCCTCGAAGTTCGCCGACCTGGCCGAGATCGGGCCGCCCGACGTGAAACCCGGCCGGTGGCTGGAGTGGAAGTACGAGGCGGGCCGCAGCAAGGACGGCAAGCTCCTCGGCTACGGCACGGACATCGGCCCGCTCGCGATGTGCTACCGCAAGGACCTCCTCGAGGCGGCCGGGCTGCCGACCGACCCCGGTTCGGTCAAGACGATGTTCGCGACCTGGGACAGCTACTTCAAGGCCGGCGAAAAGTACGTCAAGCGCTCGAAGGGCAAGGCCTGGTTCGACTCCGCCGCGCAGAACTTCAACGCGATGGTCAACCAGCTGCCGGTCGGCTACCTCGACCGCGACGACCACTCGACACTCGAGACGAACACCGCGCTCCGGGGTGCCTGGGACCAGGTCACCACCGCGGTGAAGCAGGGGCAGTCGGCCGGCCTCACCGCCTTCGCCGAAGACGGCAACAACGGCCTGCGCCTCGGCGCCTTCGCGACGAAGGTCTGTCCTTCGTGGATGCTCGGCGTCATCGAGCAGCAGGCCGGGCTCGGCAACGCGGGCAAGTGGGCGATCACCGACGCGTTCCCCGACGGTGGCGGCAACTGGGGCGGCTCCTACCTCACCGTGCCCGCGGCGAGCGAGCACCCGAAGGAGGCCGCCGCGCTCGCCGCCTGGCTGACCGCGCCGGAGCAGCAGCTGCACGCGTTCCGGGTGAGCGGCAACTTCCCCAGCCAGGTCGACGCCTTCACCTCGCCCGACCTGCTCAGCGAGATGAACGGCTACTTCGGCGGCACGCTCAGCGGGCAGGTCTTCGTCGCGCAGGCCCAGAAGGTCGGGAAGCCGCAGTACAAGGGCCCGGGCGACGGCAAGATCCAGGAGACGGTGGTCGCGCCCGCGCTCAAGTCCGTCGAACGCGGCGCCGACCCGGCCGCCGTCTGGCAGCAGGTGCTCATCGGGGTGCACCAGGTGGTGCCCTGACATCTTCTCGGGGGAGGACACCCGGCGTCTCCTGTCTGTGGTCCGGACACAGCGGACCGGCCGAAACCCGGTCGCGCGCCGCTCCCCCGTGCGGCACCCTGGCCCGGGTGACGACTCCCGACCTCACCCCGCTCGCCGGCCACCCCGTCCGCCACCCCGGCCCGGACGACCACCTGCCCGTCCTCGCGGTCCTCGACTCCTGGTGGGGCGGGCTCGGCGGCGACGAAGGCTCCCGCCAGCGGGCCCTGCTCCTGCCGAAGCTGATGTTCCAGCACTTCACCGGCAGCAGCTTCCTGGTGACCGGCGACGACGACCGGATCGTCGCGTTCCTGATCGGCTTCCTCTCGCCGTCCCGGCCGGCGGAGAGCTACATCCACTTCGTCGGCGTCGACCCCGCCGCCCGCGGCAAAGGCCTCGGCGCCGCCCTGTACGAGCGCTTCTTCGCCTTCAGCCGCGCCAACGGCCGGACCACGATCCGCGCCATCACGTCGCCGGTCAACAAGGCTTCCCACGCCTTCCACACGCGGATGGGCTTCGTCACCGAAGCGGGGCCGAAGGAGGTCGACGGACTGCCGGTCCAGCCCGACTACGACGGGCCGGGCCTGGACCGGCTGTCCTTCCGGAAGGACCTCTAGCCGGACACGCTGAACGAGCGGACGCCCAGCCCGGTCTGGCCCTGCCACGGCTCGAACCCGAACTGGACGCTCGTCAGGTACCAGGCGTCGTTGATCTTGCCGCGGTTCACGCCGTCCCGGGTGAAGTCGGCCAGGCTGACGTCGAGGCTGTCAGTTCCGGAGTTCCGGACGTAGGAGATCACGTTCCAGCCGATGTTCCCGAACCAGACCGTCCACGTCGCGCCGGCGAGCTGCGCGGTGCCGATCACGCTGCCGACCGGCTGCGGGGCACCCCGGTGGTTGCCCCAGATCATCACCTCGGCGCCGGTGTTCTGCCCGGACGGGTTCGGATTCGGGTCGTACCAGACGTCGTAGGCGGCGTCCCACTGTCCCGCTTGGACGGTCGTGTAGTCCACATGGGACCGCAGCGAGCCGACCGAGCGGGCCTGGCGGGGCAACCCGCTGCCGCTGCTGCAGTTGCCGTAGTGGCAGCCGGCGTAGACGGACGGATAGCTGCCCGGGGCGCCGTTGGTCGGCCGGTTGTGCGACGCCGTCGTGATGGTGAACCCGGTGGAGGACACCGAGAGGCACTGGGTCGTGTCGTCGCCCCAGTTGTTGTTCTGCACGATGTACTTGCCGCTCTGGATGCGCAGTGAGCCGTACTTGTCGCACAGCTGCGTGTCCGCGGCCGCCGGGGGCGCGGTGAGCACGACACCGCCGGAAAGCAGCACGCTCGCGGCCCCGAACGACGCCAGTGTGGCCCGTAGCCGGTTCTTCATGAGAACTCCTCTGCGATGAAGGGACGGGTGGAGACCCGGGCCGGACGGCGGCTGCGCGGCACCGCCCGGCCCGGGAGCCGTTGCCTACTGCACCGGCGGGTAGGCGTTCTGGACCAGCTCTTCGAACTGGGCCTGGAACCACTTGCCGGACAGCGGCGAGTTCGGCAGGGCGCCGGTCAGGTTGCCGCCGTTGGCCTGGTCGCTGCCGTGGTAGGTCGGGTCGCACATCCGGTCGAAGCCCTTGCCTTCGTCGTTCGGGATCTGCGAGCTCGCGCCGTCGGACTCACCCGGCGGCTTGATCCAGACGTAGGCGTCGAAGTGCGCCGCGGGCGACGCCGTCGGGCGCAGGCCCAAGCCGGCTCCGCTCTGGTTGCACCAGTTGCCGCGGTGCAGCCGCCGGTCGATCCGGCCGGAGTTGACGTAGCTGTCCACAGTGGATCCCGACGCGCCGGTGGGCCGGGCCGAGCCGCCCCAGCCGTTGCGGGAGGTGTCGATCAGCATGCCGATGCCGCTCGGCAGGCCCGCGGAGACGAACGCGTTGTACATCGCCGTGGCGAACGGCACCTCGGCGAAGTACGGGTTCCACTGGTAGAACGTCGCCGACTTGAGCTGCTGGCCACCGACGTTCAGGTTCGGGTCCGGCAGGTTCGGCTCGGTCAGCGGGGTGTAGTTCGCCGTGTCGCTGATGAAGCCGTCGATGCTGTTCACCCCGGCCGTCGTGCCCTGCAGCGTCTGCTTGACCAGGTTGACGAACGGGCCGAAGTTGCTGTCCCAGCCCAGCCACGCCGAGTGCGCGATGTCCAGGTAGTTGTAAACGTTGGAGATCGCGTGGAGCTTGTTCAGCGCGTACTGGATGCCCTGGGTGTAGGCCCCGGTGGACTGCGCTTCGGCGCACTTGGCCGTCGCGGTGTTGGTGATCAGGTTGGGCAGCGAGTCGGGTTCGACGACCGCCACGACCCGCAGCGGCGCGTACTTCGCGTCTGACAGGATCGAAGCGATCGGGTCGATGTACTCGCTCTTGTACCGGGCCAGGCCGTTCGAGCCGGCCTGCAGCTCACCGTTGGACGCCAGCGCCGCGCAGTCGCGGTTGGGCAGGTCGTAGACGACGATCTGGATCGTCACCGGCGTGCCGCCGCTCTGCTGGGCCAGCGCCGCGTCGAGGTGCCCGCGCAGGCCGCGGGCGCTCGAGGTGCCCTCGATCGCCGCGATCCGGTCGAGCCACACGGCCGTGGACGTGTTCGCCACCTTGGCCATCTGCGCGCCGAGCGTGCCGCCCTTCGCCGCGGCCGCCGCGCTCACCTCGCCCGACCAGTCCGGGTTCACGTACCCCTTCGAGCCGGAGTACGGGTTGTCCACGTGGGTTCCCGGCTGCGGCGTGGTCGTGGTGGTCGGGGTGGTGGGTGTCGTCGGCGTGGTCGGGGTCGTCGGTGTGGTGGTCGTGGTGGTGCCGCCGTCGCAGGTGACACCGTTGAGCGAGAACGCCGCGGGGATGGCGTTCGTGCCGGAGTACGAGCCGTTGAAGCCGAAGCTCGCCGTCGCGTTCGACGCGAGCGCGCCGCCCCACGACGGGTTCTTCGCGCTCACGTGCTTGGCGCTTTGGCTGAACGTGGCGCTCCAGCCCTGCTGGACCTGCTGGTTGCCGGCGAAGTCCCACTGGACGTCCCAGCTCGAGACGGCGTCTCCGAGGTTGGTCACCGCGACGTTCGCGGTGAACCCGGTGTCCCACTGGTTGACGGTGTAGGTCACCTTGCAGCCGGAGGCGGCGACCGCCGGGCTGCCGCCGGCCACCACCAGGCCGGCCACGACGGCCGCGGCCGTCACCGAGGACGCCACGGCGAGCCGCGACTTCCTCTTCGCGGACCAGAAATCACTCTTCATCGAGTGTGCTCCTTCGTGTTGTCGGGTCAGGCGCTGCAAGGGGTGGAACCGACGGCGAAGCCGCTGGGACTGCCGGCGGACGAGCCGGTCGCCTGGAAGCCGATCGACGTCGAAGCGCCCCCGGCCAGGTCGGGCGCCCAGGTCGGCGCCTTGGCGGTCGCCTGCTGCCCGGACTGGGTGACGGTGGCGCCCCAGCCGCCGGTGATCTGCGTCCCCGAAGGCGCGGTCCAGCCGAGGGCCCAGGTCTTCAGCGGTGAAGAGCCGGTGTTCTTGAGCGTCACGGAGGCGACGAAGCCGCCCTGCCACGCGTTGTCGACGTGGTAGGTGACCGCGCAGCTCACCGCGGGCGGCGGATCGGTCGTCCCGCCACCCCCGCCGACCGGCGGGATCAGGTACGGCTGGAGGATCGCCTGCTTGGCCTGGTTGACCGTGGTCCAGTCGTCGTTGAGGATGCCGCCGGTGTCACCCGAGTTGGGGTTCCACGACCAGTACGTGAAGCTCATCCCGCTCGTGCCGGTGCCCGAGTACTTCATCAGCTCCTGCAGCCAGGTCTTGTCACGCGGGTCGGCGAGGGTGGTGCCGAACTCGCCGAGCAGCACCGGCGCGATGTGCTCCTTGTGCAGGTAGCCGAAGAAGTGGTCCCACAGCGCCGGCAGGTTCGCCGGGAACGACGGGTCGGAGAACCACGGCTGCGCGAACACCGACGTCGCGTACTCGTGCGCCGAGTAGACCAGCTTGTCCGGTTTGGACAGTCGCACCGGGAACTGGCGGGCGCCGGAGAGGTTGCCGCCCCACCAGCCGCACTGCGGGTCGCCGGTGCCGCTGACGCAGTCGACGCCCTCGACGATGACCAGCCAGTCGGGATTCGCCGCGAGCACGGCATTCCCGCCGCGCTCGGCCGCGAGCCGCCAGTCGGTCGCGGTGTCGCCGCAGCCCCAGCACGCGCCGCCGCCACCCTGGATCGAGTGCGGCTCGTTGTGCAGGTCGGCACCGATCACCGTGGTGTTGCCCTTGTAGTGCTGGGCGAGCATCGTCCAGTCGGACAGCCAGCGGCTCTCCGGGTACGCGCTGGTGTACCAAAGCGGGGACTGCGCGCCGGAGTCCGGCCGGTGCTGGTCCAGGATGACCCGCATGCCCTTCGTGCCGGCGTATCCGATGATCTTGTCGAGCACCTGGAGGCCGGAAAGCCCTTGCAGGTCCGGGTTCTGGACGGCGTCGATGCTGGTCGGCTTGACGCCGGAGTCGAAGAGTTGGTTGGAGTAGGGCAGCCGCAGCGTGTTGTAGCCGAGGCCCGCCATCTGGTCGAGCATGTCTTTGTAGTTCCGGCTCCACAGGCCGTGCGGCGAGTAGTTGCCGGTCTCGGCGCCGAACCAGTTGACGCCGGTCATCCGGACCGGCGCGCCGGTGGCGTCGACGAGCTGGGAGCCGGACGCGTGCCAGTAGCCGGTGCCGGTTCCCTGTGCCGCAGAGGCCGCGGTGGCCGGGGACGCCGTGAGTACGGCGCCCCCGACCAGTGCGGCGACCGCGAGGGCGAGCAGTCGCTTCATCGAGTGCCTTTCAGCCGAACAGGGCGACGTGCGCGGCGAACGCCGTGGCGATCTCCGACTGCGCCCAGAACCGGTGGTAGGTGAACGTCGGCGCGGCGCCACCGTCCAGGTAGGACTGGACCTTCGGCCACTGCGGGTCGCTCTTGTAGAAGGAGCGGATCGAGGTGAACGTCGAGCTGGAGTTGATCGCGTCGCCGTTCGGCATCGTGCCCGTCCAGCCCGAGGGCACGTACAGCCCCTGGTCCGTGGTGGCGTTGTAGGCGTCGTCGAACCGGTTGTAGTCCGTCCGGGTCTCCGGCACCGCGATGCCCTGGGTGTCGGTGTTCGCCGAGAGGGCCGTGAGCAGCTGCTCCCCGACCGACTTGGCCTGGGCGTTGCTCGAGCCGGACGCGTAGTAGAGCAGCGTCTTGGCCAGGGACCCGGCGACACCGACGTCGTTGCTGTAGTTCTTCACCGTGACGTGCAGGCTCGTGTTCGAGCCCGGGTTGGTGGCGCTCCAGGTGTCCGGCGCGCCGCTCCAGGTCAGGTCGGCCGGGATCTGGAAGCTCCCGCCGGCGCCGACCGTGGTGTTCGCGATCGCCCACGGGACCCACTTGTCGAGGATCTTCTTCGCCCGGGCGTCGCCGGTCGCCTGGTAGTACTCGGCGATCCGCTCCATGCCCCAGGTCTGGAAGCCGAACCACTGGTTGCTCGGCGGGTCGTGCCAGACCGGCTGCTGGTCGTAGAACATCCCGTAGAACGTCGGCGTGCCGGACGGCGGGGTGCCGTACTGGCCGTCCCAGCTGTTGGTCGCGCCGCCGGCGAGACCGCCTTCGGACGACTGGAGCCACTGCAGGAACTCCAGCTGCCGGCCGAGGCTGGTCGCCCAGTCGCTCGCGCCGGTGGCCGAGGTGACCTTCAGCCCCGGGTCGGCCGACAGCGCGTACGCGGCCAGCGGGTTCTGGTAGCCCTGGTGGGCCGCGCCGTCGCCGATGCGCCACGCCCAGGCGCTGGACGAGTCCATCGAACCGCCCCAGGCGTAGTACCACGAGACCAGGTAGTGTTCGCTGTCCTTCCCGGTGCCGGCCGCGCAGCTCGACGCGCCGACGCAGTTGCCGATCTTCTTGAAGTACTTGTCGAACAGCGAGTACCGCAGGTAGTCGCCCATCTTCGACGCCTTCTTGACCACGGCCGCGACGTCCGCGCTCTTGCCCTGCGTGGCCGCCCACTTCTCGGCCTGGAAGGCCACCTGCACGGCGCGGGCGTCCGCGTCGGGTGCGTCGGTGTACTTCCACTGCTTCGCGTACGACGAGTCGCCGGTGAACAGGTCGAGGTAGCCGTTCTTGCCGCCGAACTTCAGGATGTCGCAGCTGGGCTGGGTGACCGTCTCCCAGACCGACTCCTGCGAACCGCGCTGGAACGTGTTGATGAACGCGGGCGCGGTGTTCGTGCCGTCCTCGCAGTGGCCGAACTTGTAGATGTTGTCCACGTCGAGCAGCCAGTGCATGCCGTAGACGTCCGCCGAGCCGTAGGCCGCCTTCAGCTCCGCCGCGATCGGGTCGGCACCGACGGACACGCCGGTCTGCAGCTGCGACGGGTAGGACTTCGGGCTCGGGTACTCGGCCGCGTAGGTGGCGGGCTTGCTCGCGTTGTAGCCGGAGTTGCCCGGCTGGTCGGCCGCCGACGGGATCGCGTACGTCTCGATCGACGTCCAGGCCTGGTTGAACGGCGCCCAGTCACCGGTGACCCGCCCGTAGGACGCTTCCAGCCACAGGTAGTAGCTGAACGCCTCCGACGTCGTCTCGTGGCCGTGGTCCGGAGCCTCGACGATCAGCGTCTCGATCGAGTGGTAGGGCACCAGGATGTTCCCGAACTTGCGGAAGTAGCCGTTGTTCGGGTCCTTGATCTTGTTGTACTGGGTCAGGAACGCGAGCTGGTAGTCCGATGTGGACGACGAGATCTCGTTGACCGTCACCGTGGCCGCGGTGTAGCCGCTGCCGCTCGCGGTGAAGGTGGCGCTGCCCAGCGCTCCCCCGTTGTCGGCGCTCTTCACGGTGACGTTCTGGGCCACGTTCCAGTTCGCCGTCGTGAAGGTGAGGCTCGTGGGGCTCGCGGTGAGATCAGTGCTTCCCGCCGTGCGGGCGACCGCCACGGTGACCGAGGCGGTGGGCGCGCCGGCGAGGGTGACGGCGAACGTCGTCGTCCCGCCCTGCTTGACCTGCGCCGTCGCCGGGGACGCGACGATCGTGGGCCCGGACAGGACCTTCACGCTGACCGGGCTCGACGTCGTGGCCGCGTTCTTGTTGTCGTAGGCCTTGGCGGTGATCGAATACGTCCCGGCGGGGACGGACGCCCAGTTGCCCTCGAACGGCGCGGCGGTGTCGGTGGCCAGGAGGGTGTCGCCGGCGTAGAACTCGACCTTGCTCACCGTGCCGTCGCTGTCGGCGGCGGTCGCGGCGAGCGGGATGGTGGCGGGGGCGTAGTAGGTGCCGGTCGACGTCGGCGACGTCAGGCTGACGGTCGGGGCCTTGTTGGCGCCGGTGCACGCGGTGCCGTTGACGGAGAAGTCGGTGGGCGGGCGGTTGGCGGAGCCCTTCGAGCCGTTGAAGCCGAAGCTCGTGCTCGCCCCGGTGTCGAGGTGGCCGTTGTAGGAGAGGTTCGTCGCGGTGACCGCGGCGCCGGTCTGGGCGAAGGTGGCGCTCCAGCCCTGCTGGACCTTCTGGCCGTCGAGGAACGTCCAGCCGACCTTCCAGCTGTCGAGGGCCGCGCCGTCGTTGCGCAGCGAGACGTTGGCGGTGAACCCGGAGTCCCAGTCGTTGGTGGTGTAGGTGACGGAGCAGGCGACGTCGGCGGCCAGCGCCGAGGAGGGGACGACCAGCGTGGCGGTGAACGCGACCGCGGCCGAGACCAGGGCCATTGCGCGGCCGCGTAACCAGCGCGTTCGGCGCACGCGGCGCCATCGGGGGGAGGAACGCATGGCTTCGGAACTCCTTTGTCCGTAGGGAGCCAGCGATCTGGGAGCGCTTCCAGGCGCAGACGGTAGCCAGCCGGAAACGTGGATGTAAAGAATCGAGTCAGAAGGACACCGCGGGCGAAGACGTCACATCGACGCTCCGGGGGCGTGCCGGCTCGCTGAACGCTCCTGAACAGCCGCGGCCGTTGGTCGTCACATCACTCGAACGGCCTAGCGGTTCGGTCACCCAGGGTGCCCAAAAACGCCGTTCGGCGCCATCGGCGTACATCTGGGTCAAGAACGCCCGCGGTGAAAAAGTCGGGCACGCGGGCCGGCGTCAGCTCGAGGCGCGGACCGCCAGGGAGACCGGGAGGATCTGCTGCCGCGGCTTGAGGCTCTGGTCGTCGAGCAGCTGCATCAGCGTCTCGACCATCGCGTGCACCTGCTCGCGCGGGTCCTGGTGGACCGACGTCAGGGGCGGGTCCATCGCCGGGGCCAGCGTCGCGTTGTCGTCGAAGCTGACCACCGCGACGTCCTCGGGGATGCGGCGGCCGGCCCCGTCCAGCGTGCGCAGCGCGCCCACCGCCATCATGTCGCTCGCGACGAACACCGCGTCGAGGTCCGGGTGGCGGGTCAGCAGCGCGGACATCGCGTTCGCGCCGCCGGACAGCGTGAAGTCGGCCTCTTCGGCCAGGTCGGCGGGGTCGAGCCCGGCGTCGAGGAGGGTCTTGCGCCAGCCGGCGAGCCGGTCTATCGGGGCGCCTTGGTCCTGCGGCCCGGCGATGGTGCCGATCCGCCGCCGCCCGGCCGCGACCAGGTGCTCGACCGCGAGCCGGGCGCCGCCTTCGTTGTCGAAGTCGACGACGTGCACGCCGCGGCGGATGCCGGCCGCCTGGCCGCCGAACACCACCGGGATGCGCAGCAGCCGCAGCGCCTTGGGCAGCGGGTCGGCCCGGTGCGGCGCGAACACCAGCGCGCCGTCGACGTGCCCGCCTTCGAGGAACCGCACGGTCCGGCTGAGGTCCTCGCGGATGTCGCTGAAGATCAGGACCATCTGCCGGCCGACGTCGGCGAGCTCGCGGTAGCCGGCCCGCATGACGGCGGCGCGGTACGGGTCGTCGAGCAGCCGGGACTCCGGCTCCGACAGCACCACCGCGACCGCTCCGGTGCGGCGGGTGACGAGCGAGCGGGCCGCCTGGTTCGGGGAATAGCCCAGGTCACGGGCCGCGGCGAGGACCTTCTCGCGCGCCGCCGCGCTGACGTACGCGTCGTCGTTCAGCGCGCGCGACGCCGTCGACCGCGACACGCCGGCGAACGCCGCGACGTCCTCCAGCGTCGGCCGCTCTTCATCCCCTGCTCGAGGCCCCACGCCTACCGCCCTCGCTCCCACAACCACCCGGACGTCGACAGCTTAACCGGCACCCGCGCGCGAAGTCCGGGAGCGCTCCTCGCAGGAAACACTCCGGTCACGACCCCTTGACACCGGTGGAGGCCCCCAGCAGACTCTGCGACACCTGGGAGCGCTCCCAGTCGGGCTCCCAGCAGTGAGAGCGCTCATTCCCGTCAACAAGGTGGTTGGACACGTGAGAACGATCCGGAACGGCCTGGTCCTCGCACTGGGCATCACGATGACGGCGCTCGGCGCCACGGCCTGCGGTAGCGGCGGCGGTGAGCAGACGCCGGCCGCGGCGGGCCCGAACGAGCACGTGGACCTGACGCTGGCGACGTTCACCGAATTCGGCTACGAGGCGCTCATCCCGGAGTACGAGCGGCTGCACCCCAACATCAAGATCACCCACCGCAAGACCGGCCAGGGCGGGCCCTACCACCAGGACCTGATCACCAAGCTGGCCGCGGGCTCGGGCCTCGCCGACGTCTCGGCGGTCGAAGAGGGCCACCTGTCCGACGTCCTCGACAAGGGCTCGAAGTTCAACGACCTGACCAAGATCGGCCCCGCCGACGCCTCCCCCGACCGCTGGCTCGGCTGGAAGTACGACGCCGCCAAGACCAAGGACGGCAAGGTCATCGGCTACGGCACCGACATCGGTCCGCTCGCCATGTGCTACCGCAAGGACATGTTCCAGGCGGCCGGGCTGCCGACCGACCCCGAAGCCGTCAAGCCGCTGTTCGCCACCTGGGACAGCTACTTCGCCGCCGGCGCCGACTACGTCGCCAAGACGAAGGGCAAGGCCTGGTTCGACTCGGCCGCGCAGAACTTCAACGCCATGGTCAACCAGCTCCCCCAGGGCTACATCGGCAGCGACGACAAGCTCGCCGTCGAGGGCAACCAGGGCATCAAGGACGCCTGGACCAAGGTCACCGACGCCGTCGCGAAGGGCGAGTCGGCCAAGCTGACCGCGTTCAGCAACGAGTGGAACACCGGCTTCAAGCAGGGCGCGTTCGCCACGAAGGTGTGCCCCGCGTGGATGCTCGGCGTGATCAAGGAGCAGGCCGGCCCGGAGAACGCGAACAAGTGGGCGGTCACCGCGGCCTTCCCCGGCGGCGGCGGCAACTGGGGCGGCTCGTACCTGACCGTGCCGACGCAGTCGAAGCACCCGAAGGAGGCCGCCGAGCTCGCGGCCTGGCTGACCGCGCCGGAGCAGCAGATCAAGGCGTTCCAGGCCAAGGGCACCTTCCCGAGCCAGGTCAAGGCGCTGTCGGACCCGGCGCTGCTGAGCCAGACCGACGCCTACTTCGGCGGCGCGAAGGTCGGCGAGCTGTTCGCCGAGCAGGCCAAGAAGGTGCAGAAGCCGCAGTACAAGGGCCCGGGCGACGGCCAGATCCAGGAGAACGCCTCCAGCCCGGCACTGCAGGCGGTCGAACAGGGCAAGTCGGCGGCGGACGGCTGGCAGCAACTGGTCGACTCGGCGAAGAAGATCACTCGCTGAGCAGATGACCGTCATCGACAAAGTCGCGCCGGAAGGGAGCAAGGCCGGGGAGCGAACGTCTCCCCGGCCCACCTTCCGGCACAAGCTGAGCCGGTGGGACGTCAAGGTATCGCCGTACCTCTACGTCGCACCGTTCTTCATCGTCTTCGGGATCGTCGGGCTGTTCCCGCTGCTCTACACGGCGTACGTCTCGTTGTTCAAGTGGAAGGCCGGGGACGACGACCCCGAGTTCATCGGCATCGACAACTTCAAGGAGCTGTTCGCCGACAGCCAGTTCTGGAACGCGCTGACCAACACGGTCAGCATCTTCCTGCTCTCCAGCATCCCGCAGCTCATCATCGCGGTCCTGCTGGCGGCGTTGCTCGGTGCCCGGCTGCGCGGCGCGACCGGCTGGCGCGTCGGCATCCTGCTGCCGTACGCGGCCAGCCTCGTCGCGATCGGCATCATCTTCGCCAACCTGTTCGGCCCCAAGTACGGGCTGATCAACGGCGTCCTGCAGACCATCGGCCTCGACCCGGTCGACTGGCAGGCCAGCCGCTTCGGCAGCCACGTCGCGATCGCGATCATGGTGAACTGGCGCTGGACCGGTTACAACGCCCTGATCGTGCTGGCGGCGATGCAGGCCATCCCGAAGGAGCTGCACGAGGCGGCGCTGATCGACGGCGCGGGCACGTGGCGCCGGTTCACCGCCGTCACCCTGCCGCTGCTGAAACCGACGCTGATCTTCGTCACCATCACCTCGACGATCGGCGGCCTGCAGATCTTCACCGAGCCGAAGCTGTTCGACGCCCTGCCCGGGTCGAACAACGGCGGCTCCACCAACCAGTTCCAGACCGTGACGCTGTACCTCTACCAGTCGGCGTTCGAGAACTACAACCTCGGCTACGCCTCGGCGATCGCCTGGGTGCTGTTCGTGATCATCGTGCTCATCGCGCTGGTGAACTTCTTCCTCACCGGCCGGCTCGCGCGCACCCCGGGGGTGAAGAGGAAATGACGACCCTCCGCAGTGACATCCGCAGTGACATTCAAAAAAATGGACTGCGCAAGTCCGTCGCCACGCTCGGGAAACCGCGCAAGGCGACGTACTGGGTGCTGGCGATCTTCGTGCTGGGGTCGCTGTTCCCGTTCTACTGGTCGTTCCTGGTGGCCAGCCGCGACAACGGGATGCTCACCGAGCGCATCCCGCCGTTCGTGCCCGGCGGCAACTTCTTCGCCAACGCCGCCCGGGTGTTCGACACCGTCCCGTTCTGGAAGGCGCTGGCCAACAGCGTCATCGTGTCGGGCACGGTCACGCTCACCACGGTGCTGTTCTCGTCACTGGCCGGGTTCGCCTTCGCGAAACTGCGGTTCAAGGGCCGCAACGGGATGTTCGTGTTCATCGTCGTGACCCTCGCGGTGCCCACGCAGCTGGGCATCATCCCGCTGTTCATCGCGATGTCCGAGCTCGGCTGGGCGGGCGGCCTGCAGTCGGTGATCGTGCCCAACCTGGTCACCGCGTTCGGCGTCTTCTGGATGCGGCAGTACACAGTGGACGCCCTGCCGTACGAGCTCATCGAGGCCGCGCGCGTCGACGGCTGCAGCATGATCCGGATCTTCTGGAACGTCTGCCTGCCCGCGGTGCGCCCGGCCGCGGCGATCCTCGCGATGTTCACGTTCATGACGTCGTGGAACGACTTCCTGTGGCCGCTGGTGGTCCTGGACGCGGGCAACCCGACCGTCCAGGTCGCGCTGGAGAAGCTCCAGAGCGGCTACTACGTCGACTATTCGCTGGTGCTGGCCGGCACGACCCTGGCCACCATCCCGATCCTCATCGTCTTCGTCCTCCTCGGCCGCCAGATCGTGGCCGGGATCATGCAAGGTGCCGTGAAAGGGTGACCATGTCCGTACATCCCGACAGCGTTCGGGCGGAGACAGCGCTGATGTTCCCGCCCGGCTTCGTCTGGGGCGCCGCCACCGCGGCGTTCCAGGTGGAAGGGGCCACCACGGCCGACGGTCGCACCGACTCGGTCTGGGACGTCTTCGCACGCCGTCCGGGCGCGGTCGTGGGCGGCGACACCGGCGACCCGGCCGCCGACCACTACCGCCGGTACACCGAGGACGTCGACCTGATGCGCCGGCTCGGCCTCGGCGCCTACCGCTTCTCGCTGGCCTGGCCCCGGGTACGGCCGGACGGCGGCGCCCCCAACGCCACCGGCCTCGCGTTCTACGACCGGCTCGTCGACTGCCTCCTGGAAGCCGGGATCCAGCCGTGGGCAACGCTCTACCACTGGGACCTGCCCCAGTCGCTGGAGGAGAAGGGCGGCTGGACTTCGCGGGACACCGCGTACCGGTTCGCCGAGTACGCCGAGACGGTGCTGGAGCGCCTCGGCGACCGCGTCGCCAGCTGGTCGACGCTCAACGAGCCGTGGTGCGCGGCGATGCTCGGCTACGCGGGCGGCATCCACGCGCCCGGCCGCACCGAGCACCCGGCCGCCGTCGCCGCCACGCACCACCTGCTGCTGGGGCACGGGCTGGCGATGGACGTCATCCGCCGGCACGCGCCGGGCATCCCGGCCGGGATCACGCTCAACCTCTACCCCGTCGTACCGCACGACCCGGCGAACGTCTCCGACGTCTCCGCGGCCCGGCGGATCGACGGCCTGCAGAACCGGCTGTTCCTCGACCCGGTGCTGCGCGGCGGCTACCCGGACGACCTGGTCGCCGACCTCGCGCCGTTCGGGCTCGGGGACGTGGTCCGCGACGAGGACGCGGCGGTCATCGCCGCGCACGTCGACTGGCTGGGCGTGAACTACTACCGCGACTACCGGGTGGCGGGCCGTCCGGTGCCGGGCAGCGAGCCGGCGGGCCCGGAGTGGGTCGGCGCCGGCGACGTCCACTTCGTCCCGGACCCGGCGGCCGCCCGCACCGACTCCGGCTGGGAGGTCCAGCCGGCCGGGCTGACCGAGTCGCTGTTGCAGGTCCACCGCGGCTACCGCCCGGTGCCGCTGTACATCACGGAGAACGGCGCGGCCTACCCCGACGTCGTCTCCGACGGCGGCGAGATCGTCGACACCGACCGCGTGGCGTTCCTGGACTCCCACCTCAGGGCGTCGCACGATGCGCTGGCGGCGGGGGTCGACCTACGCGGGTACTTCTACTGGTCGCTGCTCGACAACTTCGAGTGGGCCGAGGGGTACGCGAAGCGGTTCGGGTTGATCCACGTCGACTACGCGACCCAGGTCCGGACGCTGAAGCGCAGCGCACAGTGGTACTCCCGGGTGATCGGGTTGAACGGCCTCGGCTGAGGCCGGCGGTCTCGTTTCGTGAAGGCCACCGGCGCGGGTGGCCTTCACGGGCTTCCGCGGGGGGTGCGGCCGGGCCCGAGGGATCCGGGCCCGGCCGCTGTCCCGCCCCTGCCCCTCCGGCCTCGGCGGCCACCCAGAAGTCTTGAATGAGTCATTCAGGACCTCCGGCGCCCTGAATGAGTCATTCAAGACGTCCGCCAAGGGGTGCATTCCGCGACCGCCGTTGACAGACTGGCCGGTATGGGACTGCGCAGCGAAGCTTGGTTCAACAACCCCGCCGACCCCGGGATGACCGCCCTCTACCTCGAGCGGTACATGAACTGGGGCCTGACCCGGGAGGAGCTGCAGTCCGGCCGGCCGATCATCGGCATCGCGCAGACCGGCTCCGACCTGTCGCCCTGCAACCGCCACCACCTGCAGCTCGCCGACCGCACCCGCGAAGGCATCCGCGAGGCCGGCGGGATAGCCATCGAGTTCCCCGTGCATCCCATCCAGGAGACCGGCAAGCGCCCGACCGCCGCCCTGGACCGGAACCTCGCCTACCTCGGCCTGGTCGAGACGCTCTACGGCTACCCCATCGACGGCGTCGTCCTCACCACCGGCTGCGACAAGACCACCCCCGCGTGCCTGATGGCCGCCGCGACCGTCGACATCCCGGCCATCGTGCTGTCCGGCGGCCCCATGCTCAACGGCTGGTACAACGGCGAGCGCACCGGGTCCGGGACCATCGTCTGGAAGGCCCGCGAGCTGCTCGCCGCCGGGGAGATCGACGACGCCGGGTTCATGGAGCTCGTCGCGTCGTCCGCGCCGTCGCCCGGGCACTGCAACACCATGGGCACCGCCTCCACCATGAACGCGCTCGCCGAAGCGCTCGGGATGAGCCTGCCCGGCTGCGCGGCCATCCCGGCGCCACACCGCGACCGCGCGCGGATGGCCTACCGCACCGGGCTGCGGATCGTCGAGATGGTGCGCGAGGACCTCAAGCCGTCGGACATCCTGACGCGCGAAGCGTTCGAAAACGCCATCGTGGTCAGCTCGGCGATCGGCGGCTCGACCAACGCGCCCATCCACATCGGCGCGATCGCCCGGCACGTCGGCGTCGACCTGCCCCTCGGCGACTGGCAGCGGCTCGGCCACCACGTCCCGCTGCTGGTCGACCTCCAGCCGGCCGGGAAGTACCTCGGCGAGGAGTTCCACCGCGCGGGCGGCGTCCCGGCCGTGGTGCACGAGCTGATGCGGCACGGGCTCGTCCACGAAGACGCGCCGACGGTCAACGGCCGCACGATCGGCGACAACTGCCGCGACGCCGAAGCCGGCGACCGCGACGTCATCCGCACCTTCGACACCGCCCTCACCGAAGACGCCGGGTTCCTCGTCTTCCAGGGCAACCTCTTCGACGCGGCCATCATGAAGTCCAGCGTGATCTCGCCGGAGTTCCGGCGCCGCTACCTGGCCGGCGGCGTCTACGAGGGCACCGCGGTCGTCTTCGACGGCCCGGAGGACTACCACGCCCGCATCGACGACCAGGACCTCGGCGTCGACGAGCACTCGCTGCTCGTCATGCGCGGCACGGGCCCGCTCGGCTACCCGGGCTCGGCCGAGGTGGTGAACATGCGGCCGCCGGCGGCGCTGATCAAGCGGGGCGTCCGCGAGCTGCCGTGCCTCGGCGACGGCCGCCAGTCCGGTACGTCCGGATCGCCGTCGATCCTCAACGCTTCCCCCGAAGCCGCGGCCGGCGGCGGGCTCGCCGTGCTGCGGACCGGCGACCGGGTGCGGATCGACCTGGCCGCCGGCACCGCGGACGTCCTGATCCCGGACGAGGAGCTCGCGTTGCGCCACAAGGAGCTGGCGGAGGCGGGCGGGTACCCGGTCCCGGACGCGCAGACGCCGTGGCAGGAGATCCAGCGGTCGATGGTGGACCAGCTGTGCGACGGCATGGTGCTGCGCCCGGCGGTGGCGTACCAGCGGATCGCGAAGACGAAGGGCATCCCCCGCGACAACCACTGACTTTCCCCGAAAGTGCCGCTTCGAAAGGACGCGGAACGGGTACCACTCCGGTAGCCGAGGCGAGGAGGCCCACCATGCTGCCGGATCGCGAACGCCACGCCCTGCGCGAAATCGAGCTGGAACTGCAGGCGAGCGACCCCACGTTCGCGGCCGCCTTCGCGGGCCGCACCCTGCGCGAAGCCAAGCGGTGGAACCTGTTGCTCGTGCTGTGCGACGTGACCGCGGCGGTCATGCTGGTCGTCGGTCTCTTCGCCCGCGACGCCGGGCTCGTGCTCTGGGGCACGGTCGCCGCCGGCGCGCTCGTCGCGTGGCACATCGCCCGCACCGAGACGACCCGCAAGCCCGCTCCGGACGGCACCACCCCCGCCGCCGGCTCGCACTGAGCGCGCTCCGTCCACAAAGGACTACTCGGCCGCCTTCGCCGCGCCGGCCACCGCTTCCGCCATCGCCGGCACCAGCGCCTCGTCGAACACGCTCGGCACGATGTGCCCTGCGTCCAGGTCGTCCCCCACCACGTCCGCCAAGGCGCGCGACGCCGCCAGCAGCATCTCGCCCGTGACCCGTGGCGCGCCCGAGTCGAGCAGGCCGCGGAACATGCCCGGGAACGCCAGGACGTTGTTGATCTGGTTGGGGAAGTCGCTGCGGCCGGTGGCGACGATCTCCGCGTGCTCGCGCGCCGCGTCCGGATCGACCTCGGGGTCCGGGTTGGCCAGGGCGAAGACGATCGCGCGGTCGGCCATCGCGGCGACGTCGGCCGGCTCGAGGAGGCCGCCCGCGCTGACGCCGACGAACACGTCCGCGTCGCGCAGCACGTCCGGCACACTTCCGGTGGCGCCGGCGGCGTTGGTGTTCTCCGCCAGCCAGTGCTTCTCCCCCATCAGGTCGCGGTCCGGGTGCAGCACGCCTTCGCTGTCGCAGACGACGATCCCCTCGGGGCGGTAGCCCGCGCGCAGCAGCAGCCGCGCGATCGCGCTGCCGGCCGCGCCGGCTCCGGCGATGACGACCGACGTGCCACCGGGCTCGCGGCCGGTCAGCTTCAGCGCGTTGTGCAGCGCGCCGAGCACGACGACCGCCGTGCCGTGCTGGTCGTCGTGGAAGACCGGGATGTCCAGTTCGTCGTGCAGGCGCCGTTCGATCGTGAAGCACCGCGGTGCGGCGATGTCCTCGAGGTTGATCGCACCGAACGACGTCGCGAGGTCCTTGACGGTGCGGACGAGGTCGTCGGGTTCGCGGCTGACCGGGCAGATCGGCCAGGCGTCGACGTCGGCGAACCGCTTGAGCAGCGCCGCCTTGCCCTCCATCACCGGCAGCGCGGCGGCCGGCCCCTGGTCGCCGAGCCCGAGCAGGGCGGACCCGTCGGACACGATGGCGACGGAGTTGGCCTTGACCGTCTCGCGGGCGAGCGCCGACGGGTCGTCCGCGATGCGCCGCGCCTGGTCCGCGACGCCCGGTGTGTAGTGTTCGGCCAGGTCGGCGGGGGTGTCCAGGGCGACGCGGGTCGCGACTTCGACTTTTCCTCGGCTCCGGCTCATGGCCGCGGGGTACCCGAGGCCCGAGGTGAGGAACCGTGGGTTTACCCGGCCATGGGATGGGGGAACTCCGGCACATGCCCGACACCCGCGGCGCGGAGCCGCCGGACAGCACCGATCTCGACCGCCTGCGTTCGGCGGCCGCGGACTGCCAGGGGTGCGACCTCTACCGGGACGCCACGCAGACCGTTTTCGGCGAAGGCACGAAGAAGGCGAAGATCCTGGTCGTCGGTGAGCAGCCGGGCGACAAGGAAGACCTCGCCGGTGAGCCGTTCGTCGGCCCTGCCGGAAAGCTCCTCGACCGGGCTTTCGAAGAGGCGGGCTTCGACCGGAAGTCGCTGTACGTCACCAACGCGGTCAAGCACTTCAAGTTCAAGCGCGACGAACGCGGGAAGCGGCGCATCCACCAGAAGCCGGGCCGCACCGAGGTGGTCGCCTGCCGGCCGTGGCTGCTGGCGGAGCTGCGCGCGGTGCGCCCGGAGCTGGTGCTGCTGCTGGGTGCGACGGCCGCGCAGTCTTTGCTGGGCCCCAAGTTCCGCCTCACGGCTCATCGCGGCGAGCCCGTCGAAGCACCCGAGGACGTGGCCGAGCTGGTGCCGTCGGCGGTCGCGACCGTGCACCCGTCGGCGGTCCTGCGCGCCCCGGACCGCGACGAGGCCTACGCGGCCTTCGTCGCCGATCTCAAGGCCGCCGGCAAGACGCTCAAGTGAGCTGCTTCAACGCCGCTTCCGCCGATCCCGCGTGCTTGTCCAGGTCCCGCCACGGGTCGTCCTTGCGGGCCAGGCGCTGCTTCTCCTTGGCCAGGCTCCAGCCGTCCGGCTCGGCCTTGCCCAGCTCCCGCCAGTCCAGCGGGGTCGCGGCGGCCGCGCCCGGGCGGGCGCGCAGCGAGTACGGCGCGACGAACGTCTGCGCGTAGCCGTTGCGGTTGGCGTCCAGGAAGATCCGGTCGCCGCGCTTGTCCTTGCGCTGGGCCGTCGTCAGGCGGTCCGGGTCGTCCGCGGCGACGGCGTCGGCCAGCGCGCGGGACAGCTCGAGCACGACCTCGGTGTCCGACTTCGCGTCCAGGGGCGCGAGCACGTGGAAGCCGCGGCCGCCGGTCGCCTGGACGAACGGCGTCAGCCCCACCCGCTCGTAGTGGTCGCGGATCCGCCGCGCGACCGCGCGCAGCTCGGCGACCGGCGTGCCGTCCGGCGGGTCGAGGTCCAGCACCAGCCGGTCCGGCCGCTCCGGCGCGTCCACCGTCGACAGCCAGAGGTGGAACTCCAGCGTGCCCTGCCGCGCGAGGTAGTCCAGCGTTTCGGCGTCGTCGCAGACGACGTAGTCGTCCGTACCGCCGCCGCGCCGGGGGACGCTCTCGACGCGGATCGAGTCCGGGAAGTGCTCCCCCGGGTGCTTCTGGAACCAGCCCTGCCCGTCGATGCCGTCCGGGAACCGCCGCAGGGTCAGCGGGCGGCCGCGCAGGTGCGGCAGCATGACGTCGGCGACCGCGCGGTAGTACTCGACGACATCGCCCTTGGTCAGCCCGTCGGCCGGGTAGAACACCTTGTCCGCATGGGAAATCTCGCCACTCACGTCCGCTCCCGCACCACGTCCGCCGCCTTCTTGTCCTCGCGCAGCCCGGCGAACCGCGGGTGCCGCAGCCGCCCGTCGCGCGTCCATTCGGAGAAGTCGATCTGCGCGACGAGGTCCGGCCGGACCCAGTGCGCACCCGGTTCTTTCACCGGCCCGGCGAACGGCGAGCGCCTCGTTTCGCGTTCTTGCAGCTGTGCGTGCAGCGAGGCCAAGAGCTTCTCGTCGAACCCGGTGCCGACCTTGCCGGCGTACTTCAGGCCGCCGTCCTCGTGGTAGCCGAGCAGGAGCGCGCCGAAGCCGTGCCGGGCGCCCTGTGGGTCGGTGAAGCCGCCGATCACCAGCTCCTGCCCCTGTGCGCACTTGAACTTCAACCAGTCGGGTGACCGCCCGTGGTGGTACGGCGCGTCCGCCCGCTTCGCGATGACACCCTCCCAGCCGCGCCGGCAGGCTTCCGCGTAGAACTTTTCGCCTTCGGTGTTCCGGTGCGCCGACAGCCGGAGCGGGTCTTCGAAGTCGAACGCGTCCCGCAGCAACGCCTTCCGCTGCCGCAGCGGCAGCCTGGTGGTGTCCTGGTCGTCGTAGTACAGCAGGTCGAAGAGGTAGTAGTGGACGCGCACGCCGGTGGCCCGGGCGCGGTCCGGGTCGCTGACGTGGATCCGGGGCTGCAGCGCGGCGAAGCTGGTGTTGGCACCGTCGAACGCCACGATCTCGCCGTCGGCCACGAACCGCGGCCCGCCCTGGGCCGCGAGGGCTTCGACGAGCTCGGGGTAGGCGTTGTCCATCACCTTGTGGTTGCGCGAGTAGAGCGTCGGCGTGCCCGAGTCACGCACGCAGATCGCCCGGACGCCGTCCAGCTTGCGCTCGTAGATCCAGTCCTCGTCGGAGAACCGGCGGCCGGTGAGCGTGGCCAGGGTCGGCTCGCGCCAGCCGGGGCCGCTCACGACGCCTTCAGCGCCTTCTCCAGCTGGGCGCGGGTCATCTTCGAACGGCCCTTCACGCCCTGCTCACGAGCCAGCTTGTCCAGGTCGGACTTGGACAGGTCCTCGAGGTCGGAGCCCTTCTTCTTCGCCGGCTTCTTGGCTTCCTTGCTGCCGCCCTTGCGGTTCTTCACGCTCCGCGACAACGCCTCGAACAGGTCGACGACGTCGGCCGACGGCTCCGGCTCCTCTTCGTGGGCGATCTCCTTGCCCTGCTTCTTGGCCTTGATCAGCTTCTCGACGCGCTCGGAGTACTCGTCGCGGTAGTCGTCGGGCTTCCACGGCGCGGTCATCTCGTCGACGAGCGAGAGCGCCATGTCGAGCTCCTTGGGCCGCGGCTTCGGCAGGCTGGGCAGCCCGCCCATGACGTCCTTCGGCTTCCGCAGGTCGGCGACGAAGTGCAGGGTGTTGAGCACCATGACGTCCTCGCCGGCGCGGACCGCGCAGAGGTACTCCTTGCCGCGCAGGACGAACTTCGCGACGCCGGCCTTCTCGCTGCGGTCCATCGCCTGCAGCAGCAGGCCGTACGCCTTGGCGAAGTCCTCCTTCGCCGGCTTGAGCCAGTACGTGCGGTCGTAGAACCACGGGTCGATCTCGTCCAGCTCGACGAACTGCTCGATGTCGATCCGCCGGGACCGCTCGGGGGCGATCTCGTCCAGCTCGTCGGGCTCGACGAGCACGTGGTCGCCGCTGCCGAGGTCGTAGCCCTTGACGATTTCGTCCTGGGTGACCTCGTCGCCGGTCCGCTCGTTGACCCGGCGGTTGCGGATCCGGTCCGACGTCCCGCGTTCGAACTGGTGGAAGTGGATCGTGTGGTCCGCCACCGCCGGGTACAGCTCCACCGGAACGGTGACCAGCCCCAAGCTCAGCGCGCCGCTCCACACCGGTCTGGCCATGTGTCGACCTCCTCACCGGCAGCGATACCCGCGCCGCCGGTGCCCGAAACGCGACGTCGTCGCGGTGCGTGACGCGCCGGAGCCCGCCGGGACCGGGTGGTCTCGGCGGGCTCCGGGTGCGTCGTGCGTCAGGCGACTTCGCTGCTGCGAGTGCCGGCCCGGTGCAGGCCCAGCATCTCGAGCAGCTGCGCGCAGTCTTCGGAGTCTTTCGCGTTCGCCGCGACGGCCAAGGCCGCCTTGCGCCGCGTCGAAGCTTGTGCCGGCGTGTCCCCGCCCTCCAGCAGGAGGTCCGCCACCGGTCGCAGGTCGTTCCGCTTGTCTCGCATGTTCGCTCCCCTCCGGCAATCCCCGGTCGGCCTTTCACCGGGGCGATTACCCGGTCTCACCCGACCAAACACAAGAGGCACCGATGGGGTTCCCGGAGACAGCCATTGCTAGGCCGAACGAGTGAATTCGACCGGTTCCGACCGGGAAACCGGCAAGGTGGTGAGACCCACGTCACACCAGGAGGCCGGATGGGTACCCAGATCCGCATCAGTCGTGAGGACGGGTCGCTGCCCTGCGAAGTCTGCGGCTTCCCGACGATGCACGTCGCCCAGGTCGTCGCGGACGACGGGACGGTGCTCGGCCGGACCCTGGTCTGCACGACGTGCCAGCGCAGCAGACACCGGCCCGACCCGGTGGCCGAGGCCCCTCCGGACGAGGTGCCGACCAGCTAGTGTCGCGCGTCCGAGGTTCGTCGCGAGCGCGGCGGCGAGTGCGAACGTCTTGAATGACTCATTCAGGTCTTCGGAGGTCTTGAATGACTCATTCAAGACCTTTGGTCCGGGCTACCGAGCCTGACCCGGCTCGGCGAGCGCCCTGGCTCCAGCGGCCCGAACGTCGACAAACCTGCCGCGCGCGACACCAGCGGCACCCAGAGGGTCGGCGCGCGTACCCAGAGGGTCGGCCGACCGTCCAGGTACGCAAGCCGGCTGCCTGGGTACGCGGCCCGGCCGTCACGCTGTGGTGGTCGCCACCGCCTCGACGAACTCGGTCGCCACCTCGTGCAGCTTCCGGTTCCCGTCCTGGGAGCGCTTCACCAGCCGCTGGAACGCCTCTTCCGCGGTGATCCGGTGCGCGGCCATGAGGATCCCCTTGGCCTGATCGATCACCGCGCGCGTCTCGAGCGCGCGGTTCAGCTGGTCGATCAGCTCGCGGGCCGCGAAGTACCGGCGCGCGCTGCGCAGGCCGAACACGACCGTCGCCGTGTACAGCTCGAGGATCTTCGTGCCCAGCTCGCTGAAGCCGTGCTCGCCGAAGCCGAACAGGTTCACCGCGCCGGACATGTCCTCGTCCACGGTCAGCGGCGCGGCCAGGAAGCTCGCCACGCCCAGCTGTTCGGCCTTCGACACGAACTGCGGCCACACGTCGCCCACCGCCCCGACACCCACGCGCACCGGCTGCCCGGTTTCGGCCGCGCGCAGGCACGGCCCGTCCCCGATCCGGTACTGCTCGCGATCGAAGTTCACCGCCCGCTGGTCGGTGCTGGCCACCGTCTCCGGCACGCCTTCGCGCACCAGGGTGATGCTCGCCATGTCGGCCCCCGGCACCACCTGCACCACGTGGTCGCAGACCGCTTGCAGCATCTGGCCCAGGTCCAGTTCCGAGTCGACCATCGCGGTGAGCGATTCCATCGCCACCGTGACTTCGTCCAACCGCGCGGTGAGCTGCTCATCGCCGCCCGTCATCCTGGTGACGCCCCTCTTCTCGTGCTCAGGGCGCTCTCAACCAGGGAGGACCCGGGCGCGCGCCACTAGTGGGCCGCTAGCGCTTTAACGGGTCCAGCGCGAGATTACTGCATCGCGCTCAGCGCGGGCACAACCGGTCACCGCCGCGGCGGGCCACACGCCCGTTCGGAGCAACGTCGGTTGCGGGCAGCTCGCGCAGGGTTAGGCTTCGGTCATCGGTTCAGCACAGCAGCCGGCTCGGAACACCCCGAGCGCGGCGCTGCGGCTCCGCGCGGCACCAGGACGGCGGCGAACCGCATGATGGTCCCCCGACCCCGAAATCCCCCTCTGCGGCTGCGCACGACGTGGCCCGCTCCGCACGCGGTGCTGATCACCGCCCGCGGCGCCCTCGACACCGCGACGGCCGGCGACCTGGCCGCCCTCGTTTCGGACCGCCTGTGGGCGGTCCCGGACCGGCTGGTCCTCGATCTGTCCGAAGTGGACTTCCTCGGCGTCGCGGGCGTGCGGGTGCTGCTGCACGCGGCGCTGCAGGCCGAACAGAACGGCACGGACCTGCAGGTGATGACCGGGACGAACCCGATGGTCCGCCGGGCCCTGCAGGTGACGGAGGCCGACCGGCGCCTCACGGTCGCCACCCGGCGCGAGGAGCCCGCAACGGCCTAGGCGTGCTGAAGGGCCGGCACGGCGGAGGTCAGCGCGACGAACCCGCCGTGCCCGCGTGCCCCTCTCGGGACGCCGGCGGGCTCGCGTCCCGGTCCAGCACCCGGGCCTGGGCCCGCTTCGAGCGGATGTACCGCTCCTCCTTCATCTGCTCGACCGCCTCGGGATGGTGCAGCTCGAACGCGGGCCGCTCCGACCGGATGCGCGGCAGGTCCAGGAAGTTGTGCCGCGGGGGCGGGCACGTCGTCGCCCATTCGAGGCTGTTGCCGAAGCCCCACGGGTCGTCGACCAGGACCTGCTCGCCGTAGCGGTAGCTCTTCACCACGTTCCAGATGAACGGCAGCGTCGACGCGCCCAGGATGAACGCGCCGATCGTCGAGATCGTGTTCAGCGTCGTGAAGCCGTCCGTGGACAGGTAGTCCGCGTACCGGCGCGGCATGCCCATGTCCCCCAGCCAGTGCTGGATCAGGAACGTCGTGTGGAAGCCGATGAACGTCGTCCAGAAGTGCCACTTGCCGAGCCGCTCGTCGAGCATGCGGCCGGTCATCTTCGGGAACCAGAAGTAGATCCCGGCGAACGTCGCGAACACGATCGTGCCGAACAGGACGTAGTGGAAGTGCGCGACGACGAAGTACGAGTCCGTGACGTGGAAGTCCAGCGGCGGCGACGCCAGGATGATCCCGGTGAGGCCGCCGAAGAGGAACGTGACCATGAAACCGACCGACCACAGCATCGGCGTTTCGAAGGTCAGGTGACCCTTCCACATCGTGCCGATCCAGTTGAAGAACTTGATGCCGGTGGGGACGGCGATGAAGAAGGTCATGATCGAGAAGAACGGCAACAGCACCGCGCCGGTGGCGAACATGTGGTGCGCCCACACCACCGCCGACAGCCCGGTGATCGCGACGGTCGCGAACACCATCAGCCGGTAGCCGTACAGCGGCTTCCGGCTGAACACCGGCACGATCTCGGTGATGATCCCGAAGTACGGCAGCGCCACGATGTAGACCTCGGGATGCCCGAAGAACCAGAACAGGTGCTGGAACATGATCGCTCCGCCGTTGGCGGGGTCGAACACGTGCGCCCCGAGCCTGCGGTCCGCCTCCAGGCCGAACAGCGCGGCCGTGAGGATGGGGAACGCCAGCATGATCAGGACGGCGGTGAACAGGATGTTCCAGGTGAAGATCGGCATCCGCCACATGGTCATGCCGGGCGCGCGCAGGCAGACGATCGTGGTGACCATGTTGACCGCGCCGAGGATGGTGCCGAGCCCGGACACGATCAGGCCCATGATCCACAGGTCGCCGCCGACGCCCGGCGAATGGATGGCGTTCGAAAGCGGCGTGTAAGCCGTCCAGCCGAAGTCGGGCGCGCCGCCCGGGGTGAGGAACGAGCTGATCACGATCAGCCCGCCGAACAGGTAGAGCCAGTAGGCGAAGCCGTTCAGCCGCGGGAACGCGACATCCGGCGCGCCGATCTGCAGCGGCAGGATGTAGTTCGCGAACCCGAACAGGTTCGGGGTGGCGTAGAGCAGCAGCATGATCGTGCCGTGCATCGTGAACAGCTGGTTGTACTGCTCCGGCGACAGGAACTGCAGCCCGGGCCGGGCCAGCTCGCCGCGCATCAGCAGCGCCATCGCACCGCCCGCCATGAAGAAGGCGAACGACGTCGTCAGGTACAGCAACCCGATCTGCTTCGGGTCGGTCGTGCGCAGCAGCGCGAGCAGCGTGCCGCCCTTCGGCCCGCGCCGCGCCACCGCCAGGGGCACCGCCCGCAGGCTCGGCGCCGGCTTCACCTCGGTCATCCGCAACTCCCACCGCCGGGCTGTCCCTACTGTGCGTGTTACTCCTGTCGGCGAAGATCCGCGTTACCCCGAACGGGTGGATCTACCCGCGCAGCGCCGGGAGCAGCTCCTTTTCGGCGAAGTCCAGGAAAGCTTCCTGCTGGTCGCCACCGATCTGGACCAGGGCGAGGTCGGTGAAACCGGCCTTCTCGAACTCGCGCACGCCCTCGACGATCGCGTCGACGTCCGGCCCGCAGGGAATCGAGCCGGCGACGTCGTCCTCACGGACGAACTGCGTGGCCCCGGCGAAGCCGGCCGGTCCGGGCAGCTCGGCGTTGACCTTCCAGCCCCCGGCGAACCAGCGGAACTGCTCGTGGGCGCGCTTCACGGCGGCGTCGCGGTCGGTGCCCCACGACACCGGCATCTGCCCGATCTTGCGGGTCGGCGGGCCGAGCTTCGTCGCGTCCCACTCGCTCGACAGCTCCGCCTTCGGCTCGACGGCGATCATCGCGTCGGCCACCGGGGCGAACCGTTTGATCGACTGCGAGCCGGACACCGCGACACCGATCGGCGTCCGCTTCTCCGGCAGGTCCCACAGCTTCGCCGAGTCGACGCGGAAGTGCTTGCCCTCGTAGTCGAAGTAGCCGCCGTCGAACAGGCCGCCGATGATCTGCAGGGCTTCGGCGAGCATGTCGTGCCGGACGTTCGCCGGCGGCCAGCCGCGGCCGACGACGTGCTCGTTGAGGCTCTCGCCCGCGCCGAGCCCGAGGGTGAACCGGCCGCCCGAGAGCGCCTGCACGGTCGCCGCCTTCTGCGCCACCACCGCCGGGTGGTAGCGCATCGTCGGGCAGGTCACGTAGGTCATCAGCTCGGCGCGGTCGGTGACCTGCGTGACGGCGCCGAGCACGCTCCAAGCGTAGGGAGCGTGCCCTTGTTCGGCCAGCCAGGGCGAGTAGTGGTCGCTCATGACCTCGAAGTCGAAGCCGGCCTGTTCCGCACCGGCGGCGAACCGGACCAGTTCGTTCGGCCCGGTCTGCTCGGTCATGAGCGTGTAGCCGATCCGCATCGGCGCCTCCTCTCCATCCCTCCCCGCTTACCCGCTCTCGTCCGGGGGTAACCGGCTTCCCACGGACGGGTGGATCCTGCTGCTCGCCGCCGGTAGGGGACGTTTACCCGATGATCGACCGGGTACTCACCCCACGAGCGAAAGGGAACGGTCATGCCTCAGTCGTGGAGCAAGAAGCGCGAGCGCCAGTACGAGCACGTCAAGGACTCGGCCGAGGACCGCGGAGCGAGCACCGGACGAGCCAAGGAGATCGCGGCCCGCACGGTGAACAAGAACCGCGCGCAATCGGGCGAGTCCCGGCAGGCCAGCAAGACGTCGGTCAAGGACAAGTCCCCGCAGCAGCGCGGCGGCGAACGGTCCGGCAACCGGAAGGGTCCCGGCGGCCCGACGAAGGACCAGCTGTACAACGAAGCGAAGAAGCGGAACATCAACGGCCGCTCGACGATGACCAAGAAGGAGCTCGAACGGGCCCTCGGCAAGTGACCAAACCGGAAATCCCTGACCACGAAGTGTCGTCATTCGCCCAGATGGGTAGTAGTTCTCGCATGGAAGAAACACGAAGCGGCAGCTCGCACGGCGGCAAGCCGACGCTGGAAGAGCTGCTCGAGGAACTGGTGGAGCTGCGCCTGCCCGCCATGGCGGAGCAGATCCCCCTGGTCCGGATGCTCACGCACGGCGTAGTGTCGCGCGCGGACTTCGGGCTGGACGCCATCGCCGACGCCAAGATGGCCGTCGACGAGGCGTGCGCCCAGCTCGTGCAGCTGGCCGAGCTGGGCACTCAGCTGCACTGCCGCTTCCGGCAGGGCCCCGACGGCCTGCACGTGACCATCTCGACGCGCTCGACCGACCCGCGGCCCCCGAGCGACCGCACCTTCGGCTGGCACGTGCTGACCACGCTGAGCCGGTCGGTGACCGCGCACTGCGACGTTCTCCCCGGTGGAGGCGCGGGCATCGTCACGATCGAGCTGGTGCTGAACCCGGGAACGAGCGCGTGAGCAGCGAGCGGAAAACCCTCCTGCACCGCCCGGACGAATACGCCCACTGCGAACCGCTGTTCGAGGAGCTGGGCACCCTCGGCCCCGACGACCCGCGCCGCGACGTGGTGCGGAGCAGGCTCGTCACCGAGCTGCTCCCGCTGGCCGAGCACATCGCGACCCGCTTCTCCGGGCGCGGCGAGCCCCGCGAGGACCTGGTCCAGGTGGCCCGGATCGGCCTGATCAACGCGGTCGACCGGTTCGACCCCACCCGCGGCCACGACTTCCTGTCCTTCGCGGTGCCGACGATCATGGGCGAGGTGCGGCGGCACTTCCGGGACACCGGCTGGTCGGTGCGGGTCCCGCGACGGCTCAAGGAGCTGCACCTGTCGCTGAGCCAGGGCTCGGCGGTGCTGTCCCAGCGCCTGGGCCGCGCGCCGACGCCGACCGAGCTGGCCGAGCACCTGAGCCTGGACGTCGACGAGGTCCGCGAAGGACTGCTGGCCGGCAACGCCTACCAGGCCCTGTCCGTCGACAAGCCGGTGCACGACGACGCCGAGGCGCTGTCGCTGGCGGACACCATGGGGGAACCCGACCACGAGATGGCCATGGTCGAGAACCACGAGGCCCTCCAGCCGCTGCTCCAGGAGCTGCCGAAGCGGGAGCGCGCGATCCTCGTCATGCGGTTCTTCGGCGGGCTGACCCAGACCCAGATCGCCGACCGCGTCGGCATCTCCCAGATGCACGTCTCCCGGCTGCTGTCGCAGACGCTGGAGCAGCTCCGCGGGAAGCTCACCGGCGAGGGCTGAGCCCTTCCTCCCGTCCTGTCGCCCAGGTCTTGAATGACTCATTCAGGACCTCCCCGGCCCTGAATGAGTCGTTCGAGACGTCCGGGGCAGCTCAGCGAAGCCAGCCCGGGCGTCCGCCCTTCCGGAGCCGCCGCCACTCCCCCGCGAACCTCTCGCGCAGCTTCTCCGCCGTCTCGGCGTCCCGCTCGTAGAGCATCCCGAACGTGAAAGTGTTCTGACCTTCGCCGTGCCCGGCGATGGTGAGGTGGTGCAGGACGTCCCGGCCGACCGCGGTGTCCTGGTGCTCGCCCAGCGTGCTCTGGACGGCCTTGACGTTCTTGCGCCACTGCCGCAGCTTCTTGCCGTAGACCGGCTTGACGGTGTCGGCGGCGTAGCGGGCGCGCTTCGCCTTCTTGCGGACCTCGTGCAGCGCCGTCTCGAGCTCGTGGCCGTCCAGACCGCGCGTCGCCGCTTCGGCGCGGCGCAGCTTCGCCGCGGCCTTGCGCACCGGCCCACGCAACCCGGACTTCGCCGGCTTGCGCGCACGGCGAGTCAGCGGCGGTTCCTCCACCACGGCGTCCAGCGCGCGCAGCAGCTTCAGGTACCGCTTGCCGGTCAGCGCCTCCATCGCGCGCGTCCGGCCTTCCTCGGCCTCGCGGGCGAAGTAGCGCGTGAGGTACTGGCGCAGCGGCCCGAACACCAGCTCAGAGGGGATTTCGTCGAGCTGCGCCTGGAGCCGTTCCTCGCTGACTTCGGCATCCCGGGCCGGGGACAGCTGCTGCCCGAGCCACTTCAGCTCGGCCGCGAGCGACGCGGTTTCGTTTTTGTCCACAATGGACCCGAACGTGCGCAGCGCGCTGCGCAGCTTCCGGGTGGCGACGCGCATCTGGTGCACGGAGTCCTCGACGTCCAGGCGAACCCCGACGTCCGCGCGGCGCAACCGGGCGTAGTGCTCGCGCAACGACGTCAGCACGACCTCGCCCGCCGTCGGCTTTTTGCGGCCGCGGGGCGGCGCGGGAACGCGGTCGCCGATCAGGCGCCGCAGCTTCGACGGCCACGGCGAGGCCGAGGCGCCGGCTTCGGCCAGCGCCCGGTCGAAGTCCTTGAGCCGGCCGGGGTCGGTCCCGGGGTCGAGCTCGAGCTCCAGTTCGCGCCACTCGTCGAGCCGCGCGCTCTCGCCGCCGGCTTCTCCCGTCACGTGGTCGTCGGTGAGGGTCGCGACGGTCCGGCCGTCGCCGTCGGCCAGCCGGTGGGCGAACCGGTCGGTGCGCAGGTGCGCGATCGGCACCAGCTTCTCCCCCAGCGTGTAGGCGCGCACGAGCCGGCGCAGCCGCCCTGGGACCTTGTTCGAGTCGCCGCCCAGCGGCAGCTGGATCTCCTGCCGCTCGTCGGCGGAAACCGGCAGCTTGAGGTGCCAGCCGGCGTCGTGCCCGCCGACGCGGCGCCGCAGCGTGATGCCGCTCCTGGCCAGCCGGAAGGTCTCGGTGTCGTAGTAGGAGGCGTCGAGGATCTGCTCGACCGGGTCGTCCTGGGTCTCGACGCCCGCGACGCCGACGAGCCGCGGCACCCCGCTGCCCGCCACGACCTCGTACTTGCGTTCGCGCTCGGTCACCGACGACGGCGCTGCCATGATCGTCCTCCTTGGGGGCCGGTTCTCCTGACGAATACCCGGCCCCCACCGCCCCGACACGGGGATTCGGTGGCCGAGCAGCGGGTATCCGGTTCGGGAACCCCCGAGCCCGGACCAGGAGCGTGCATGAACGGCAGCCAGCCCGCAACCGACCTGACCACCGTCCTCGCCGGCGACCACCGGGAGCTGGACCGGCTGTGCACCGAGATCGAGCTCGGCCAGGGCAGTCCCGAGAACCGCAAGGACCTCGCCGACCACCTGATCGCGCAGCTCGTCCGCCACGCCGTCGCGGAGGAGGCCTTCCTCGACGGCGAAGGCGACCTCGCGGAGGCGGACGGCCTGATGCGTGAGCTGGAGGGTGTGGGACCGCAGGAGACGCGCTTCGAGCGCCTGCTCGGCGGGCTGCTCCGCGCCGTGCGCCGGCACGTCCACGACGAAGGCCCGGCGGCCGTCCGGCAGGTGCGGCTCACCTGCTCGCCCGAGCGGCGGGCCGAGCTGGGCAAGGAGGTCGTGGCGGTCCGCGACGCCGCGCCGACCCTGCCCCACCCGGACCTGTCGGACCGGGTGCCGCAGGCCGACCAGCTCTGGCCCGGCCCGGGCTTCGTGGACCGGGCCCGGGAGGTCCTGCAGCGCGCGGCCGGCTCCCCCGGTTGAGCACCGGCCGCGGATCGGCGGGAAGCTGTTCTCCGGAGACGACGGACGATGGAGACGCATGAGCATCGGCGAAGACGAGTGGGCGCGGGAACGGGCCGGGTTCGGGCAGGACGGTGACCACCCGCCCGGCCAGCTGACGCGGCAGTTCGCCGACCTCACGCGCACGCTGCTCGACGTGACCCCGACCGTCGGGGGCGTGCTCCGGCTCGTCGTCGGCGCCGCGAGCGCGATCGTCCCGGACGCCGACCTGGTCAGCGTCACCCTGCGGGAACCCGACGGCACGTTCCACACGCCGGTCGAGACCGATCCGGTCGCGGTGCGGCTGGACCAGGTGCAGTACGACCACGGGGAAGGGCCGTGCGTCGAGTCGGCCCGCCCGGACGGCCCGGCCATCGGCCGGTCCCAGGACCTCGCGCACGACCCGCGCTGGCCGTCGTTCGGCCCGGCCGCGGCCGGCTACGGCTACCACTCGGTGCTGGCGACGTCCCTGTTCCCGGACGCCCGCCCGGCGCGGCGCACCGGCGCGCTGAACATCTACTCGAGCAGGCGAGGCGCGTTCGACGGCCCCGCGGTCGACCTCGCCCTCCTGCTGGCGACGCACGCTTCCCTGGCACTGGCGCACACGGAAGCCGTCGCGGCGGCCGAGCTGGAGGCGGCGCACCTGCGCCGCGCGGTCGACGGCCGCGACGTGATCGGCCAGGCCAAGGGCATCCTGATGCAGCGTCGTGGGATCAGCGCCGACGAAGCTTTCGACGTGCTGCGCCGCGCGTCCCAGGACCTGAACGTCAAGCTCGCCGACGTGGCCCGGGCGCTCGCCGCGCGGCCCACCGAGGTGGACCTGCCGATGGTGGAGCGCTGACCCCGGACACGGGCGAGGGCCGCACTTCCGCTCGGGAAGTGCCGCCCTCGCCACGAAATCCGCTTACGAAGCCGAGTACGGGGACCGGTTCTCGATCGACGGGCTGACGTCCGGGTACGTGCCCGGCTGACCCGGCACCGGCATCACCGTGGGGCCCGGCTGCTCGGGTTCGACCCGCTGCTGCCGGCCGCCGCGCTGGACGACCGCCTCGACCTCCTGCTCACCGCGGATGCGGGAGAGCGCGGCGAGCGTGATCCCGTGGGCCAGGGCCAGGATCAGCAGCAGGACGCCCACGCGGGCGACGACGCCGGTCAGGCCGGTGCCGATGTCGATGGTGGACACGAGCGCCAGGACGCCCAGGGTCGCGAGGTGGAACAGCACCGTGACCAGGCGGGTCATCGAAGCGCCCGCCGCGGGGTCGCCGTAGGAGTTCTCCAGGTAACGGCGGCCGCTGCGATAGATGATCTGCCCGTCGATCGCGACCAGCACCACCCCGATCACGAGAAACGACAGATACGCGTTGGTGCTCATGCCGGACGCTCCTTCCAGGGGGACCTCTCCGGGTGAGGTACCCGGCCGGTTGCGCAGGGAAACGCCGCGGTCACCCCGTGAAGGTCTCGGGGTCCGGCCCGGTCCGGTGGCCGTCGTCGAGCTTGCCGATGGCCGTCATGTCCTCGTCGTCGAGCTCGAAGCCGAACACGTCGATGTTCTGCTTGATCCGCTCCGGCGACGACGACTTCGGGAACACGATGTTCCCCAGCTGGAGGTGCCAGCGCAGCACCACCTGCGCGGCCGTCCGGCCGTGCTTCTCGGCCAGGTCGGTCAGGACCGGGTCCTGCAGGACCTCGGCCTGGGCCAGGGGGCTCCACGCCTCGGTGGCGATGCCGTGCTCCTGGTGGTAGGCGCGCAATTCGGTCTGCTGCAACGCCGGGTGCAGCTCGATCTGGTTGACCGCGGGCACCGTGCCGGTTTCTTCGGCGAGCCGGTCGAGGTGGGCGGGCTGGAAGTTCGAGACGCCGACGGCGCGGGCCTTGCCCGCCCGCAGGATGTCTTCGAAGCCCTGCCAGGTCCGGACGTAGGTGTCCTTGTGCGGCAACGGCCAGTGGATCAGGTACAGGTCGACGTAATCGAAGCCGAGACGCCTGAGACTGCCTTCCAACGCGGTGATCGCGTTGTCGTGGCCGTGCGCGTCGTTCGCCAGTTTCGTCGTGACGAACACGTCTTCGCGCGAGAGCCCCGATTCCGCGATGCCGGCGCCGACACCCTCCTCGTTCCGGTACATCTGCGCGGTGTCGATGTGGCGGTAGCCCGCTTCGAGGGCGGTCCGCACGGCCTGGGCGGTCTCCTCGGGCGGGATCTGGAACACGCCGAACCCGAACTGCGGGATCCGCACGCCGTTGGTCAGCTCCACGGCCGGGACGTCGGGGGAAGTCATGTCAGCGGCCTACCCGAGGGTTCCGGACGCAAAACACGGCGGGGCGAACCGCCCCGCCGTGTCACCCGATCGTGTGGTCTTCGCGTTGCCTACGTCCCCGGGCGGTCGACGTCACCACGCCAAGAGCCGGTCTCCCCGCCGCGCTGCTCGATGAACTCCTTGAACCGCTTCATGTCGCCCTTCACCCGGCGGTCGAGGACGCCGAGCTTGTCCGCGACGTTTTCGGCGAAGCCCTCGGGGTCGATGTCCATCTGGGCGGTCACCCGGGTGTGCGCGTCGTCGAGCCGGTGGAAAGTGATCACGCCGGCGTGGTCCGGGCCGGAGTCGGACGTCCACGCGACCCGCTCGTCGGGGTGCTGCTCGGTGATCGTCGCGTCGAACTCGCGCGTCACGCCACCGAACCGGGTCACCCAGTGGGTGTGGGTGGCGTCGACCTGCCGGATCTGCTCGACGCCTTCCATGAACCGCGGGAACTCCTCGAACTGCGTCCACTGGTTGTACGCGGTCGAAACGGGGACTTCCACGTCCACGATTTCGGTGATCGTGCTCATGCACTCCTCCTCGTCGGTGGTGGAACACATCGGCTACCCGGCACCGCACCGGTCAAACCCGGCGTGGTTGGCCCCGGGCGGACCCGGGTACACGGCGGCCAGGCAAGGAGGTGTTCCGTGATCGAAGAAGTGAACAAGAAACCGGCCGCCGACCGCTCGGTCGGCGAGCTGGTAACCGATCTGACCGACGAGGTCAAGCGGCTCGTCCGGGACGAGATGCGGCTCGCGGTCTTCGAACTGCAGCGCAAGGGCAAGAAGATGGGCTTGGGCGCCGGCCTGTTCGGCGCGGCGGGCCTGTTCGCGCTGCTCGGCGCCGGCACCCTGGTCGCGGCCGCCGTGCTGGCGCTCGCGCTGGTCGTGCCCGGCTGGCTGGCCGCCGTGATCGTCGCCGTCGCGCTGTTCCTGGTCGCCGGGATCGCCGCGATGGTCGGCAAGAAGGAAGTTTCGCAAGGCGTGCCGCCGGTGCCCGAAGAAGCCATCACCGGCGTCCGCCAGGACGTGGACACCGTGAAACAGGGAGTGCACTCATGAGCGGGGACTTCCCGAAGAACGCCGAAGAGGCGCGGCTCGACCGGGACACCACCCGGGAGGAGCTGAGCGAGACCCTGGAAGCGCTCGGGCAGAAGCTCGACGTGAAGACCCGGGTCAAGGAGAACGTCGACGAAAAGCTCGACCAGGCGACCGCGAAGGTCGCCGAAGTGACGAACGAGCCGACCGCGGTCAAGTTCCGCCAAGGCGCCGACGTCGTGCGGAGCAACCCCCTGCCGATCTTCGCCGGCGTACTCGGCCTGCTGATCGTGATCCGGCTGATCCTGCGACGGAGGAACGACTCGTGAACAAGGTTCTGTACAAGCCGCTGAGCTGGGTCATCGGCGCGCTCGGCGGCATCCTCGCCGGTCAGGCGTTCAAGCAGGTCTGGAAGCGCGTGGCCGGCGAAGAAGACGCGCCCGACGCCACCGACCGCGACTACACCTGGCGGCAGATCCTCATCGCGGCGGCGGTGCAGGGCGCGATCTTCGCCGCGGTCAAGGCCGCGACCGAGCGGGCGGGTGCCATCGGCTACGAAAAGGCCACCGGCGACTGGCCGGACGACTGACCACAGTCCCCGAAAGGTCCACAGTGTCCACAGTGGACGGCGGGAGGCGGGACCGCCGGGCGGTCACGCCTCCCGGCCGGGCTCGGGGACCGGGGTCAGGTCCGCGAGCGCGGCGCCGACCCCGGGGTGGATCTCCAGCAGCGCGTCCGCGCCGGTGGCCTGCAGCGAGCGCGTGACGGCGTGGCCGCCGCGGACGACGGCGAGCTTGGTGCGGGCGTTCGCCGCCAGCAGCGACCGGACACCGGCGCAGCTGAGGAAGGCGACCCGGGTCAGGTCGACGACCAGCCGCTCGCCCGAGGCGAGGGCTTCGTCGAAAGTTTCGGCGGTGGCGGCGTCGATGTCACCCACTAAAGTGATTACGCGGATGCCGCCCGGTCGCTCGGTGGTGGTGTAGGTCAGGCCGGACGGTTCATCGATCGTGCGAAAACAGTGCATGGCGCTCCCTATCGCAGGGTGCAGGGGCGCTGACCGGAGCACGTGATTCTGAACAACAGCCAACGCCTCTGACCGTACGCCCCTGGGCCCCCAGGTCAACCCCGCGGGTTTCCCCGCTGCGACCTCGGGTAATCGCCGGAAGACGGACATCCGGCCCGGAAGGAGATCCATGCGAGTCGTGATCGTCGGCGGCGGTTTCGCCGGTTACCACGCGGCCAAAAGCCTGCGAAAGGCCGCCGGTGAGGACGTCGAAGTGGTCGTGCTCAACCCCACGGACTACTTCCTCTACCTGCCGCTGCTGCCCGAGGTGGCGGCCGGGATCCTCGACCCGCGGCGCGTGACGGTCTCGATCCCCGAGACGTTGCCCGGCGTCCGTCTCGTGCTCGGCGTCGCGACCGGGGTCGACTTCGACGCCCGGCACGTCACCTACACGGATCCGGAGGACCAGGAGCACCGGATCGGGTACGACCGGCTGGTGCTCGCCGCGGGCAGCGTCAACAAGCTCCTGCCGATCCCCGGCGTCCCGGAGTACGCGCACGGGTTCCGCGGAGTGCCCGAGGCGCTGTACCTGCGCGACCACATCACCCGCCAGATCGAGCTGGCCGCCGCGGCCGAAGATCCCGCCGAACGCGACGCGCGCTGCACGTTCGTCGTCGTCGGCGCCGGCTACACCGGGACGGAGGTCGCCGCGCAGGGCCCCGCGTTCACCGACGCGCTCGCCGCGCGGCACCCCGAGCTGGCCGGGCAGAAGATCCGCTGGCTGCTGCTCGACGTCGCCGAGAAGGTGCTGCCCGAGCTGGACAAGCGCCTGGGCAGGACCGCCGACGAGGTGCTGCGCGCCCGGGGGGTCGAGGTGCTGATGAAGACCTCGGTCGACCACGCGGACGCCAAGGGCGTCACGCTGACGAACGGCGATCCCGTGCCGGCCCGCACCCTCGTGTGGTGCGTCGGCGTGCGGCCGGACCCGCTGGTGGCCGAGCTCGGGCTCGAGACGGCCAAGGGGCGGCTCGTCGTCACCGAACAGCTCGGCGTGCCCGGCCGCGACGACGTCTTCGCCTGCGGTGACGCCGCCGCGGTGCCCGACCTCACCCGTCCAGGCGAGTACACCGCGATGACCGCGCAGCACGCCGAGCGGCAGGGGAAGCTCGCCGGGCGCAACGTCGCGGCATCGCTCGGGTACGGCCGCCGCGGCACCTACCGGCACCACGACCTCGGTTTCGTCGTGGACCTCGGCGCCGGCGCCGCCGCGGCGAACCCGTTGCACATCCCGCTTTCCGGGTTCCCGGCCAAGGTCGTGACCCGCGCGTACCACCTCATGGCGATGCCCGGCAACCGCGTGCGCACGGCCGTCGACTGGATCCTGGAACGGCTGGCCGGCCGCCAGACCGTCCAACTGGGACTCGTCCGCTCCGGCGCGGTGCCGCTCGACACCGACTCCCCCGAACTCCCCCGGCGCTGAAGGGAACCAGCATGTCCGTCGAACCCGAACCCACCCGTTCCGCGGGCCCGTCGGTGGTCACCGCCGGCGACCTGGCCGGGCCCAAGATCATCGTGCTCGACCCGGCCGGTGCCGCGCCGCACGACGAGCTGCCGGCGACGTGGCGGCCGCTGGCCGAGAAGCGCGGGATCTTCTGGTGCCGCGTCCCCGTCGGCGGCGCCCTCACCGAGGCCGACGACCTGGTGGGCGACAACGGGCCTGGCGATCCCGAAATCGTCGTCGTGGCGAGCGGTCCCTTCGCGGCCGAAGCCCTCCAGCTCGTCGAACGCCACGCCGGCGGGGCCGCGCACCTGCTGCTCGTCGACCCGGCGTCGGACGCGTTCCTTCCGTCCGGCGACGCCTCGAAGGCCAACGAGGAGTGGCTGGCCGAGCGCGACGACGTCGTGACGAAGCTGCGCGAAGCGGGCACGGACGTGCAGGTGATCGCGTCGAGCACCGAAGGCCCGGAGGACCGCGTCCCGCCGCCGCTGCCGCTCGGTCACCCGGACGTGGTGGCGGCCGTCCAGTCGGCGCTGGGCGACGTTTAGCCCCGCGACACGGGCGGTAACCGCCGTGTCGTCGGCGACCGGCCGGCTACCAGGAGTGTGCCGCACGGCACCGCTCCCAAACTGATTAGGAGTCCCTTGTGGACACCACCGCGTTGCGCGACCTGACCACCACCGGCGGGCCGTTCGCGTCCGTGCACTTCGACTTTTCGCACGACACCGAGGACGCCGCCAAGCAGCTCGCGATCCGGCTGAAGGAGATCGAGGCGGCGCTGAGCGACCAGCGGGCCGACGCCGAGACGGTGCACGCCGTCCTGCGGGCGATCCGCGACAGCGAGCCGCCGGTCGGCAAGGCCGGCCGCAGCATCGTCGCCGCGCACGGCTCGGTGCTGCTCGACCGGCGCCTGGCCGCCCCGCCGCCGGAGCAGGTCGTCCGGTTCTCGCCGCTGCCCTACCTGCTTCCGCTGGCCACGCACGAGGCGGAGAGCCTGCCCTACCTCGTCGTCGTGACCGACCAGGTCGGCGCCGAAGTCACCGAACACGGCCGGGGCGCGCCGCACACCGCGACGGTCGAAGGCGCGGACCCGGTCGAGGTCCAGGGCGGCAGCGGGCCGGCGCACCGCGACAAGCAGACCGGCGAGACGGCCCGGCAGAACTTCGAGGAGATCGCCCGGCACATCGCGAAGGCGGCCGAGCGCTCCCACGCCGCACTGGTCGTCCTGGCCGGCGAGGTGCAGGCGCGCAGCGCGTTGCGCGAGCGGCTGCCGGAGCCGGTCCGCCGGATCACCAGCGAAGTCGAGGGCGGCAGCCGCGCCCCGGGCTCGTCGCACGAAGAGCTGGACCGCCACGTCCACGAGTTGCTGGCCAACCGGCGCCTCGCGAGCCTCGACGACGTCGCCGAGACGTTCCGCGCGGAGTCCGGCCGCGAGTCGGGCCTGGCGGTCAGCGGCCTCGAAGCCGTGACGGCGGCGCTGGCCGAGGCCAACGTGGCCACGCTGCTCGTCGGCTCCCCCGGCGCCACCTCGGTGTTCGCCGGACCGGAGCCCACGCAGGTCGCCGTGGGCAAGGCCGGGTTGCAGGCGCTCGGCGTTCCCGAGCCGGAGCGGCGCCGGGCGGACGAGGCGATCCCGTTCGCGGCGGTCGCCACCGGCGCGGAGGTCGTGGTGCTGGACGAGCGCCTGGACCTCTGGGAAGGCTTCGGCGCCCTCCTGCGGCACACCTGACCCGGCGGCTCCGGGCGTCAGTCGTCGTCGAAGGCGGACAGGGCTTGGCGGCGGTGCAGCAGGTCGACGGCTTCGTCGAGCTGCCGTTCGAGGTCCTTGAGCCGGAGGCGCTCCTCCGGGGTGAGCCCGCCGTGGTGGAGGGCGCCCTTGCGCAGCCGGTGCTCCTCGTCGATCAGGTCGGCGATGCGGTCGGTGATTTCGTGGCCTGCCATGGGAAATCCCCTCCTGTCCGCCCGCGAGCATACGCCGCGCGAGTACCCCCGCCCGGGTGATCCCGGTCGCTTGGGCCGAGTGTCGGCCGCCGCGATGCGGCGTGCGGTGCGCAGACCCCACCTACCCCTGCACACCGCGGGCCAAGTCCACAAAAGCCCGCACCACCGGCGCCACCGTCCCGGCCCGCCAAGCCAGCCCGAGATCGATCACCGGCACCGGCTCCTCCAATCGCCGCAGCACCACCCCGCGACGCTTCAACCCCCGCGCCCGGTGCTCCGGCACCGCCGCGATCCCCGCTCCCTCGGCGACCGCACGCATCAGCTGCTCGTCCTCCGGTTCCTCCCGGACGATCCGCGGCACCCCGCCCGGCCAGACCTGCTCGCTGATCGCGTCGTACTGACCCGGGCCGTTCGATCGCGGCCAGAACACCACCGGCTCGGAAGCGATCCACCTCCGACGCAACCGGCCGCGACGCCGGGCCAGCTCGTGTCCCGACGGCAAAGCGATCAAGACCTCCTCCGACCCCACCACCGCCACCTCGATGCCCGGCGAAACCACCGGCGGCCGGACGAAGCCCACGTCGATCTCGCCCGCGGCCAGGCGGGCCAGGTTCAGGCTCGTCCAACCCGTCTCCAGCGCCAGCGAGACGTTCGGGAAAGCACCGCGATAAGCCGCCACCAGGTCGCCGGCCAGCGGGCCCGGCGCCGAACGCGTGTACGCGATCCGCAGCCGGCCGGCGTCTCCGCGGCCGGCCGCAGCGATGACCCCGCGCGCCCGGTCCAGCCGGGACAGCAGCTCCTGCGCCTCAGCCGCCGCCACGCGGCCCGCCTCCGTCAGCGCGAAACGCGGGCCGGAACGGTCCAGCAGCGCCACCCCCAGTTCCGCTTCGAACGCCCGGATCTGCTGGCTCAACGACGGCTGCGACACGAACAGCCGCGCCGCCGCCCGCGTGAAGTGCATCTCCTCGGCGAGCACGGCGAAGTAGTGCCATCGGCGCAGGTCCACCCAGCCACTATAGGACCGGCCTATAGCTCAAGAGGGACGAAGTTTTGGACCGTCCGCCGACACCGGACCGAGACTGGGGACGTGAACCGCACCGACCGCAAGCTCCACGCCCTCGCCGCCGCCGCGGAGGAGAACCTCCTCGACCCGATGGCCGGCTTCGTCGACCTCGCCGGGATCCGCGAAGCCGTCGAAGACCTGACCAAGGCGTTCGCGCCGCTCGGGCGCGTCCAGCACACCGTCGCCGCCAAGGCGTGCGGCCTCGCGCCCGTCCTGCGGTACCTCGCCGACCTCGGGGTGGACGCCGAGGTCGCGAGCCCGGGCGAGACGGCCGTCGCCGAAGCCGCCGGTGTCCGCGGTCCGCGGCTCGTCCTCGACTCCCCCGCCAAGACCATCGCCGAGCTCGCCCACGCCTTGGCTGAAGGCACCGCGATCAACGCCGACAACTTCCAGGAACTGTCCCGTCTCGACGCGCTCGTCGGCGACCACCCGCGCTCGGTCCTCGGCCTCCGGATCAACCCGCAGGTCGGCGCCGGCCGGATCGGCGACACCAGCACCGCGACCACGACGTCCAAGTTCGGCATTCCGTTGCGGGACAACCGAGATCGAGTCCTCGAAGCCTTCACGCAAAGGCCTTGGCTGACCCGGCTGCACGTCCACGTCGGCTCGCAGGGCTGCCCGCCGGAGCTGATGGCCGACGGCGTCGCCGCGGTGCACGCCCTCGCCGAGGAGATCAACGCCGCGGCCGGGTACCGGCAGGTCACCAGCCTCGACCTCGGCGGCGGCCTCCCGGTGAACTTCACTTCCGAGGACCCGGGCCCGACCTACGCCGACTACGTCGCGACGCTGCTGGCGAAGGTCCCGGCCCTCGCCGACGGGCGCTACACCTTCGTCACCGAGTTCGGCCGGTCCCTGCTGGCGAAGAACGGCTTCCTCGTCAGCACCGTCGAGTACACGAAGGTCGCGGGCGGCCGGCCCATCGCCGTGACGCACGCGGGTGCGCAGGTCGCGGCCCGCACGGTGCTCCAGCCGGAGCACTGGCCGCTGCGGCTGACCGCGCTCGACCCCGCGGGCCGGCCGAAGTCCGGTCCCGACGTCCCGCAGGACATCGCCGGGCCCCTGTGCTTCGCGGGCGACCTCCTGGCGAAAGAACGACCGTTGCCGCTGCTGGAGCCGGGCAACCTCGTCGTCGCGCACGACACCGGCGCCTACTACTTCGGCGCGCACTACGCCTACAACACGCTGCCGCGCCCGGCCGTGCACGGCTTCACCGTGTCCGCGCGCGGACACGTGGAGTTCACGCCGATCCGCCGCGCGCAGTCCCTGGCCGAGCTGGTCGCCGACGCGGGCGGCGAATTCGTCGGAGCGCTCCCGGAAGCATGATCACCGGCGTAGCATCCGGGCACGCCGAGGGGAGACTGCCATGGGGGCCGGTCGTGCGGAAGCTTTTCGGGGGTCCGGGTGGCGAAGCCCCGGGCCGGAGGCCCGGTTGTCACTGCCGCGGTTCGCCGCGCTGCCGGTGGGCATCGTCGTCGCCGCGCAGGCGGTGATCCTGACCGCGCTGTCCGGCCGCTACGGCTTCCACCGCGACGAGCTGTACTTCGTCGCGGCGGGCCGCCGGCCGGACTGGGGGTACGTCGACAACCCGCCGATCACACCGTGGCTCGCGCACGCGTCGACGGCGATCTTCGGCGAAACACCCAGCGGCCTGCGCGTGGTCGCGACCCTGCTCGGCATGGCGACCGTGGTGGTCGTCGCGCTGATCGCCCGCGAGTTCGGTGGCGGCCGCGGCACGCAGTTGTTCACCGCGATCGCGACGGCGCTCTCGGCGTACGTCCTCGTGGTGTCGCACATGCTGGCCACCAACTCGGCGGACGTGCTGCTGTGGTCGCTGATCGCCCTGTTCGGGTTGAAGCTCCTGCGCACCGGTGACGGCCGGTGGTGGCTCGCCGTCGGTGCCGCCGCCGGGCTCGGCATGGCGAACAAATGGCTCGTGCTGCTCCTGCTGTCCGGGCTCGGCATCGGCGTGGTCGTCGCCGGGCCGCGCCGGGTGCAGCGGACCTGGTGGCTCGCGGCCGGCATCGGTATCGCCGCCGTGCTCGCGGCGCCGGTCGTCGTCTGGCAAGCGTCGCACGGCTGGCCGATGCTCACCGTCGCCGGCGGGATCAGCGACGACGACGGTGGCGAGAACCGCGTCCTGTTCGTGCCGATGCAGCTGGTGTACCTCTCCCCCGTACTGGTGCCCGTCTGGATCGCCGGGCTCGTGCGGCCTTGGCGCGACCCGGCTCTGCGCTGGGCCCGTGCCCTCGCGATCGCCTACCCGGTGGTCTGCGCGGAGCTCCTGATCCTGGGCGGGAAGCCGTACTACTCGGTGCCGTTGCTGCTGCCGCTGGTGGCGCTCGGCGCGGAGCCGGCACTGCGGTGGCTCGGCCGGGGCGGGACGACGCGGCGGGCGCTCATCGGCGCGGCGGCCGTGGTGTGCGCGGCCGTGTCCGTCCTCACCGGACTCCCGGTGGTGCCGGCCTCGGCCCTGAACGGCCCGCTGCTGGCGGTCAACAAGGAGCCCGGCGAGCAGGTCGGCTGGCCGGAGTTCGCCGACACCGTCGCCGGCGCGTGGGCGCGGATCCCGGCCACCGAGCGGGACACCGCGGTGATCCTCGCCGGGAACTACGGGGAAGCGGGCGCGCTCGAGCACTACGGGCCCGCGCGCGGGCTGCCCCAGCCGTACTCGCCGCACATGTCCTACGCCGACTGGGGCCCGCCGCCGGACCGGCAGGTCGGCCCGGTGCTGCTCATCGGGAGCTTCGAACGCGGTTCGCCCGCGTCGCGGCTGATCACCGGGTGCCGCGTGGTGACCAAGCACCACAACGCCGAAGGCGTCGACAACGACGAAGACGGCGTCATGCTCTCGCTGTGCACGTTGACCGAGCCGTGGTCGACGGCGTGGCCGGTACTTCGCCAGTTCTACTGATCGGACACAGCTACTGAACGGTTCGTCCGGTTCACGCTACCCTCGGGCGCATGGTGGCGACGCGCACGGCGGTGGTCGTGGTGGGGGCGGGCCCGGCCGGGCTCACGGTGGCGAACCTGCTGCGGCGGGCGGGAATCGGCTGCGTACTGCTGGAGCAGGAGAGCCGGGCGTTCATCGAACAGCGGCCGCGGGCCGGGTTCATCGAGGAGTGGGCCGTGCGCGGCCTCGAAGAGCGTGGACTCGGCGAGCAGCTCGTCGCGAAGGCGCCGCGGCACGAGAAGTTCGAGTTCCGGTTCGCCGGGCGGCGGCACGCCTTCCACTACGGCGACGTCACCGGGCAACGGCATTTCGTTTACCCACAACAGCTCCTGGTCACCGACCTGGTCGCGCAGTACACCGACGCGGGCGGTGAGGCCGTCTTCGAGGTCTCCGACGTCCGGCTGCACGACCTGACGTCGGACTCCCCCGCCGTCACCTTCCGGACCGCGGAGGGAGAGCAACGGATCGACTGCGACTTCGTCGCCGGCTGCGACGGCGCGCGCGGCGTCTCCCAGAGTTACCTGCCCCCGGAATCCACCGTGAAGTCCCACCACGACTACGGAATCGGCTGGCTGGCCCTGCTCGCGGAGGCGCCACCGTCCGCCGACGGAGTGCTGTTCGGCATCCACCCGCGCGGGTTCGGCGCCCACATGGCCCGCACGCCCACGGTGACGCGGTTCTACCTGCAGACGGCGGCGGGCGAAACCGAAGCGGACTGGCCCGACGAGCGCGTCTGGACGGAGCTGCGCGCCCGGCTCGGGGTGCCGGACGGGCCGATCACCGAAGGAAAGCTGATCGAAAAGCGGATCCTCGACATGCACAACTACGTCGTGGAGCCGATGGCGCACGGCCGGCTGCACCTGGCGGGCGAGTCGGCGCACCTGGTCGCGCCGATCGCGGCGAAGGGCATGAACCTCGCCCTGCACGACGCGTTCCTGCTGGCGGAGGCGTACGAGGCGCACTACGCGGGCGACCCCACCCGGCTGGCCGGGTACTCCGACGCGTGCCTGCCGCTGGTGTGGCAGTACCAGGAGTTCTCACTGTGGCTGTCGGACATCTTCCACCACACCGCGGCCACGGGCGAAAACCCGTTCGCGGCGCGCATCGAGGAGGCCCGGATGCGTCGCCTGCTGGGTTCGCCCGCGGCCGCGGCGGCGTTCGCGGAGCTGTACATCGGCAAGAACGCCGACCTCTAACTCCAGGCGATCTTGAACACCCAGGCGAAGCGGCCCGCTTGCCGGGCCGCGGCCGGGACGTCGATCACCAGCGAGCCGTTCTCCACCGTCCAGTGCAGGTTCCCGCGGTACCCGAGCAGGCTCACCCGGTCACCCGCGCGGATCGGGACCGGCGCGTCGACCACCAGCCTGCTGCCCGGCGCCACCAGCGAATGCACGTAGAACGCCTCGTTCTGCTTCACCGTGAACCGCAGGTCGCCGAGCTGGGCCATCCGCGACCAGTACGTCGTGCCGTAGATGGCCTCGCCGTTGACCTTCAGCCACGCGCCCGCGTCGCGCAGGTGCTTCTGCATGACGTCCGGGATGGTGCCGTCGAAGTCCGGGCCGATGTCGAGCAGGAAGTTGCCGTTCTTCGAGACGATGTCGACGAGCGTCCGGACGACCTCCTCCGCCGTCATGTACCGGTCGTCGGGGGTCGCGCGGTTGTAGCCGTAGGAGAACGGGTCGAGGCCGCGGCTCGACTCCCACTTCGCCACCACCGTGTTCGGGTACGTCGTGTACTCCGGCGTCGTGAAGTCGTGGTCGGGGATGCCGCCGCGGTCGTTGTAGGTGACGTCCTTGGGGCGCTTGCGGTTCTTCGCGTGGTTGAAGTACTCGGTGAGGACGTTCCGGCTGTCGTTGACCCCGCCGATGTCGAACCACAGGACGTCCGGGTCGAACTCCGAGATCAGCTCGAGCACCTGCGGCGCCTGGTAGTCGCGGACGAAGTCCTTCCCGGCGGTGTAGCCGGTGTAGGGCAGCGGCGCTCCGGTGTACGGGTTGCGCGGCGCGTGACCCATCCACGGGTTGTCCGGGTTGAACCACTCGGGCAGCGAGAAGTACAGGCCGTTGCGCAGCTGGGGCGTGTACTTCCGGGACGCCGCGAACAGTTCGGCGATGACGTTGCGCTTCGGGCCGAGCTTCACGGAGTTGCGGTCGCTGACCTTGGTGTCCCACAAGGCGAATCCGTCGTGGTGCTTGGACGTGAGCACGTAGTACTCGGCGCCCGCGTCCGCGATCAGCTTCAGCCAGGTGCGCGGGTCGAACTTCTTCGCCGTGAACATCGGGATGAAGTCGTCGTAGGCGAAGTTCTCGCCGTACTTCTCCTTGTGGTAGGCGTAAGTCGCGCCGTTCGGGTCCTGCTGGTTCTGCCAGTACCACTCCGCGTACTGCTGCCCGACCGGCGCCCACGCGGGCACGGCGTAGACGCCCCAGTGGATGAAGATGCCGAACTTGCTGTCGTTGAACCAGTACGGCGCGCGGTGCGTCGAGAGCGACGCGTCGGTCGGCCGGAAGTCCGGGACGCCGAGGGTGATCGGGACCTGCTGGGTGGCGAGGGTGCCGCGCCCGGCCGTGACGCGGACCTGGCCGTTCGTGGTGGTCCCGGGCGGCACGGACGCGTTCGGCGCGAGCCCGAGCCGGACCGTCGCCTGCTCCCCCGGCGCCAGCGCGCGAATGGTCGCCGGCACGGTCGTGCGGCCGCCGGGGACGTCGACGGTGACGGTGATCCGGTCGCGGGCCCCGAGCCACACCGTTCCCGCGTTGACGACGGTCGCCTCGGCGGCCTGCGGACCGCCGTCGGTCAGCAGGTTGGCCGTCGAACGGCCGTCGAGGATCAGCGCCGAGCGGCCCACCGCGACCGGCTGCAGGGTGAGGGCGAAGACGTGCAGGCTGGAGACGTTCGGCGCCGGCGTCGCCGTGGTGGGCAGGGTCAGCGCGACGGCGTCGCGAGCCGGGTCGATCCAGACCTGGCCGGTGGCCAGCGAAACCGGGTTGTCGTCGACGACACCGCCGGGCGCGTAGCGGAACGGCGAGACCAGGGCGCCGGTGCCGGTGTACCAGTCGGGGCCGGAGAGGGAGCCGGCGCTCGTGCTGCCGTCGGCGTAGTGCACGGTCGCCGTGCCGCCGGTGGTGCCGTAGCTGGCGGCGACCAGGAAGTAGGCGACGAAGTACCGGCCCTTCGGCAGGTCGATCGTCTGGCCGGTGGCGGCGATGTTGTTCTTGGCGCCCGCGGCCGCGGAGCCGAGCCGGAACGGGACACCACCGGCGGTCACGGTCTGCCCGGCCGGAACGTGCTCGGCCGGGAAGGTGTAGCCGGAGCCGTCGAAGTCGCCGCCGGTCGCCGACGCGCTGTCGATGCCGTCGTTGGAGAACCAGGCGTCGAGCGCGACCGGGACGGGTGGCGGGGGCGGGACGATCGGGGTGTCGGGGCCGTCCGGGGCGGCGCCCACGGGCACGGCCGCGCCGGCGGGAGCGAGACCGGCCGCGCTGAGCGCGACGGCGCCTCCCAGGGCGATGCCGAGGGCTTGACGGCGAGGGAAGGTCGTCATTGAACCTCCAGGGATCGGATGACTACGGCGGAATGACGACAGAGTTCGCCCCTGGCAGGCCGATCTGTCATTGGCGGAGCTGATTCATCCGATGACTGACCCTGCTCGCTGCGCCTTCCGCTGTCAAGGGGCCAACCGGAGCGATCGAAGTGAACCGTGCCCGTGTCCGGCCCGTAGTCCTCAGTAACGAGCTGCAGCACTCGCCGCCAGAACCAGCCGCGTCGAAAGGCCAGACCGATGTCTACCTACCCGAGCGCGCTGAGCCGCCGCGCGATCGCCATGCTCAAGGCGATCGGCGAGGGTCGCGCCGAGCTCCGCTGCAGCTGTGAACCCGACCTCCGCGTGGACGGGTTGTCCTGCTGTGACCAGAACACCGCCCACGACCTCGCCCGCGCCGGGCTGATCCGCGCGGTCGGCGTCACCGTCGTCGGCCAGTGGGCCCCGGCCGAACTGACCGACGCCGGGCACCGCGCGCTCGGCGAAGATCTTCCCGCCGCCGCAGCCTGAGCCTCCCGCTCGAAAGCCGTGAGGGCCACCTTGAGGAACTCTCTGTTCCTCAAGGTGGACTTCACGGCTTTTCGCTGCCCCACCGGCGAACGGTACGAGAAACCTCGGAAATGCGCTGAACCGGGCCGGGCCGGTGGCCGTGCTTTGGGGTGAGGGCGTCTCGCACACGCCCTCCGGAGTCGCCATGATGCAACGATCCGGGCCAGCCTCCGCCCGATCGGGACCGGGCACTCCGGCGAGCGGCCGTCGCGGCAACGGCCACCTCGCGCGGGCCCGTCCGGCATCCCCAGAATCCCGGACGGGCCCGCTCCGCCCGTCGGTCCAGGCCCGTCCGAACTGTCCGGGATCTTGTCCGATTCGGTCACCTGATCAGCGGTCGCTGGTCCGGAGCAGCCGCGCCACTGTGAGTGCATGCGACGCTTTCTGGCTCTGGGCGCGGCAGTACTGGCGGGGATCGGCATCCTCACGACATCCGGCAGCGCGAGTTCGGAAAGCGCTGTCCCGGTGGTCGCCGAGCACGCCGTCGGCGGCTGGGTGGGCACGTGGGCCGCCTCACCCGCGTCCGCCGTGGCCAACACCCCGGACGGCTATCCGGGCTACTCGATCCGCAACGTCGTGCACACGAGTGCCGGCGGCGGCCGGGCTCGCGTCCACCTGTCGAACGCCTTCGGCGCCACTCCCCTGACCTTCGGGCACGTCACCGTCGCGGTGCAGGGCACCGGCCCGGACGCCGTGCCGGGCACCCTGCGGTCCCTCACCTTCGGCGGCGCGGCGAGCGTCGTCGTCCCGGCCGGCGCCGAGGCGCTGAGCGACCCGGTGAACGTCCGGATCCCGGCCGACGCCAACCTGCTCGTCACGACCTACGTGCCCACGAAGTCCGGCCCCGTCACCTACCACCCGGCCGCGTCGCAAACGTCGTACTTCACCCGCGCGGGCGACTTCGCCGGCAGCGAGTCGGGCGCGCCCTACAACGAGCAGACGTCGGTGTGGCACTACGTTTCCGGCGTCGACGTCCAGGGCGGTGCCGAGGCCTCGATCGTGACGCTCGGCGATTCGATCACCGACGGCGTCGGCTCGGTCGCCGGGGCCAACCACCGCTGGCCGGACTACCTCGCCGACCGGCTGCACGGCCGATTCGGCGTCCTGAACGCGGGCATCAGCGCCAACCGGCTGCTGCTCGACGTGCCCGGGTCCGGCGCCGGCCAGAACGCGTTGTCCCGCTTCGACCGCGACGTGCTGAGCGTCGGCGGCGTGCGGACGCTGATCGTGCTGGAGGGCATCAACGACATCCAGCAGGACCCGCACCAGACCGACCCGAACGCGATCACGTCGGCCTACCGCCAGCTGGTGACGCAGGCGCATGCCCGCGGCATCCGCGTCCTCGGCGGCACGCTCACCCCGTTCAAGGGCTGGCGCGTCTACGACGAAACCCTCGAAGCGACCCGCACCGCGGTGAACACGTTCATCCGCACCGGCGGCGTCTTCGACGGAGTCGTCGACTTCGACGCCGCGGTCCGCGACCCGGCCGACCCGCTCCGGATGCTGCCGGCGTACGACTCCGGCGACCACCTCCACCCGGGCGACGCGGGCTACGAGCGGATGGCCGCCGCGGTCCGCCTAGACCGGCTGTGAGCGCGGGATGAACAGCACCGCCACCAGGCTCACCACGGCGACCGCGACGAGGTAGAGCGACACCGAAAGCGAAGTCCCGGTGGAGGTCTGCAACGCCGTCGCGATCAGCGGCGCGAACCCGCCGCCGAGCACCGCGCCGACGGCGTAGGAGAACGACGCGCCGCTGTAGCGGTAGCGCGGCTCGAACAGCTCCGCGAACAGCGCCGACTGCGGCCCGTACGTCGCGCCGAGGCCGATGTTCAGCACCACCACCGCGACGATCAGCCAGACCGCGGCTTTGGTGTCCACCAGCAGGAAGAACGGGATCGGCCAGACGACCAGCAGGATGGACCCGGCCAGGTACACCGGTTTGCGGCCGACGCGGTCCGACCACGCCGCCGTGACCAGGATGCTCACCAGCCACGTCACGCTGCCGACGATGACCACGACCAGCAACGTGGTCCGGTCGATCTTCAGCACCGAAGTGCCGTAGGACAGCAGGTACGCCAGGAAGATGTACCCGATCGCGGTGTTCGCGATGAAGCTGCCCGCCGCCACCAGCAGCGCCCGCGGCCGCTCGCGCAGGACGTCGACCATCGGCCGGCTGCTGCGCGCCTCGGACTCCCGCAGCCGCGCGAACACCGGCGACTCCTCGATCCGCAGCCGGATCACCAGGCCGACGCCGACGAGCACGATGCTCGCCAGGAACGGCACCCGCCAGCCCCACGCCGCGAACTGCGCGTCGGTCAGGGAACGGCCGAGGATGAAGAACAGCAGCTGCGCCAGGATCAGCCCGGCCGGGACGCCGATCTGCGAGAACGCGCCGTACCGGCCGCGATGCCCGTCCGGCGCGTGCTCGACCGCCATCAGCGCCGCGCCGCCCCATTCGCCACCCGCGCTCAAGCCCTGCAGCAGCCGCAGGATCAGCAGCAGGATCGGGGCCCAGACACCGATCGCGGAGTACGTCGGCAGCAGGCCGACGCCGACCGTGGCGACGCCCATGAGGAGCAGCGACAGCACCAGCATCGCCTTGCGGCCCACGCGGTCGCCGAAGTGGCCCCACAGGATCCCGCCGACCGGGCGGGCCAGGAACCCGACGCCGAGCGTCGCGAACGCGGCGAGCGTGCCGGACGCGGGCGAGAGCGTCGTGAAGAAGAGCTTGCCGAACACGAGCGCCGTCGCCGTGCTGTAGATGAAGTAGTCGTACCACTCGATCGTGGTCCCGATCGCGCTCGCCACGGCGACCCGCCGCAGCTGCCGGGCCGCCTCGGCCGGGGGCGCCGCGTTCACGAGCCGGCTAGTGCGGGGACGAGGTCTTCGGCCAGCAGGTCCATCAGCAGCCCGTCGTGCCAGCTGCCGTCCGGACCGCGCTCGTAGGAGCGCATCGTGCCGACCGGCTGGAAGCCGAGCGACTGGTACAGCTGGATCGCGGACTTGTTGTCGGCCGCGGGATCGATCACCACCCGGTGGTGCCCGCGCACGGTGAACAGGTGCCCGGCCAGCGCCCGGATCGCGTCCGAGCCGAGGCCGCGGCCCTGCCAGTCCGGGTGGACCGCGATGTCGATCCCGGCGTGCCGGTACTGGGGGTCGGCCTCTTCGAAGGCCAGCTCGATGCCCACGACGACGCCCTCGTGCTCGATGGCGTACGTCGTGGTGCCGTCGTCGGGGTCCAGCAGGTACGAAACCTGGGTGGCCACCGGTTCCTCGGCGTCCGCCCACCACCGCGCGACGTCCGGGTGCGACAGGATCTCCTCGAACCGGGCGGCGTCCTCGGCTGCGGCAGGGCGCAGGCGGACACGGCTGCCGGTGATCAGGCCGGTCATCGGCCCAGTGTCGACCCCTGGACGCCGTCTGTCGAGCAGTGCCGCCCGGCCGGGCCACGCCGATCGCCGGGTCGCCGGCCCCCGGTCACCAGGGGTTGTTGTCCTGCTCGTCCGGATCGGTGGCACCCGCGCGGCGCGGCGGCGACGCCGGGGGCGGTCCGGCACCACCGGACGGCGCCGGCGGCGGCGGTTGCGGCGGCGCGGGAGGCGGCTCGGCGGGCGGCGGGTCGTCCGGCTCGTCCGGGTCGGGGAACCGGCCGCGCAGGTTGTCCAGCAGCAGCGTCCGGGTCTCGCGGTCCTCTTCGCCGAGCTGCTCGGACATCACGCCCGCCACGCGCTCGGCGATGCCGGACTGCGCCCGGCGCATCGTCGTCAGGATCGTCCGGGACAGCTCGTCCAGGGGGAACGACTTGATCTTGTTGCTGAACGTCAGGTCGGTGACCGTGCCGTCGGCGCCGACGGTGACGCTCACCGCGCCGTCGCCGCTGCTCGCGGTCAGCCGCAGCCGTTCGGTCTCCTCCTGCGCCGCCTGGTAGCGCTCGGCCTTCGCCGCGAACCCGGCCGCCCAGTCGTCCATCCGGCGGATCGTCTCGTCGGGGTCCCGCATCAGGTCGCCCAGGCCGTTGTTCGGGCCCGTCATGCCTGCACCTTCGCTTCAGCTGTGCGCGGCGCGGCCGTGAGCTGCCGTTCGAACGGCTGGGCGTTGCCCTCTTCACCGTCGCGATACGACTGTGCGGCGGTCTTGACGTTGTCGGCCAAGCCGCGCACGCCTTCCGACGACGCGTTCAGCGCTTCCTTCGCCTTCTCACCCGTCGGCCGGATGATCGGCGGGAGGAACGCGCACAGCAGCCCGTAGGCGTGGTCCGACATCGCCGTGTCGGCCGCCGAAGCCGCCGTGTTGAGCCGGTCCACCAGGCTCTCGACGTGGCTCGCGTGCGCGACCAGCTCGTCGGGCTCGACCTCGAAGCCGCCGGCCGTCATGCGCTCACTTCCAATCCTGGTTCTTCCAGTCACCGATCACCGGAGGCGCCACCGCTTCTTCGCCCGCGAAGAAGTTCGGGTCGTCGCTCTCGAGGTAGTCGGCGGCCTTGTGTTCCTTGTCGTCTTCCTTCTTACCGCCCTTGCCGGCACCCATGCCGCCCATGCCCGGGCTGCCCGCCGCGCCGGCCCGGCCCGACGTCGCCGCGTTGCGCGCCGCCGCCGCTTCGGCCTCCGCGGCCGCGCCGGACGCGGCACCACCGCTCAGGTTGCCCGCGCCCGTGCCGCGCACACCACCGCCGACACCACCGGCGCCCGAGCCACCGCCGCCGATCCCGCCGAGGGATCCGCCGCCGGCGCCACCGCCACCGATGCCGCCGAGGCGGCTCGCGATGCTCTCGCCGTTGATCCCGCCGCCGCGGCCGATGGTCGGCATCTTGCCGCCGCCGATGCCGCCGCCGGGGATACCGCCCGGGCCGGTGCCGGTGGGCAGGCCGGTGATCGGGTCGATGCCGGACGGGCTGAACCCGGGGATACCGCCGCCGCGGATACCGCCGCCGCCCCCGCCCGAGGTGTCCGGGATACCCGGGATCGATCCCGGGTTGAAGCCGCTGCCGCCGGTGCCCCCACCGCCGCCGCCGATCCCGGACGGCGAGAAACCCGACGACGTCGTCGAGTCGCCGCCGATCGGCACCGACGAGCCCGGGATGCCCGAGCCGGTGAAGCTGCCGCCGCCGGGCGTGTCGAAGTTCGGCGGGGTGAAGCCCGCACCACCGGCCCCCGAGCCGCCGATGCCGCTGCCCGAGAAGCCGGAACCGCCCGCGCCACCGCCGCCCGACGCGGCGGGGATGCCCGCGCCGGAGAAGCCGGACCCGCCCGCGCCGGAGCCATCGCCGGGGATGCCGCTGCCGGAGAACCCGGAACCACCGGCCCCCGAGCCACCGCCGGGAATGCCGGAACCGGGCGCGCCCGCGCCGCCGGGGCCGTTCACGCCGTCGAAGCCGCTCGTGGTCCTTTCGCCCGGGATCCGCGCCGAAGCCTGGTCCATCGCCGTACGCGCCATCAGCGGCTGGGAAGCGTCCGCTCCGGTGCCTGCGCCGCCCGAAGCCGGGCTGGTCGCCGACCGCGCCGTCGCGGACGGCAGCTTCGGCGGAGCCGGGAACCTCGGCGTCGCGACCGCGCCGCCGATGGTGTCGTCGTACTGCGTCAGGATCTGCGCCGCGTGGTCCCGGGCCGCCGTCTGCGCCCGGTAGGTCTGCATGGCCTCGCCGGCCGCCGCGGCGTACTGCACCGGGTCGGTCATCGACATCAGCTTCTGGTTGGTGCTCTGCAGGTCGAACTGCACCGGCGGGTTCGCCGCCATCTGCCGCTGGGTCTCGTTGAGCGCCTGGGAGTGGATCTCCTGCTGCCGGCCGGCCAGCGTCGCGCCCTGCGCGGTCGCGCCCAGCCACTTGCCGACGCCGGCGAGGTGCTCGCGGACGGCGTCACCGGCGTCGCCCTGCCAGTTGCTGGTGCTCGCGTTGATCGCGTCACCGAGCGTCTTCTGGTGGGTGCCCAGGTCGTTGCCGACCGCGACCCACTCCTCCGAGGTCTCCGCGACGGTCGCCGGGTTGGCGTCCTGCGTGATGGCCTCGTTCATCTGCTCGTGGCTCGCGTTGGCCCACAGCGTTTTCGGTGCGCCACCGTTCTCACGCATGGTGAGGCCCTCGTCGAGGCCGTGCTTGGCGTTGTCGAGGTGCTGCTGGTACAGCTCCTGGATCTTCTTGTCGCGCAGCACCGGGTCGACGGCGGGGCCGAGCCAGCCGGCGCGGATCTCGTCGTCGATCTGCTGGGTGGCCATGTTGCGGATTTCGTCACCCGAGGGTGTGTTGTCCGTCTTCAGCGGCCCGACGTAGTACTTCGACGACGAATCGGCCGTCACGTCGTAGAGCGGACTGCGCTTGTCGTAGTCCGGCGACGACGGATCCGAGACGGACTCGGCGGTGGGTGCCACGGTCTCCCTCAGCTCTGGTCGGCGGTCGGGAGCGAGGTCAGCGTCGTGCGCGTGGTCTCTTCCCGGGACTTGTAGTTCTGCTTGGCCAGCTTGATGGCCTCGATGTAGGTCGGGAACTCCTGGCGTGCCGCCTGCAGCTGGGTGACCAGGCCGTGCTCGTCGGCCGCGGTGCTGACCATGTGCGCGGAGACCCACTGGCCGGTCGCGGTCCGGCTCATCGCGGGCGCGTCGTGCAGCCGCTGGAGGTTGGCCCAGCGCCGCTCCAGGGACTCGAGGACGCCTTCGAGGGCCTCGATCAGCTGGTTGCCCGTGGTGTCGTCGATGGCGAAGCCGCCGGACTGCGCGAGCCGCTTCAGCTCACCGCCCGCCAGGCCGACCCGGGCCGCGAGCAGCGCCTTCTGCGCGGGTTCGGTCGCGGTCTGCGCCTGTAACGCCGGCTGAAGAACCTCGGCGGCCATCGCCGTGTCGTCGGTCATCAGGACTGTCTTCCCTTCCCGCTCAGTAGACGGCGGCGATCGCGTCGCGGATCGCGCGCGCGAGGTCGGCGCGCCCGGCGGGGACGTACTCCGCCGTCAGCTCGCCCGACTCGCCGGTCTTGGTGTGCACCAGGTAGCGGCCGTCGGCGGTGTCCAGCCAGCTCAGCGGTTCGCCCGCGAGGCGCTCGCCGCGCCGGCCCTGCGCGGTGACGGCGATGTGGCCGCCGCCCAGCCGCGGTTCGGCCAGCACGCGTTCGAGCACCGCGACGTCCGACGGCTTCGGCGCCGGCGGGCGGCGGCCCGGCCGCACCACGGCCTTGACCTCGATCATGCCGAAGGCGTCGGTCTCTTCTTCGTCGAATTCGGCGTCCGCGATCCGCTTCGCCGCCATGGCCGAGACCTCGCGTCCGGCGGCGCGGTGCACGACGTGCTTGCCGGTCGTCGCGGCCGGAGCCGGGGGCAGCACGCCGGTGACGACCTCGACCAGGTCCTCGTCGGCGAACAGCGAGAACAGCAGCTCGTCCGTGTCCGCGGCCTGGGTGATGCCGAGCGCCTGGGCGCCGTCGGTGACCACCAGCACGGCGACGTCGGCGCCGAGGCCGTCGATCCCGCTCACCGCAACCGAAACGCGCGGCTCGGCCAGCAGCTCGAACGCCGTGCGCACCCCGGGGTGCAGCTCGCCCGACACCGAAAGCCGTCGCTCCTCGAGCGCGTCGTAGACCTGGCGCGCGACTCCGACGAACCGCACCGGGTCCGCCGGGAGGTTGCCCGCGCGCAACGGGTAGCGCCGGACGTCGCCACCGGTCGCCCGGCCGACGACGAGGGCTTCGACGACCTCGAGGACGAACTCGAACCTGTCCGCCATTTCCCCTCGCTGCTTCTTTGTCAAACCCTCAAGCAACTTTCCTGCCGAAGGTTAGCAGTGCCCGAGAACCCGGCGTCGGCGCCGCCACGCGGGTGCCCGAAAGACCACGATCACCGGCCTGTGCGGGCAAAGCGCGCTCGGTGATCACGTCACCCGATGCGGTGCTGGTGAACGCGCAACTGCAGGGTGACGAGATCGAGCAGCGGCACCGAAACGCCCAGTTCACGGGCACGCGCGGTGAGGTCACCGAAGATCTGGTCCCCCTCGACCGGGTGACCGCCGAGCAGATCCCGGTACAGCGAAGATCCACCCATCCCGGGGTCGGTGACAGTCTTGCGGGTGGCCGCGAGGTCGGCGGCGGGCAGCGGGTACCCGGCGGCCTCGGCGACAGCGGCGGCTTCGGCCACGACGGCTTCGGCGAACTCCGTGCCGCCGGGGACGGCGACGACATCGCCGATCGTGCCGCGCATCAGGCTGTTCACCGCACCGATCGCGGCGATGAACACCCATTTCGACCACATCGATTCGGTGATCCGCTCGTCCAGGGCGGCGGAGAACCCGGCGTCCTTCAGCGCGGCGTCGACGTCCGCGAGCTTGCCGGGCGCGGGATCGGTGCGGGCCCCGTAGGCCAGGCTCTGCAACGGGCCGAGCCGCCGGATGGCGCCGTCGTCGTCGATCGTCGTCTGCACCTTGGCGACCCCGCCGAGCACCGCGTCCTTGCCGAACCGCGCGTCGAGGGCGTCGATGTGCGCGAGCCCGTTGAGGAACGGGAGAATCAGCGTTTCCGGGCCGACCGCGGGGGCGAAATCGTCGATGGCCAAGGCCAGGCCGGTCGCCTTGACGGCCACCAGCACGAGGTCGTAGGTCTCGTCGAGGGTCCCGGTCTCGACGAGCCGCGGCGCGAGAACGGTCTCTTCACCAAGGCCGGTGATGCGCAGGCCGCGGTCCCGGAGCAGTTTCGCCCGGCCCGGCCGTACGAGAAAGGTGACGTCGCGGTCCGCCTGCAGCAGCCGTCCGCCGAAGTACCCACCGGTCGCGCCGGCGCCCACCACCAGAATCTTCAAGTCGCTCACACCATGACCTACGCCCGGCGGCGGCCACAGTATTCCCACAGCAAGACACAGCGAAACGACAGGTCGATCCGGGAACGCGGGACGTTGACCAGGCATGGGAAGACGGATCCGGTGGACGTTGGCGAGCGCGGGCCTGGCGGCGGCCGTGCTGACGGCCGGCGCGGTGGTCGCGGCCGAGGGGCACCGGGTGACGGCGGTGGCGGTGACGTCGGCCCCGCCGGCTGCTTCGAATTCCCTCGATTCTCCCGACTCTCCCGACTCTCCCGACGACACGGCGGTGAGTCCGGTGGCCTCGACGTCCGAGGTCCCGTACCCGGATCTGTCGTCGGTGGCGAGCGAGGTGACCGACGCGGTGACGGCGGCGTCGCGCGGCACGAGTGTCGGATTCGTCCTGTACGACCGCGAGTCGGGCAAGGAGCTGGCGTCCGTGGACGCGGACCGCCCGTACTACACGGCCTCTGTGGTCAAGCTCCTGATCGCGATCGACGAGGTCCGGTCGAACGGAGGCTGGGCGCTGCCGGACGCGGACACGGTCGAGGACCTGACGGACATGCTGGAGGGCAGCAACGACGCGATCGCCTCGGCGTTCTGGGAGCAGAACGGCGGCAACGCGATAGTGACCCGCACGGCGGCGTTGCTCGGGCTTGCGCACACGACACCGCCCGAGGACCCGACCCAGTGGGGAATGGCACGCACCAGCGCAAGCGACGTGGTGGCGACGTACGAGTATTTGCAGGACGAGGTCCCGGACGAGGTGGCAGCGCCGTTGCTGGCGGCCTTGGGCAATGCACGCAACCCGGCGGATGACGGGTGGGACCAGTATTTCGGCATCCCCGACGGCTTGCCGGGGCGTTCGTGGCAGATCAAGCAGGGGTGGATGATCCTGCGCAACGCATTGGTGTTGAACACGACCGGGGTCGTGGGTGGGCGGTATGTCGTGGTGCTGATGACGGAGCAGCCGCTGGTGAGTTCGGCGAAGGGCCGCGAAGCGGTGACGGCGGGGATCAAGACATTGGCACCGCTGCTCAGCCAGCTGGACGCGACTTGAGGTGGGTCCGAGGGGCGGCTTTCGAGGGCCCGGGCGGTGCCGGCCGGCTCGGCCGGCGGGCTCAGGCCAGGGCGGGCTGATGGGGTAGCGGCCGAGAAGCGCACGGCCCAGCGGCTTCGAGCGGCCCGCGACCGGTGCTTCGACAATGAAAGACGACCGGCAACCGGGAGTACGGCTGGTGAGGGCAACGCCGGGGGCTTCAGCGCGACGCGAGCGCTTGGGAATGGCGCCTACGCGGACTGAAGGCGCGGAAGGCTCGCGCAGAACCTTGAGCAGTAGACCCGCGCAGGGCTCGGAATGCGGAGCCGGGCGATGCTCAGGGTGGAGCTCGAGGTGCGGCAGCCACGTGCGGAACGCGGGATGCGGCGATCAGGTCTGGATCGAGATCGGCAAGCCACGCCTTCCAGTCCTGCGTCCCGGACTGCACGGCGGCGGCGTAGAACGAGTTGCCGTAGCCGGACGCGGTCAGGTTCCAGAAGTACGGGACGGCGGTCGCGCCAATTCGGAGAAGTGGCACGTGTGCAGGCAGCTTGCAGGGCTTCGACGCTGCTCGGAGCTTGGTCGCGGCGGGAGTGTGCAGGTAGCGAAGATCGAAGGCGCGGGTGTAGGCCCGTAGCCGGTGGCTGCGGGCCTTTCCCATGTTCGGTTGTTCACGCCGCGAACGGCAGTGGTTGGTGCAGGTTGTTGCGCCTGGGTTTTCGGCGTTTGTCCAGGAACACCGGTGGCAGGAACTCGGGCAACCCGTCGGCGGCTATGCGGACTTGCCAGCCGGAGCGGTGCAGGAGTCGGTGATGGTGGGCGCACATCAGGACCAGGTTGCCCAGTTCCGTCGGCCCGCCGCCGGCCCAATGGCGGACGTGGTGACCCTGACAGTGCCGCGGTGGGCGATGACAGCCGGGGAACGCGCAGCCGCGGTCGCGCAGGTACAGCGCGTGGCGCAGCGGCGTGGAGATCAAGCGTCGCTGGTGACCCAGGTCGAGAGGTTCGCTCTTCGTCCCCAGTACTGCGGGGATGAGCTTGCAGTCGCAGGCGTGGATCCGGGCTTCGGCCGCCGATATCGTGCCGAGGTCGCCGAGGATGGCCCGGCCGACACCAGACTTCAGGTCTTGCAGCGAGACTGCGACCATGACGTGGGCTCGTTCGCCGGCCTGCATGGGCAGGTCTGGGGAGTTGAGGGCCAAGTCGATCGCGTCGGAGAACGCATCACCGTAACGTTCCTGCGGGGAACGGAGGTCGGGGCCTTCGTCGGTGGTGCGGCGTTGCGCGAGAGAGTCGAGGAGGGCGCTGGCGCGGGTGCCGGTTTCGTCGTCGAAACGGCCCTGAAGTTCCCAGACCCCGGTTCTTTTGCGGCGCAACGACAGTTCGCGGCTGGGTGTGGCGGGTTCGGTCTCGTCGGGGGCTTGGCCGTCGGGATCGAGGTGGGCCAGGATGCGTGTCCCGAGGGCGGCGACCTGCTTGTGTCCGGCGTCTTCGGCGAACGACAGCAGGTGCCGCTCGGCCTCATCGCGGTGCTCGGGCAGGACCTGGGCCATGACGCCGACGATGGTGTCGATCATCGGGGTGCTCAACCGACCGTCCAACGCGGCAGCGCCGGTGGCGGGAGCGACAGCGGGGATCGGGGTGCCGTCGAGATTGTGGCTGGAGGTGAGGGCTCGGGCTCGCTTGACCACGTTCTCGGCGGCAGCTTTGGGGACATCAGCAAGGTGCTCGAACAGCCGTGCAACAGAGCGGTATCCGAACAGCTCCATGACACCGCGCGACTCGATTTCCGCCAGCACAGAACCGATCTCAGCTTCAGTAGACCGAGCGACGGCGAGCAGGGTGGAGATGCGGTCGGCCAGGGCCACCGCTTCTGCTTTCCACACCGCTTCGCTGTCCACACACCAAGATTACCGGCAGACGAACGGATGTTCATCACACGACCGGGTGATCCACTATGAACTCCGGCAGGGGCACCGTTGCGTAGGGAATCGGCGCTCTCGCACCGAGCGGCAGGCGACAACGGGAAGCGCCGATTTCCTACGCCCCGGCGAAGCCGCATCTTGAAAAATCAGCCTCAAGAAGCAGAAACCGCACGAGCCCGCTCAATATCAGGCCCCCGATACATCCGCTCAGGAATCCGAGCCAAAGTAGAAGGATGAACCTGCGACCCCAAACCATAAAGCTTCTGAAAAGACATGATCAAAGGCCGCCAGGCATCAGGATCGATGTGATCCGGACTCCCAGCAACCCGAATCTCGTCATGAACGAACACCCGCTGAACCCGAACCTCGAAGGCCAAAATCCCCCCACGCTGCGAAGGATCCTCATCGGCAACAGGATGCACAGCCTCGACAACAGCCTCCATGACCACGGGACACTCACCAACCCGAGGAGGAGAAACGGTCTCGGAAGGAACAGCGGTCAACCCCGCCCGCGAAAACTTGTCCGCGACATGGAAGTAACCGCGCGAAACCTTCCCCGGAGGAACCGGATCCGAACCCGTCGTCATGGCCAACCGATCGACAGCCGCGGCGAGCGAATCGGAAGGCAGGTTCAATACGCACTCCCGCGTGCGCAGCAGGTTCTGGGCCGTCTTGGAGCGGGCGCCGAGCCCGAGCATCGCGCGCCAGCCGAGCCAGAACGCCGATGACATCGGTGCGAGGTTCGCCGAGCCGTCCTCGTTCTCGCTGGAGATCAGGACGACCGGGGTACCGAAGTACAGGATGCCGGGCTCGATGGGCGTGTGCGCAAGGGTTTCCGTCTTCACGCCTTCGATCCTGCCGCTGCCGCGCGAAGAAGGCTCGCGGGAATCGGCCGTCGCGATCACCGGCGCCGGCGAGACGCCGGTGATCGCGGCAACGGGTCAGCGGGTCAGGGCCCGCCGGGTGAGCACCCGCGCCAGGTGACGGCGGTATTCCGCCGTCGCGTGGGGCTCGTCCGGCGGCGAAGTTCCCTCCGACGCCAAGTCGGCCGCGGCAGCGATGGAGGCGCCCGAAGCCAAAGCCTCTTCGGTCGCCGTCGCTCGCAGTGGGACTCCGCCCATGTTCACCAGGCCGACGCGGCCGCCGACGACGGCCACCCCCACCATCGCCCAGTCGATCGCGCGGCGGGTGAACTTCTGGAAGGCCCACTCCTGGCCGGTCTGGGCCGGCAGGCGGATCTCCGTCAGCAGCTCGTCCGGCTCCAGCGGCGTCGTGAACGGGCCGAGGAAGAACTCCGACGCCGGGATGCGCCGCTCCCCCGCCGGGCCGCGCGCGACCAGCACCGCGTCCGATGCCAGCACCGCCGCGGGCAGGTCCGCCGCGGAGTCCGCGTGGACCAGCGACCCGCCGATCGTGCCGCGGTGGCGGACCTGCCGGTCGCCGACCTCGCCGGACACGTGGGCCAGCAGCGGTGCGTGCTCCCGCAGCACCGGGTCCCGCGAAAGGTCGCTGTACCGGGACAAAGCGCCGATCACGACCTCGTCGCCGTCGAGGCGGACGTACCGCAGCTCGTCGACCGGCCCGATGTCGATCAGGTACTCCGGCGCGGCCAGCCGCAGCTTCATCAGCGGCAGCAGGGAATGCCCGCCGGCGAGGACCTTCGCTTCGTCGCCCAAAGACGACAGCCGCGCCACTGCCTCGTCCACTGTGGACACGCGCTCGTAGCGGAATTCGGCGGGGATCACCGGTCCACCTCCTGCCCCGAAGCGTCGATCACGGCGCTCACGATGTTGTGGTAACCGGTGCAGCGGCAGAGGTTGCCCTCGAGCCCGGCCCGCACCTCGTCGCGCGACGGCTTGGGGTTGTCGGCCAGCAGCGACACCGACGCCATGATCATCCCCGGTGTGCAGAACCCGCACTGCAGGCCGTGCTGCTCGCGGAAGGCCTGCTGCACGGGGTGCAGCGAACCCTCTGAAGAGGACAGTCCTTCGACGGTCGTGACGGCGTGGCCGTCGGCCTGCGCGGCCAGCACCGTGCAGGACTTGACCGACTCGCCGTCGAGCAGCACCGTGCAGGCGCCGCAGGAGGTCGTGTCGCACCCGATGTTCGTGCCGGTGAGCCCGGCGGTGTCGCGCAGGAAGTGCACCAGCAACGTCCGGTCCGGCACCTCCTCGGCCACCGGCCGCCCGTTGACCTCGATCGAAACCTTCACCGCGCGTTTCCCTTCCGAGCTTCTTCGAGTGCGGCCCAGACCCGGATCGGGGTCGTGGGCATGTCCAGGTGCTTGACGCCGCGCTCGGCCAGCGCGTCCACCACGGCGTTGTGCACCGCGGGCGTCGAGCCGATCGTCGCCGCTTCCCCGATCCCCTTGACGCCCAGCAGGTTCCGGTCGGTCGGGGTGGCCATGTCGACCAGTTCGAAGTCCGGCAGCTCGACGGCCGTGATGAACGAGTAGTCCGCCAGCGTCGCGGTCGTCGGGTTGCCGTCTTCGTCGTAGGTGACGACTTCCATCAGCGCCTGCGCGGCGCCCTGCCCGAGCCCGCCGTGACGCTGCCCGCGGAAGGTCAGCGGGTTGACGATCGGGCCGGCGTCGTCGACGGCGACGATCCGCCGCAGCTCGACCTTGCCGGTCTCCGTGTCGACTTCGACGACGGCGAGGTGCGCGCCGAACGGGAACGTCGGCTTGCCACCGCCGAACCAGACGTCGGCGGTGAGCTTGCCCTGGGCGGCCGTCTCGGCGACCTGCGCCCAGCTCAGCACCGAGCTCGACGGCGCGCCGCGGACCTGCCAGACGCCGCGCTCGGCGTCCAGCTCCAGGTCGTCCGGGGCGGCTTCCAGCAGCTCGGCGGCCAGTTCACGGGCTTGCGCGATCACCTCGTCGGCGGCCTGCCGGATCGCCGAGCCGCCCAGCTGCAACGACCGGGAACCGAACGTGCCGACGGCCTTGGGCACCTCGTCGGTGTCGCCGTGGCGGACGGTGATCTTGTCCAGCGGCACGCCGAGCTGGTCGGACAGGAGCATCGCCAGCGACGTCCCGAGGCCCTGCCCGTGCGGCGAACTGCCGGTCCACGCGACGACGGAGCCGTCCGGGTGGATGTCGACGCGGCCGCTCTCCCCGCCGGAGTCGCCGCCGGTGATCTCGACGTAGGTCGCGATCCCGAGGCCGAGCTCGATCGGGTCGCCGGCTTCGCGCCGCCGCTTCTGTTCGGCGCGCAGTTCGGCGTAACCGGCGGTTTCGAGGGCCTTGTCCAGGGCCGCCGCGTACTCGCCCGTGTCGTAGGACGCGCCCGTCGGCGTCTGGTACGGGAACTCCTCGGGCCGGATGAAGTTGACCCGGCGGACCTCGGCCGGGTCGAGCCCGAGTTCGGCGGCGAAGCGGTCCATTGCCCGTTCGAGCGCGGCCGTCGCCTCCGGGCGGCCCGCACCGCGGTAGGCCGCGATCGGCGTCGTGTTCGTGACGACGGCGCGGCTGCGCGTCTCCACCTTCGGGAACCGGTACACGCCGACGGCCATCAGCTCGGTCAGCGTCGGCAGGAACAGCGTCCGCGGGTACGCGCCGGCGTCCTGGATGACGTCGAGGCGGTACGCGAGGACGGTGCCGTCACGCTTGCCGCCGACGGTCACGGTGTTCTGCTGCGCGCGGCCGTGCGTCATCGACGTGAGGTTCTCGCTGCGCGACTCGACCCAGCGGACCGGCCGGCCGATCTCCTTGGCGGCCCAGCCGAGGACGGTCGCCTCGGGGTCCGCGCCGATCTTCGCGCCGAACCCGCCACCGACGTCCGGGGCGATGACGCGCACCTTTTCTTCGCCGACGCCGAGGCTCATGGCCACCTGCGTGCGGGCGATCTGGGCGTTCTGCGTGGAAAGCCAGACCGTCAGCCTGCCGTCGTCGCCCCAAGCGCACGACGCGCCGCGGACCTCCAGCGGCGCGGGCGCGACGCGCTGGTTGACGATGGTCGTCGAGACGACCACGTCGCAGTCCGCGAAGATCCCGTCGTCGAACTCCTTCGCCCCGTTGACCTGCACGACGTTGCTGCCGGTCTCGGGGTACAGCAGCGTCTCGTCCGCCAGTGCCGCGTCGATGCTCGCGACGGCGCCGAGGGGGTCGTAGTCGATGTCGACCAGCTCGGCCGCGTCGGCCAGCTGGTATCGCTCCTCGGTGAGGACGAGCGCGACGGGCTCGCCGACGTAGCGCACCACGCCGTCGGCCAGCCACGGTTCCTTCACCGGCCCCGCGGCGTGCGGGTCGAGGCCGAGGTCGGCGGCGGTGAACACGCCGAGCACCCCCGGCGCCGCCTTCGCCTCGCTGACATCGATGCTTTCGATCCGCGCGTGCGCGACGGGGCTGCGCACGAACACCGCATGCGCGGCGCCGGAAAGCGCTTCCTCCCGCAGATCGTCCACGTAGGTGCCACCCGCGGTGATCAGGCTCTGATCCTCCTGGCGGACCACCCTGGTCCCGACAATGCTCATCTGGTCTCCTGCTCGCCGATACCCCGCCGATCATGCCCTGTTTTCAGGAGAACGCCAGCACCGCCGCGAGTCCGAGGCCGGCGACGCCGATCCCGATGCGCAGCGGCGTGGCGGGCAGGTGGCGCACGAGCGTCGAGCCCAGCCACGCACCGCCGAGGGAGCCGAGGCAGACGGCGAGGGCGGCCGTCCAGACGACCTTGCCCGTGATGGCGAAGACGACCGCGGCGAGCAGGTTAGCCGAGCCGGTGACCAGGTTCTTCGCGGCGTTCGTCCGGGCGAGCGGCTGGCTCCACACGGAGACGAGCAGGGCGAGCATGAGCACACCGGCCGCGGCACCGAAGTAGCCGCCGTAGATGCCGATGAAGAAGGCGGCGACGCCGGTGGCCGGGCGCAGGCCGTGGTGCTCGGCGCCTTCGGCCAGCCGGCGCAGGCGCGGACCCGCCATCAGGACGATCGAGGCACCGCCGATCAGCCACGGGACGATCGCGGTGAAGGCGTCGGACGGGGTCAGGAGCAGGACCAGCCCGCCGCACGCGCCGCCGCCGGTGGTGATGACGCAGAGCGGGACGATCTTCTGCCGCTGGCCCGCGAGCTCCGGCCGCGCGCCGGCGGCGCCACCGGCGGTGGTGCCGAGCATGGCGACGGTGTTGGTGATGTTGGCGGTGACGGGCGGGAGCCCCGCGGCGAGCAGGGCGGGGTAGGAGACGAGCGAGGCCAGCCCGGCGATGGCCCCGGTCAGGCCGGCACCGACCCCGGCCAGGACGAGGAGGAGGAAGACGCCGGGGTCCGTGATCACGTTGTCATCTCAACACGGCGGGTGCCGCGGGCCGCGGTGAGATTGCTCCCACCGGCTCGCGGGCGGGAGCGACTCATCGCCCGAGGTATAGGTCGTTATACGAATTACTCCGGCCTTGTCCGAAACCGGACGGGATCCGCCGCCGGGCTTGCCTCGCCGCGGCGGAGCGTCACAGAATCCGCGATGACAAGGTTGTCAGTGAGCGGAGACCGGACCATGGGTGAGTTGAACCGGCGGAAAGCCCTCCTGGGCGCGGGCGGCGCCGCGGCCCTCCTGGCCTCGGGACTGCTGCCGGGCGTCGCGGCGGCAGCGACGAACGGGGGCGCGGCGAGCGGTACGGCACCCAGCGGACCGCCGGACGCCGTCGCCGCCACCTACCTGCGCGTCCTGCTCCGGCACACCCGCTGGGCCGAGCAGCAGTTCGACGCCGCGGCTGGGATCTACCCCGCGAAGGACTTCACCTTCGCCGTCGTGCTCGGCAACGCCCTCCTGCTGACCCGCCCCGGCTACGACGCCGAAGTCGCCGGCGTCAGCCAAGAGACCCTCAAGGGCCACACCCTCGCCACCATCAAGCACTTCGCCGCGTCGAACCTGCTCACCGGCGGCACCGAGTGGGGCCGGAAGCTGTTCTTCGACACCACGTTCCAGTCGTACTTCCTGCTCGCCGCCCGTCTGCTGTGGACGGACCTCGACGACGCGACCAGACGCAACGTCGAGCGGATCACCACCGAACAGGCCGCCTACACCGCCGCCCTCGGCACCCAGGACGATCCGACTTCCGGCGACTGGACGCCCAACGGCCTGAAGGGCGGCTTCGTCGGGGACACCAAGCTCGAAGAGATGGGCGTCTACGCCCAGTCGCTCGCCCCCGCGCTCGCGTGGGCCCCGAACGACCCGCGCGCCCCGGCGTGGCGCGATGCCTTCGGCGCGTGGAGCCGCAACGAGACCGGGCTGCCGGCCGCCGACCTCGCCAACCCGCGGCTCGTCGACGGCCGCCCGATCAGCGCGAACACCGCCACCAACCTCTACGACACCTTCCTCGTCGAGAACCACGGTTCCTTCGGCCCGCACTACCAGGAAGAGCTCTGGCGCACCTCCGGCCGCAACTCGATGCACTTCCTCGCGGCCGGCGCCCCGCTGCCCGAAGTCCTCACCGCCCAGCCGAACGGCGAGCTGCTCTGGCGCACCATGCTGCTGATGACCAGCGACGCCGGCGAGCCGCTGATGCCGATGGTCGCCGACCGCGAGCACCTCTACGGCCGCGACGTCATCCCGCTCGCCTTCCGCGCCCAGGTGCTCGGCGACCGCCACGCCGCCCGCGCGGAGGCCGACCTCGCCGCGCGGCTCGAGCCCTACCAGGCCTACGCGCCCGCCGACCGGATCACGAAGTTCTCCGGCGAACCGAAGTACGAGCCGGAAGCCCGCGCCGAACTCGCCATCAGCTACCTGCTCCACGAGTGGCGCGCCCAGCACGGCGGCCCCGTCAAGCCGGCGACCGAGACGGAGTTCGACACCCACGCCGCCGGGGTGGCCGACTTCGGCGCCGCGCCCGGGCTTCTCGCCCACCGCTCCCCCGCCGCCTGGGCCGCGACGGTCACCAAGCCCGGCTTCGTCAAGTTCGCCTGGCAGCCGCACCACGACGACTGGCTCTTCGTGCTCGGCGGTGCCAACCCCATGCTGCTCCCGGCCACGAACATCGCGGTGAAGGAACGGCACGCCACCACCTACGCCGAGGTCCGCGACGGCTTCGACGGCACCGTCGGCGTCCTGCGTTTCGACGCCGGGTACGCCGCGCTCGCCACGCTCCCGACCGGTGCGGCCGTGTACGCCAGCACCGGGGTCGCCGAGAGCGAAGGCGTGCTGAACGTCTACAACCTCACCATGCCGGGCGTCCCCGGCCTCGACGGCGACCGCACCTACACCGCCGCCGAAGGGAAGGTCACGCTCGAGGCCCAGGCCGCGCCCACCGGCGCCCGGACCGACGACCTGACGTTCGCCCCGGTCACCGCCCGGCACGTCCGCATGCTCGGCGTCCAGCCGGACCCCCAGTACGGCTATTCGATCTGGGCCCTGGAGGTCCGCGACGGCGACGGCCCGGACCTCGCGCCGGCCGGGACGGCGACGGCCTCGTCGGCGGCCCCGGGCAAGGAGGCCAAGTACGCGAACGACGGGAACGCGGCCACGCGCTGGGCGGTGTCCACATCGGACCGGCCACGAGCGGACAGCTGGCTCGCGATCGACCTCGGCGCGCCGCAGACGTTCGACCACGTCAAGCTGAGCTGGGAAGCGGCGGCGGGCCGCAAGTACCGCGTCGAGACCTCCCCGGACGGCATGACCTGGACGCCCGTGGCGTCCTACCCCGTGCCCGCGTTGAGCAGCACGAAAGGCTGGCTGGACATCGACGGCCGGGCCGGGATCCTCGTCGACAGCCCGAACCCGATCACCGTCACCGGCGACCGCGTCACGCTCTCCGACGGCCCCGCCGCGCCCTTGCTCGCCGAGCTGTACCCGGCGCCCGGCAGACCGGCCCGCACCCGCGTCACCACGGGCGCCGCCGCGGTCCGGGCGACCGTCACCGACGGCTTCCTCGTGCTGCTCAACCTTTCGGGCACCGCGGCGAACGGCACGGCCGCCCTCCCGCAGGACGGCGGCGCGTACCGGGTGTACCGCGGCGAGCAGACCGTCACCAGGACAGGCACCGACGTCTCCTACGCCCTGGCCGCGGCGGAAGGCCGCATCGAACCCCCGCGGTTCACCGTGCGGGGCCCGGCCGGGCTGAAGGCCGTCGTGCGCGACGCGAGCCGCGTCGACCTCACCGCGCCGTCCGGGTTCCTCCCGGTGCTCGTCACGGTGACGCCGGACGGCGGCCGGCCGCGACCGGTGGTGCTGCCGCCGCGCCGGACCGTGCCGGTCGTCTTCGGCGACGTCCGGCCGTACCCCCTGGCCGACCTCGCGCTCGGCCGGACCACCTTCCCGGCGGAACCCCTGCCGCCCGGCATGTCGAGCCCGGCGGCGGCCGTCGACGACGACCCGGCGACGGCCTGGCGGCCCGGCCCGGACGGCCGGATGGTCGTCGATCTCGGGGCGGTGACGGCGGTTTCCGCGGTCGAACTGGCCTGGACACCCGGGCGCCGCCCCAAGGCGAGCATCGAAACCAGCGTCGACGGCCGTACCTACCAGGCGGCGAGCACCGGGCCGGCCCGGTACGTGGCGGTCCGGACAGCCTGGCGAAGCGGCGACGCGAGCCTCACGCGGGTTTCTGTCCGGACTTGATCGATCTCGCACTCCTCGCGGCGGGCCCCGGAACGAGTACCTTGGCACCACAGGTCTCGGCTCCCCGGGAGGACGGATGCGCGTCACGATCGCCGAGGTCGCCCGCCGCGCGCGGGTGAGCAAGACGACCGTGTCGAGGGTGCTCAACAACAAGGCCGATGTGGACGCGGCGACCGCGATCCGGGTGCGCGAGGTCATCGCGGCGACCGGGTACATCCCGAGCGCCGGCGCGGTCGGGCTCGCCCGCGGCGTCACCCGCACGGTCGGGATGCTGGTGCCCGGGCTGACCTGGCCGTGGATGGGCGAGGTGCTGCAGGGCGTCGCCGACGTCGTGGAAGCCAAGGGCTACGGCCTGCTGTTGTCCACGGCCAATCGCGGCGCGGACTCCCTCGACGAGTTCTCCCGGCAGGTGTCGGCGAAGGCGTTCGACGGGCTGCTGCTCGTCGAACCGCCGGACGCCGTGCGGCACCTGCGCGTGCTGCACGACTCCGGGCTGCCGGTGGTGGTGATCGACGACCGCGGCCGGCGGCCCGCGTTCCCGTCGGTGGGCACGGACAACCGGCAGGGCGGTGCGGCCGCGGCCCGTCACCTGCTCGAAACCGGCCGCACCCGGCTCGCCACCGTCACCGGCCCGCGTGACTTCGGCTGCACGGGCGACCGGCTCAACGGCTTCCGCGACGTGATCCGCGAAGCCGGTCTGGTACTGGATTCGAACTTGGTCATCGAAGGCGATTTCACCAGCGAAAGCGGCGAGGCGGCGATTCTCCAGCTCCTGGCCACCGGCCCGGAGTTCGACGCCGTCTTCGCCCACAACGACCTCACCGCGGCCGGCGTGCTGGCCGGGCTGCGGAAGGCCGGGCGAGCGGTGCCCGAAGACGTCGCCGTCGTCGGTTTCGACGACATCCCCCTGGCCGCGCACACCCAGCCGCCGCTGACCACGATCCGCCAGCCGCTGCGGCAGATGGGCGAGACGGCGGCCCGGCAGCTGCTCGCCCAGCTGGGTGGGGCACCCCAGCCGGACGAGCCGCTGATCGTCCCGACGTCCCTGGTGATCCGGGAGTCGACTCAGGAGACGGTCAGCGCCGCCGACAACGGGACGTTGCGCGAGGAATCACCGAGGTAGACCCGGTACTGGCCCGCGTTCGTCGTCCACGACCCGGTCCAGTGCGCGAGGTCCCGCGGCGTGAGCGGGAACGACACCTGCTGGCTCTGCCCGGGATTGAGCTGGACCTTCTTGAATCCCTTCAGTTGTTTGGGCGGCTCGCCGTTCCCGGTGGGCTGCCCGACGTAGAGCTGGACGACGTCGGCGCCCGCGCGGGTGCCGGTGTTGGTCACCGTGGCCGTCACGGTGGCCGTGCCGTTCGTACCCTGCGGTGTGACGACCAGGTTCGAGAACCCGAACGTCGTGTACGACAGGCCGTAGCCGAACGGGAACAGCGGCTCGACGTTCCGGCTGTCGTACCACCGGTAGCCGACGTTGAGGCCTTCGGAGTACTCGATCCGGTCGTTGGCGCCCGGGAACTGCTGGACGTTCGCCGTGGGCAGGTCGGCGAGCTGCTTCGGGAAGCTGACCGGCAGCTTGCCCGACGGGTTGACGTCGCCGAAGAGCAGCGACGCGAGCGCGTTGCCGTTCTCCTGGCCGGGGTACCAGCCCTCGATGACCGCGGCGGCCTTCGACAGCCACGGCATGGTCACCGCGGACCCCGTGTTGAGGACGACGATCGTGCGCGGGTTGGCCGAGGCGACCGCGTCGATCAGGTCGTTCTGCTGGTTCTGCAGGTCGATCGTGTCGAGGTCCTGGGTCTCGGACTCGCCGTAGCTGGCGAACACGATCGCGACGTCCGCGGTGCGAGCCGCCGCCACCGCGCCCGGGATGTTCGGCGTCTGGACGTGCTCACCCGCGCCGTCCACATAGGACACCGTGACGCCGGCCCCGGCCCGCGCCTTGATGCCGTTGATCGGGTTCACCGACGCCGGTGACGGGTTGACCTTGGCACTGCCGCCGCCGATGTTCTGCGGGTCGATCCCGTCACCGCCGGACAGCGCGATCGATTTCGTCGATGCAGTCAAGGGCAGGACGCCGGTGTTCTTCAGCAGCACCGACCCGGCCGCCGCGACGTCCCGCGCGGTCGCGACGTTCGCCGCGTTGGTCACCACGGAGGCAGGCGTGCCCCGCCGGGCCCGGTCGAACACGCCGAACTTGACCATCTGCGTCAGCACCCGCCGGACCATGTCGTCGACGCGCGCCTGCGTGACCTCACCGCGCGAGACGGCGTCGAGCAGCCCCTGGCCGAAGAACGCGCCGCCGGGCATCTCCATGTCGAGCCCGCCGTTGGCCAGCTGCCGCGGGCCGCCGGTCGCCGAGCCCCAGTCGGAGCCGACGAAGCCGCCCCACCCGGCGTCCTGCTTGATCGCCGTGGTGAGCACGCCGCTGTTCTGACACGCCGGAACGCCGTTGATCTGGTTGTAGGCGCACATCATCGACGCGACCTGGCCCTGGCTCGCCACCTGCTGGAACGCCGGCAGGTACAGCTCGTGCAGGGTCCGGTCGTCGATGATGACGTTGTCCGACGGCGTCCCGCGGGACGCCCCGGCCTCGACGTTGTAGGCGGCCGCGTGCTTGGCCTGCGCCATCACGCCCTGGCTCTGGATGCCCTGGATCGTCGAGGTCCCGGCCGCGCCGGCGAGGTACGGGTCCTCGCTGTAGGTCTCGAAGTTGCGGCCCCAGCGCGGGTCGCGGACCAGGTTGATCGTCGGGCCGAGGGCGATGTCGACACCCTTGCCCGCGAACTCGGCGCCCATCGCCGTGCCGTACCGGTTCATCAGCCCGGTGTCCCAGGTCGCGGCGGCCGACACCGGTGCCGGGAACTGGGTGACGCCGTCGAGGCCGTCACCGACCCCGGCCGGCCCGTCCTGCAGGCCGAGCGCCGGGATGCACAGCTCCGGCACGGCGTCGGTGTTGCCGATGTACGGCCCGGTCGCGCCGTTGCCGTGCAGCACCTTGATCTTCTGCTGCGCCGTCATCGCCGCCATCAGCTGGTTCACGCGGTCGGCGACCGGCGCGGTGGAGCCCACCCACGGACAGCCACCCGGGTTCGTGGGCGTGGTTGTCGGCGGTGCGCTGTCGGACGTGTGCACCGCGAACTCCCACAGCGAGATCCCCCACTGGGTCGCCCGCGCGGTCGCGTTCAGCCGGACATAGCGAGCCGTGCCGGACACGGCCGGGTGCTCGGTGCCGCCCGCGCCGGTCACGGTCGCCGCCGTCGTCCACGTCGAGCCGTTCGTGGACAGCTGGATCGTGTACGCGCTCGCGTACGCCGCTTCCCACGTCAGGTCGACGCCGCAGACCGGTCGTGAGCTGCCCAGGTCGACCTGGATCGACTGCGGGTCCGCGGCCAGGCTGGACCAGCGTGTGCCCAGGTCGCCGTCGAACGCCGCCGACGCCGGGAAAGCCTCGGACTGGACACTGGACGCCGAAGACGGCTGCCGCAGCGCCGCGTTCGCGCTGCCGCACGCCTGGGCCGAACCGTCGCCGAAGACCTGGAACTCCCACAGCGACACACCCCACTGGGTCGCGCGCTGCGTCGTGGTCAGGCGGACGTACCGGCCGCTGCCCGACACCGGCAGTGTCTGCGTGCCGCCGGTGCCCGTCGTCGTCGAGTACACAGTGGACCACTGGGCGCCGTCGGTGGACGCCTGGATCGTGAACGCCTTCGCGTAGGCCGCCTCCCACTGCAGGACGACCTGGTTCAGCGTGTGCGACGAACCGAGGTCGACCTGCAAGGTCTGTGGGTCGGCCGCCAGGCTCGACCACCGGGTGCCGGGGTCGCCGTCGACCGCGGCCGAAGCCGGGAAGGCGGCGTTCTCGGTGGAGGACGCGGTCACCGCGTGCCCTTGCGAGAGCAGGGTGGGTGCCGCCTGGGCGGTGAACAGGGGTGCGGTGAGCAGTCCGGCGACCACGGACGCACCCGTGATCAGCGCGAGCCGCCGTCTCATTGGTACACCCGCACGTAGTCCACGACCATGTCCTGCGGCAGGACGGTCCCCGCTCCCGGCGGCCCGGGGAAGTCACCGCCGATGGCGTTGTTGAGGATCAGGAAGAACGGGTGGTCGTAGACCCACGGCCCGCGCGTGCTCTCGACGGTGTCACGGTTGATCGTCTCGAACGCGTTGCCGTCGACGGAGAACGTCATGTGCGACGCGTCCCAGTCCATGCCGAAGCGGTGGAAGCCGGCGGAGACGTCCTGACCGAGGTCCAGGGGTGCGCCGATGCCGCCGGCGCCGTTGTAGGCCGGCGCGTGGATGGTCGAGTAGGCCAGGTTCGGTGACTTCCCGACGTGCTCCATGATGTCGATCTCGCCGCAGTTGGGCCACGGCGTGCCGCTGAAGAAGTTCGCGCCCAGCAGCCAGAACGCGGGCCACAGCCCCTGCGTGCCGGACACCTTGATGTTCGCCTCGACGTGGCCGTAGGTGAAGCTGAACTTGCCCGCGGTGTTGATCCGGCCGGAGGTGTACTGGCAGGTGCCGCTGCCGCTGATCGGGTCGACCGGGCACGCGCTGCCTGGAGTGGTTTCGCGGCGGACCTGGATGACGAGGTTGCCGCGGCCGTCCTGCTTGGCGTTGTTGTTGTTCGTGTAGTACTCGAGCTCGTTGTTGACGCCGGGACCGGTCTCGGGCGTCCACTTGCTCGCGTCCGGGTTCGCGCCCGCGGCGCCGTTGAACTCGTCGCTCCAGACCAGCGTGCCCGGGAAGTGCGGGGCCGGCGGCGCGGGCGGCGGGGTCGTCGGGTTGCCGCCGGTGCCGTAGACGTCGAAGCCCCACAGCGAGTAGCCGTAGCCGTTGGAGCGCGCGGTGCCGTACATCCGGACATAACGGCCGCTGCCGTTGACGGTCAGCGTCTCCTTGAAGCCCTTGCCGGTGGTGGTCGAGTAGAGCGACGTCCAGTTCGCGTTGTCGTTCGACACCTGGAGCTGGTAGGCGACCGCGTAGGCCGGGTCCCACTGCAGGACGACCTGGTGCACGGCCGCGGTCGCGCCGAGGTCGACGGTGATCCAGCCCGGGTCGACCCAGCCGGTGGTGGCGCTGGTCGCCCAGCGCGTGGCCGGGTCGTGGTCGAACGCCTTCGCCGGGAGGCAGCCGGGGCACGCGCCGTCGTCCTGGTAGGAGGACGCCGTGCCGGACTTGCCGTACGACAGCAGGACGTCACCGGGCTGGGTCGTGCCGCCTCCGCCGTAGACCTGGAACTCCCAGAGCGAGTAGCCGTACTGCGTCGCGCGCTGGGTTCCGGTCAGCCGGACGTACCGGCCGCTGCCGGTCACGTTCAGCGTCTGCGAGCCGCCGGTCGCGGTGGTGGTCGAGTAGAGCGACGTCCAGATGGCGCCGTCGGTGGACGCCTGGAGCGTGAACGCCTTGGCGTAGGCGGCTTCCCAGCTCAGCACGACCTGGGACAGCTGCTGGGTGGAGCCGAGGTCGACCTGCAGCGTCTGCGGGTCGCCGAACGCGCTGGACCAGCGCGTCCCGGGGTCGCCGTCGACCGCGGCGGAAGCCGGGAAGGCGGCGGACTCGGCCGAGGACGCCGTCACCGGACGGCCTTGGGAGAGCAGGACGGGAGCGGCCTGGGCGACCGGTGCGGTGAGCAGGGCGGCCAGGGTCAGGACGAGGACGGCGAGAACCCGGGTTCTCGGCATGCGGCGTTGCATGGGGCACCTCCACGGCGAACCGGCGCCGGGGCGGCCTTGCCCCGGCGCGGATCGGCTCACGTGGTCCTCGGCGCGGGTGTGGGTCCCGCCCGTCGGCACGCTCTTAGTTCAGGATATAAATAAAGAGCCGTAAAATGTCAACGGCGCTGCGCCGGACGGTCGCGGACCACGCCCGGCACTGGTCCGGGAGAACGAATCCGCGCCGGAGCCTTGACTCCGCCGACACGCGCGCTGTTAACTTCGAACCGCCGTCGGAACCGGTTCCGTGACCGCCACCCGGGATCGCTCCGCCGCACCACGCACCTCTTCGGGTTGACCGGTTCGCGCCGTCGCACCCGCCTCGGCACCGCTCCACCGGCTCACGGCGCCGGGGCGATGAGGCGGCCGCGAACCCGTCGCACCACCCGATGCCGACGCGAGCTGTGGGGCTCGCCCGGTCCGCCGCCGCCCGGCACTCCCCGTGCGGTCCCTTCCTGGCGTCTCCCCTCGATCAGCAGGCAGGCAGATGAGATCGACGACGTTCTCCCCCGTACACCGCCTCCTCGTCCTCGCGACCACCCTCGTCACCGCGGTCACCACCGCCGTGGTGGTCGGTTCCGCCCCGGCCCAGGCCGCCGCGTGCGGCAGCACGAACCTCGCGCAGGGCCGCACCGCGACCGCGTCCTCGACCGAGAACGGCGGCACCCCCGCGTCCGCCGCGGTCGACGGCGACTCCGGAACGCGCTGGTCCAGCGTGTTCAGCGACCCGCAATGGCTGCAGGTCGACCTGGGTTCCGCGCAGCAACTCTGCGATGTGGTGCTCACGTGGGAAGCCGCGTACGCAAAAGCGTTCACCGTCCAGCTGTCCTCGGATGCGAACAGCTGGACCACGGCGTACTCGACCACCACCTCCACCGGCGGCACGCAGACCGTGCCCGTCACCGGCACGGCCCGCTACCTGCGGATCAACGGCACCCAGCGGGCGACCGGTTACGGCTACTCCCTCTGGGAGGTCGCCGTGCACGGCACCGGCGGCGGGACGACCATCCCGCCGACCGATCCGCGCAACCCGGACCTCGGCCCGAACGTGTCGGTGTTCGACCCGTCGACCCCGGCCGCCACGATCCAGAACCGGCTGACGCAGCTGGCGAACCAGCAGCACACCAACCAGTTCGGCAACGAGCGCTACGCCGTGCTGTTCAAGCCCGGGAACTACACCGCCGACGTCAACCTCGGCTTCTACGAGCAGGTCGCGGGCCTGGGCCTCTCCCCCGACGACGTCAACCTGAACGGCCACGTCCGCGTCGAGGCGGACTGGCTGCAGCAGGGCGACAACCCGGCCAACAAGGGCAACGCGACGCAGAACTTCTGGCGCTCCGCGGAGAACCTGTCGGTGACGCTGCCCGCCGGGCAGGTCGAACGCTGGGCCGTCGCGCAGGCCGCGCCCTACCGGCGGATGCACCTCAAGGGCAGCCAGATCCAGCTGTGGAACGGCGGTGACGGCTGGGCCAGCGGTGGCCTGATCGCCGACAGCAAGATCGACGGCGTCGCCGTTTCCGGTTCACAGCAGCAGTTCCTCACCCGCAACAGCGAGCTCGGCGGCTGGCAGGGCGGCGTGTGGAACATGGTGTTCGTCGGCTCGACCGGCACTCCGCCGGCGTCGTTCCCGAACCCGCCCGAGACGGTCGTCGGCCAGACGCCGGTGGTCCGCGAGAAGCCGTTCCTCTACGTCGACGGCTCGGGCAGCTACAACGTGTTCGTCCCGGCGCTGCGGCAGAACTCCTCGGGCACCAGCTGGGGTCACGGCGCCCCGGCCGGGCAGTCGATCTCGCTCAGCGAGTTCTACGTCGCGCACCCGTCCGACTCGGCCGCGACGCTCAACGCCGCACTGGCCGCGGGCAAGAACCTGCTGGTCACGCCCGGCGTCTACCACCTCGACCAGGCGCTGAACGTCACGCGCCCCGACACCGTGGTGCTCGGCCTCGGCCTGGCGACGCTGCAGCCGACCAACGGCACCGCGGCGATCACGACGTCCGATGTGGACGGCGTCAAGATCGCCGGGCTGCTGATCGACGCCGGTGCGGTGAACTCGCCGGTGCTCGTGCAGGTCGGCCAGCCGGGTTCGAACGCCAACCACGCGGCCGACCCGACGTCGCTGCACGACGTGTTCTTCCGGATCGGCGGCGCGGCCGTCGGGAAGGCCACGCAGACGCTGGTGGTCAACTCGAACAACGTCATCGGCGACCACATGTGGCTGTGGCGCGGCGACCACTCGAACGGCGTCGGCTGGAACGTCAACACCGCGGCGAACGGCCTGGTCGTCAACGGCGCGAACGTGACGATGTACGGCCTGTTCGTCGAGCACTACCAGCAGTACGAGGTGCTCTGGAACGGCAACGGCGGGCGGACGTACTTCTTCCAGAACGAAATGCCGTACGACCCGCCGGACCAGGGTTCCTGGTCCAGCGGGGGCGGCCGGCAGGGCTGGGCGGCGTACAAGGTGGCCGACTCGGTGACCAGCCACGAAGGCTGGGGACTGGGCAGCTACTGCTTCTTCCAGACCAACCCGTCCATTGTGGCCAGTCACTCGTTCGAGGTGCCGAACAACGGCGGAGTCCGGTTCCACAACTTGGTCTCGGTCTCACTCGGTGGCGTCGGCACGATCGCGCACGTCATCAACGACACGGGTGACGCCGCGAACACCGGGCACCAGGTGAGCCCGCTCGTCAGTTACCCGTAACACCGCGGCGACGTACGCGTCCGGGCGGACCAGCCAGGCTTCGCCCGGACGCGCACCGAGCGCCCCGCCCAGCGGGATCTCCGCCGAGCGCACGCCTTCGGAGCGCACCCCCGGGGTCGTGAGCAGCAGGAACCCCTGCCGGGCCAGGTCGCGCAACCGTCCATTCGCGACGGTCACGTCCGGCAGCAGCACCCCCGGCCCCGGCGGTGGCAACGCGCCGCGCGGCGGCCGTCCGCCGAACGGCCGGCCCGGGTCCGGGGTGGTCAACGGCGAGTCCGCGTACCAGAACGGTTCGGCGAGCCGCCCCGAATCCACGTGCGGGTGCACGGACGGGTCGCCGGCGGCCCGCGTGAGGACGTCCAGGCGGCGCCGGTGTTGCTCGTCGTCCTGGGGCACCAGGAAGTCCATCGTGGCCGTGGTGACGGCCGCGTTCTCCACGGCCGCCGCGTGCCGCTCGGCGTGGTAGCTCTCCAGCAGTTCCTCCCCCGCGTGCCCGCGCAGGACCCAGGCCAGCTTCCAGGCCGCGTTCTCCGCGTCGGCGACGCCCGAGTTGAGGCCGCGAGCGCCGAACGGCGCGACGAGGTGCGCGCAGTCGCCGGCGAGCAGGACCCGCCCGACCCGCATCCGCGAGACGAGCCGGGTGTGGAACCGGTACACCGAGCGCCACACGACCTCGTACGGCACCGGCCCGATGATCGCCCGGATCCGTGCCTCCAGCGCGCCGCCCGACTCCTCGGCGGCGAGGTCGTAGTCCTCGGGGACCTGCCAGTCGATGCGGAACTCCGAGCCCGGGCAGGGGTGGATCAGCACCTGCCGCCCGGGGTTCCACGGCGGGTCGAAGTAGAAGCGGCGCTCGGCTGCCCAGTCCTGCAGGTCGGCTCGGATGTCGCAGATCAGGAAGAGATCGCGGAAGGAGATGCCGTCCAGGTGCTGGCCGAGCGCACGCCGCACAGTGTCGCCCCGGGCGCCGGCGCACGCGACCGCGTAGTCGGCTTCGATCCGGCGCGGCCCGTCCTTCGTCGCGCACTCGACCACGACGCGACCCGGCTGGGTCACGCCGGTGACGCGGTGGCCACGGCGGACGTCGATCAGCGGCTGCCGCTCGATCACCCCGTCGAGGACCTCCTCGACGCGGGCCTGCGAGAGGTTGACGAACGGCGGCAGTGCCGAGCCGCCGTCGGGCAGCCTCAGCGAGAACAGCTCGGCGTCGCGGTGGAACGTCCGCGCGGTCGTCCAGGTGAGGCCCTCCTCGGCGAGGCAGCCCGCGCCGAGCGACGCCCAGACGTCCAATGTGTCCCGTTGCTGGCAGATGGCCTTGGACCCCACGGGGTCGCGCACCTCGTGCTCGTCGACGAGCACCACGGGTACGCCCCAGCGCGCGAGCAGCAGAGCGGCCGTCTGGCCGACCGGGCCGCTGCCGAGGACCGCAACTGTCATCGATCTAGCCTTGGAGCTGATCCCAGACTTCGCGGTCGCGTTCGGCCGTCCACACCACCGGCCGTTCGATGCCGCCAAGTTCGTCCCACAGCCGCGAGACGTCGAAGGGCAGACAGTGCTCGAAGATCGGCCACTGGCCGTACTGGTCGACGAGGGCCGCGTGGGTGCGTTCGAAGGCGTCCTTGAGCGTGCCGCCGGCGTCGCGGGCCGCGCCCACCTCCCGGATCATCGTGTCCAGGAAGTGGCGGGTCTGCGCGATGGCGGCCTCGACGGCCTTCGCCCCGCGGCTCACCCCGCCGCGGCCGCCGATCAGCGTCTCGGCCCCGAAGGCGCCGACGCGGTCCAAAGTGGACGATGCCCAGTCACGGTGGAACGCGTCGCCGGTGTAGAGCGCGGCTTCGGCTTCCACGAGGTCGCCGGCGTAGAGAATCTTCTGGCGCGGCAGCCACGCCACGATGTCGCCTTCGGTGTGGCCGCGGCCGCAGTACTGCAGGACCAGGTCGCCGCGGTCGCCGCCGAGGTCGATGGTGAGCCGGTCGGAGAAGGTGAGCGTCGGCCAGGTCAGGCCGGGCACCGAGTCGGCGGCCTTGGCGAGCCGGGGCATCCGGCCGAACTCGCTTTCCCAGTCCTCCTTGCCGCGCTCGGCGACGAGGGCGCGGGTGTTCTCGTGCGCGACGATGACCTCGGCGTCGAACGCGGACGCACCGAGCACGCGGACCGCGTGGTAGTGGCTCAGCACCAGGTAGCGCACGGGCTTGTCGGTGTGCTCGCGGAGTTTCGCGAGCCATTCGCCCGCGGCGACCGGCGTGGCCAGCGCCTCGAAGCAGACGAGGAAGTCCTCGCCCTCGATCGCGCCGATGTTGGGGTCACCCTCGGCGGTCAGCGCGTAGACGCCGTCGTCCAGGATTTCGAGGGTTTGCGCTTTCTCCGCCAGGTCGGCCGAAGAGGCGAAGGCTTTCTTCGTCACGGCGAGCGCTCCTTCTGATCGTCAAAGGTTTGACTATCTCGCCGGTCACACTAACCCGCTCGGACGGCGCGCGGAACCCCTTCGCCTAATCTGGGCCGCATGACCGACCGACCGGCCGAAGACCTCGACTACCTCTCGTTCGTCGACTACGCGATCGGGAAGGCGAAGGCGGAGCTGCCGGACACCGACCCCGTCGCGATGCGCCTCGGTCTCACGCTGCACCGGCTGGCCGGCGCGCTGGTCTACGACTGGGAGTCGACGGTGCACCGGCCGCGCGGCCTGAGCTGGGGCGGGTTCCGGGTGCTGTTCGTGCTGTGGCTGGCCGGCCCGCTGGAGTCCCGCCACGCGGCGCGCCTGGCCGGGATGAGCCGCGCGGCGGTGTCGGCGCTGGTCAAGACGCTGGAGCGGGACGGACTGGTGACGCGCACCCAGGTCCCCGAGGATCGCCGCGCGGTCCGGCTGGCGCTGACGGAGACGGGCCACACGGCGGTGACGGACGCGTACCAGGCGCACAACACGCGCGAGCAGGCGTGGGCGTCATCGCTGACGCCGTCGGAGCAGACGGTCCTCATCGGACTGCTGGAGAAGCTCACCACGAGCCCGGCGGCCGCGGCGGCGCAACGACTGGCTTAGCTGGCGAGCCCGGGCAGGGTGTGCCCGGTCTGCTCGGCCTTCGCGCGCAGGTACCGGACGTTGTTCTCGGTCGCGAAGACCCCGGTCGGCACCTGCGCGCGCACGGCGATCCCGGCCGCCTTGAGCTGCGCGGCCTTGTCGGGGTTGTTCGACAGCAGATCGATTTCTTCGACGCCGAGCGCCTGCAGCATCTGCGCGGCGACGGTGTAGTCGCGGGCGTCCTCGGGCAGGCCGAGCGCGGCGTTGGCGGCGTAGGTGTCGAGACCCTGGTCTTGCAATGCGTAGGCGTCGAGCTTGTTGTAGAGGCCGATCCCCCGGCCTTCCTGGCGCAGGTAGAGCAGATAGCCGCCGGCCTCGGAGATGCGCTCGACGGCCTCGGCCAGCTGAGGCCCGCAGTCGCAGCGCGCGGACCCGAAGACATCGCCGGTGAGGCATTCGGAGTGCGGCCGCACGAGCGGCACGTCCCCAGGGGTGCCGAGCACGAAGGCGAGGTGCTCACCGCCGTCGGCCAGGCCCCGGAAGGTGACGGCCTCGGCCTCGACCGCGACGCCGCCGTCGAGCCGCAGCGGGATCCGCACCCGCGTCCGCACCTCAGCCGTCATGCTGTCTCCCCTGGGATCGCCCACGTGATCGACCCTACCGGAAGTTCAAATTCGAACATCCGTGATCGCGCTGTATGTCACTGGGGCGAACACCGGCGGAGCACGGGTTCTTCCCGATCCGGCTGTCCTTTCGCGAGCGTCACGTCGAACAGGAAAACCGGTGGCGGCACCGTCGTATCCTCAGCGCATGATCCCCGGTGCTACCGCCGCGTCGTTCCTGCTGGTCGTCATCCTCGGCGCGATGTCGCCCGGGCCGGACTTCGTCGTCGTCACCCGGTCCTCGCTCACCGGCGGCAGACGAGCGGGTATCGCCGCCGGGGCCGGGATCTCGCTCGGCGTCTTCGCCTGGGTCGTCGCCATCGCGTTCGGCGTCGCCGCCGTGCTCACCGCGTCGGCCGTCGCGTTCAGCGTCGTGAAGCTCGTCGGCGCCGGTTATCTCGTCTTCCTCGGGGTCAAGGCCTGGCTCGCCGTGCGCCGCGGGGACTACCGGGATCTCGGCGAGACGACGAACGCCGAGCCCCTCCAAGCCGGCGCCGCCTTCCGGCAGGGGCTCTTCACCAACCTGCTCAACCCCAAGGTCGCCGTCTACTTCCTGGCCCTGCTCCCGCAGTTCCTGCCCGCCGGCGGCGCCACCCTGCAGACCCTCGAACTGGCCGCCATCGCCACCGGCGGCACCATCCTGTGGTTCGCGGCCCTCGCCCTCGTCGTCGGCGCGTTGAAACGGTTCTTCGGCAGCGGACGCGTCCGGCGAGGCCTCGACGCCGTGCTGGGCAGCGTGCTCGTCGCGCTCGGGGTGAAGGTCGCCGCCGAAACGGCCTGAGAGCCCGCCGGAGCGGGCCCTCAGGAACCGTCAGAGCTGCTCGGCCGCCAGCGAAGTTCCCTCGACCCGTGCCCGGATCTTCGCGAACGCGATGTCGCGCGAAGTCGACGTGTCGTCCGCGAACGGCGAGAACCCGCAGTCGTCGCAGGTGCCGAGCCGGTCGGCCGGCAGGTACTTCGCCGCCGCGACCACGCGGTCGCGGACCTCCTCCGGCGTCTCCACCCGCGGGTCGATCGGGTCGATCACCCCGACGAAGATCCGCTGGTCCGCGCCGAGGTGGTCCCGGATCACCTCCAGCGCCGCGGCCGGCTCGGCCTCGCTCGCCAGCTGGACGTAGAAGTTCCCCGCCTTCAGCTCGAACAGCGCCGGCAGCAGGCCCGCGTAGTCGACGTCGAGGCTGTGCACCGAGTCCTGGTCGCCGCCCGGGCAGGTGTGGACGCCGATCTTCGCGCGCTCCTCCGCCGTGAACCGCTCCAGCACGGCGTTGTTGAGGTCGACGAACTGCCGCAGCAGACCGCCGGACGGATCGAGCTTGAGCGACAGCCGCCCTTCCGTGAAGTCGATCTGCACGCGGTGCGCCCCCGCGTCGAGGCTGCGCCGGATGTCCGCCTCCGCCTCGTTCACCAGGTCCGCGACGAACTGCTCCTGCGGGTACCCGTCGATGCCGTCGCCCGGGTAGATCAGCGAAATCGCGGACGCGGCGATCACGGCCTGCTTGACCGGCTTGTCCGTCAGCGCCTTCGCGCGCGTCAGGTAGGAGTCCGCGTGGGTCGCGTAGCGGAACGGGCCCGCGGTCAGCCGCGGCAGCTGCCGGGTGTGGCCGTCGGCGAACGGGATGACGACGCCGTCCGCCGCCAGCGCGGTCAGCCCGGCCAGCGGGTACGTCGCGAAGCTCGGCTTGCCCTGTTCGCCGTCGGACACGACCGGCGACCCGGTCTCCTCGAACCGGCTGATCGTGTCGGCGAGTGCCCGGCTCTCCAGCTCGGCGAGCGCGGCGGCGTCGATCCGTCCGGCGGCGAACGCGCCGAGCCCGTCGATCAGGTACCCGGGACGCGGAATGCTGCCGATCGGTTCGGTGGGCAAGGTCATGGAGTCCTCCGCTGCTTGAAGGTCCAGACCGGCTTCGACCGGCGCGAAGCCGGCCTGGCCGGCCTCGTGTCAGGCGAACCTAACGCGCTCCCGAGCGGTCACGGAGCGCGGATCACCCGGTCGGAGCAACGAAAAGCACGAAATAAGAAGACGTTTGGCGGTTAGCCAGGAGGACGATTGGGTATTCGCTCTGGCGATACGGCGGGTTCGGCGCCGAAGGAGTACCCCGATGCTCAGTCACCACGATCGCACCGAGCTCGAGAAGATCGAGCGGAACCTCGAGCTGAGTGACCCCGACCTGGCCACCGCCCTGCGCGACGGCCGGCGCCCGAAGTCGCGCGCGCTCCGCAGCGCCCTGCTGTTCGCCGTCGACGCCGTCGCCGTCACGCTGCTGGTCCTGGGACTGATCTTGCCCGACCCCGGCGTCACGCTCTGCGGGATCCTCGCGCTGACCGGCACCGTCTGGACCCACGTGGCGCGGCACCGGATCTGACGTTCTGAGGCAGACTGGGCCCGTGAAGTGGGTCTTGCACGTCGACCTCGACCAGTTCATCGCCGCCGTCGAGATCGCCCGCCGGCCGGAGCTGCGCGGGAAACCCGTGGTCGTCGGCGGCAACGGCGACCCCACCGAACGCGCCGTCGTCGCGACCGCGTCCTACGAGGCCCGCGAGTTCGGGATCCAGTCCGGCATGCCGTTGCGGATCGCTGCGAAACGCTGTCCGGACGCCGTCTTCCTGCCCAGTGACCCGCCGGCCTACCTCGAGGTGTCCGAGCACGTGATGGCCGCGGTGCGGGAGCTCCCGGTCGTCGTCGAAGTGCTGGGCTGGGACGAGGCGTTCGTCGGCGCCGAGACCGAAGACCCGGAGGCGCTGGCGGCGTCGATCAAGGACGCCGTGACGCGCGAGACCGGGCTGTCGTGCGCGGTGGGCATCGGCGACAACAAGCTGCGGGCCAAGCTCGCCACCGGGTTCGGCAAGCCGGGCGGGATCTTCCGGCTGACGCAGGAGAACTGGTGGGACGTGATGGCCGCGCGCCCGACCGACGCGCTGTGGGGTATCGGCGGCAAGACGGCGAAGAAGCTCGCCGAGCTGGGCATCGCCACGGTCCTCGACCTGGCCGGCGCCGACGCGGCGGAGCTCGCCGCGCGGTTCGGCCCGAAGACCGGCCCGTGGCTGCGCCTGCTCGGCGGCGGCATCAGCGACGCGGAGGTGAGCGCGACGCCGTACGTCGCCCGCTCCCGCAGCCGCGAGACGACGTTCCAGCGCGACCTCACGGACCCGGCGGAGATGGCCGCCGAGGTGTCGGCGCTGGCTAAGCGCGTGTGGCAGGACGTCCTCGACGAAGGCCGCCCGGCCGCGCGGATCGCGGTGAAGGTGCGGTTCGTGCCGTTCCTGACCCACACGCACAGCATCACGCTGCCCGAGCCGACGTCGGACGCCGACGAGATCGGCCGCGCGGCGCGGGAGGTGCTCGGGATGTTCGAGCTGACCCGTGCGGTGCGGTTGCTGGGGGTCCGCGCGGAGTTCCTCCGGGAGGACTAGAGCCCTTCCGGCAGCAGCAAGGGCCGGTCCGGGTCCAGTTCGACCCCGCCCGCCCGGAGCGTGTGGTCGAGCATCGCCCAGATCGTGCCGCTCAGCTGGCCCGTCAGCTGCTCGAGGCTGAGCGTGCCCGGGTGGTCGAGCCAGCGGGTCGTCGCCGACTCGACGTAGCCGACCAGGCCGAACGCGATCGTGTCCCCCGGCGCCGGGTCCAGGCCGAACGCCGTCAGGTAGCCGGTGAACAGGCGGCTGAGGTGGCGGGCGATCGTGCCGCGGACGTCCGTCGGGCCCGGCGCCGCGCGGCCCAGGTACCGGTGCAGGTGGAGGTGCTCGGTGAGCCAGCGCAGGTGGGTCGAGATGACCGTCGAGATCATTTCGTTCGGCGAACCGGACGGGTGCCAGAGCGGCTGGAGCTCGGCCGTCACCAGCTCGGCCGCGCGCTCGGCGATCGCCCGCTGGAGGTCGGAGGCGCCGTCGAAGTGCTTGTACAGGCGGGTGCGCGCCACCCCGGCGCGCTCGGCGATCTGCTCGGTCGAGACGTCCGGGCCGTGCTCGGCGATCGCTTCCAGCGCGGCGTCGACGAACTCGGCGCGTCGCCGCTCCTGCTGGCCCGCCCAGCGCGCCGCCCGCCCGTCGACCTTGGTCACGGCGAAAGCCTACTCACGGCCCGTCCGAGGGTGTACGGTCGGCAAAAGTAGCTAGTACAGCTTGTACCCCCTACTTTCGGAGGTCGCCATGGGCGTCGAGGCCCAGGACCGGGACGTCACCGCGGCTCGGCTGCTCAGGAGCTCCGCGAAGAACTCCTACGACCCGTACGTCGACATCGACTGGGCCGCGCCGCTCGCCGAGGGCAAGGCGTACATGCCGCTCGAGCGCGTCTCCCTCTACGGCACCGACCTGTGGGCGAAGCTGACGCCGGAGCAGCGGCTCGAGCTGTCCAAGCACGAGATCGCCAGCATCATGAGCGTCGGCCTCTGGTTCGAGATCGTCCTGATGCAACTGCTCGCGCGGTACGTCTTCGACCTCGACGCGCGCACCGAGCACGCGCAGTACGCCATGACCGAGATCGGCGACGAGACCCGGCACTCGGTGATGTTCGCCCGCACCGCCGACCGGCTCGGCGTGCCCCGCTACGGCGTCCCGAAGGTCGTGCACCGCGCCGCGAAGGTGTTCGGCGCGACCGCCGCCGGGCCGTCGATGTTCGCCAGCGTGCTGGTCGCCGAGGAGACCACCGACCGGCTGCAGCGGTCGATGATGGACGACGACGGCATCCAGCCGCTGATCCGCTCGGTCAACCGCATCCACGTCGTCGAGGAGGCCCGGCACGTCCGGTTCGCCAAGGAGGAAGTGCTGCGCGAGACGCCGAAGCTGTCGAAGGCAGCCCTGCAGCGGCACCGGTTGCGGACCGCACTGGTCGCGTTCGGCGTGATCGACAGCATGATCGACCCGCGGGTCTACCGCAGCGTCGGGATCGACGCGCGCGAGGGCCGGGCCGCGGCGCTCGCGAACCCGCACTTCCACGAGACGCGCCGCTGGATGGCCGAGAAGATCGTGCCGTTCCTGCGCGAGGCAGGGCTGATCGGCGGCCGATCCGAGGGCATCTGGCGGCGCGCGCACCTGATTTGACACAGCGACCGCAAAATTCCCTTCCCGGGAGGGACCGGACTGCGCCAGGATTCCCCGGTGACCGAGGGCTTCTCGCAGGACTTCCCGCCCGGACCCCCGTCGGGGCCGCCGCATCCGGCACCCCGTCCGCCGCTCGCGCGGCCGGTCGTCGCCGGTCTCATCGGCGTGCTCGTGGGCGCGCTCCTGGTCGGTGTGCCGTGGCTCGTGCTCGGCCTGCTCGGCGGGCCGAGCGGGCAGACCCTGACCGCGCCGGCGAACCTCGGCGGGCTCAGCCGCGCCCAGGACGCGATCGCGAAGCTCGACGCCGTCCGGGGCAAGGCCCAGATCGACCGCATCGGCAAGACCGACGAGGAGACCGCCGCGCGCGTGTCGGCGGCCTACGACGGCGCCGGCGCGGTGGTCCAGGACTACCAGGACGAGCGTCTGCTGCGGTCCTTCCAGCTGGTCGCGGTGCGCGCGCCGTCGCCGGAGCTGTTCGCGCCGTACGAGGACGTCCAGGCCCTCGGCATCGCCAAGCCGGGCACCGAGCTGGTGCGCGTCGGCGACGTGCAGTGCCTGGTCCACAACGACCCGGCCGCGCCCGGCTCGGCCCCGGACCCGGACCGCTCGTTCGTGACGAACTGCCAGCGCACCGGCGCCGGCTTGACCGTTGCGGTGCGGAGCATGGGCACCGAAGGCAACCGCGATCCCCGGGAGCTGGCCGGGATCGTCGAGCAGGCCTGGCAGGAGATCGGTTCGTGATCACCATCCGGACGTCCCGGGCCGAGGACGAGGCCGTGCTCGCGAAGCTCGACGAGCGCACCTGGACCACGGAGATGTCCCCCGCTCCCCCTCCCCCGCCCGGCACCCCGTTCTTCGACGACGGCACCCACCCCGAGGACGTCCTCGTCGCCGAGCACGACGGCGTGGTCGCCGGCTACATCCGCCTCGGCGCGGGGTTCGCCATCCCCGCCCACGACCACGTGCGGGTGATCGGCGGGCTCGCCGTCGACCCGGACCGGCGCCGGCTCGGCATCGCCCGGCAGCTCGTCCACGCCGCCGTGGCCGAAGCGCGCCGACGCGGCGCGCGCAAGGTGACGTTGCGCGTGCTGGGTCACAACACCGCCGCCCGGCGGGTCTACGAGGGCTGCGGATTCGTCGTGGAAGGCGTGCTGCGGGCGGAATTCCGCGTTGACGGCGCGGACGTCGACGACGTTCTCATGGCGCGCTCGCTCGCTTGACAGCCTCCCGGCGGCTTTGCCATCCTGGTGACGGGCCGAGAGGCGCTGCGACGGAGACTTTTCCGCCACGCTCGGCCCGTCACCACGGACCCAAGGGCGCCTCCCGCGAGGGAGGCGTCTTTTTTGCATGGGCCCGCAAGGGTTTCCCGGTCACGCCTTCCGAGCGCTTCCGCAACCTTTCGGAGAGAGCTCAAGAGATGAGTGACAAACTCACCAGCCGCAACGGTCTCGACTTCGCCGTCGCCGACCTGTCCCTGGCCGAGGCCGGCCGCACCCAGCTGCGGCTCGCCGAGCACGAGATGCCCGGCCTGATGGCGATCCGCCGCGAGTACGCCGCCGCGCAGCCGCTGAAGGGTGCCCGCATCGCCGGGTCGCTGCACATGACCGTGCAGACCGCCGTGCTCATCGAGACGCTCGTCGCGCTCGGCGCCGAGGTGCGCTGGGTGTCGTGCAACATCTTCTCGACCCAGGACGAGGCCGCCGCCGCGGTCGTCGTCGGCCCGGAGGGCACCGTCGACGCCCCTACGGGCACGCCGGTGTTCGCATGGAAGGGCGAGACGCTCGAAGAGTACTGGTGGTGCACCGACCGGCTCTTCGCCTTCGCCGGCGGCCAGGCGCCGAACATGATCCTCGACGACGGAGGCGACGCCACCCTGCTCGTCCACAAGGGAGTCGAGTTCGAAGCCGCGGGCGCGGTGCCGCAGCCGTCCGAAGAGGACCCGGAGGAGTACCGGATCGTCCTCGACACGCTGCGCGCGAGCCTGGCCGCCGACGGCGACCGCTTCACCCGCATGGCCAAGGAGATCCGCGGCGTCACCGAGGAGACGACCAACGGGGTCAAGCGGCTCTACAAGCTCGCCAAGGACGGCGAGCTGCTCTTTCCCGCGATGAACGTCAACGACTCGGTGACGAAGTCCAAGTTCGACAACAAGTACGGCATCCGGCACTCCCTTGTGGACGGCCTGAACCGCGCCACCGACGTGATGATCGGCGGCAAGCGCGTCCTCGTCTGCGGCTACGGCGATGTCGGCAAGGGCGCGGTCGAGGCGCTGCGCGGCCAGGGCGCCCGGGTCTCGGTCACCGAGATCGACCCGATCTGCGCGCTGCAGGCGGCGATGGACGGGCTCGACGTGGTCGAGCTGGACGACGTCGCCGAGACGGCCGACATCTTCATCACCACCACCGGCAACTTCGGCATCATCTCGGCGGACCAGATGAGCCGGATGAAGCACAACGCCATCGTCGCGAACGTCGGGCACTTCGACAACGAGATCGACATGGCCGGGCTGGCGAAGCTGCCGGGCATCGTGAAGAAGGAGATCAAGCCGCAGGTGCACGAGTGGACGTTCCCGGACGGCCACGCGATCATCGTGCTCTCCGAAGGGCGCCTGATGAACCTCGGCAACGCGACCGGCCACCCGTCGTTCGTCATGTCGAACTCGTTCACGAACCAGGCCATCGCGCAGATCGAGCTGTTCGCCAAGCCCGGCGAGTACACCACCGACGTCCACCGGCTGCCGAAGCACCTCGACGAGAAGGTGGCCCGGCTGCACCTCGACGCACTCGGCGTGAAGCTCACGAAGCTGTCGAAGGCGCAGGCCGAGTACATCGGCGTCGACGTCGAGGGTCCGTACAAGCTCGACCACTATCGGTACTGATCCCGGTACTGATCCGAGATTGCTCCATTTGACGCAGTTTGCCGCAGCGGGAAAGTGGCCATTCTCCCCGTGACAGCGCATCCGCCGGCCGGCATGCCGGACGGGTCCCATGCGAAGGAGTGTGTGTCAAAGTGATCGTTCTCGGTGTAATTCTCCTGATCATCGGGTTCATCGTGGGTATCCCGGTGCTTTACACCATCGGCATCATTCTCGCGGTGGCCGGCGTGGCACTGGCCATCCTCGGCGGCACCGGCCGCCGGATCGGTGGGCGTGCGCACTGGTACTGATCGGGTACTCGTCCTGATCGAGGACTCGCGAACGGCCTGGCACGGCGTCAGCAGCAATGCTCGCCGCGCCAGGCCGTTCGGCCTTCTTTCACCGCCACGAAGGCGATGGCGAGGGCCACGAGCGGGTCGGCCCACCACCAGCCCCAGAGGGCGTTGAGCAGCAATCCCGCCAGCAGGACCGCGGAAAGGTAAGTGCAGAGCAAAGTCTGCCGCGAATCCGCGACCGCGCTGGCCGACCCCAGCTCCCGCCCCGTGCGTCGTTGAGCGGCGGACAGGGCGGGCATCACGACGAGCGAAACCGCCGCGAGGACGACCCCGGTGACCGAGGTTTCCGGTGCCGCCGCGGTGAAGAACGTCCGCGCGGACTCCACCGTCACGTAGGCGGCCAGCGCGAAGAACGAGAGCGCGATCAGCCGCAGCGCCCGCCGTTCGCGGGCTTCCGGGTCTCGTCCCGAGAACTGCCAGGCGACCGCGACCGCTGAAGCGACTTCGACGATCGAATCCAGCCCGAAGCCGACGAGCGCGCCGGACGAGGCCGCGGTGCCGGCCGTCAGCGCGACGGCCGCTTCGACGACGTTGTAGGTGATGGTCGCCGCCACGAGCAGCCGCACCCGGCGCACGAGCACCGCCCGGCGGTCCGAAGCGATGGCGACCGGCGCGCAGCAGCCGTCCGAGCACCCGTCCGTCACGCCGGCTCGCACTCTTCCCGCGGTTCGACCGCCAGCACGACCTGGACGAGCTCGCGCAGCGCGCGGGCCAGGTGCGCGTCGGCGATCTCGTACCGCACCTGACGGCCCTCGTAGCCCGCCACGACGAGCCCGCAGCCGCGCAGGCACGAAAGGTGGTTCGAGACGTTCGAGCGGCTCAGCCCGAGCTCACCGGCGAGCCGCCCGGGATAGGCGGGCCCGTCGAGCAGCGCGGTCAGGATCCGGCAGCGGGTCGGGTCGGAGAGCGCGCGCCCGATCCGGGCCAGCGCCGACTCCCGCGTCTCACAGGTCACCATGGACTGAACTGTACATCGACGGCTGACATATCCACACGGGACACCGCGGAAATTAAAGGGTCCTCCGGCTCCGAGGGGGAGGGAGAGCCGAAGGACCCCGTTAGTGTTAGCACATCGCCAAGCCCGTGTACACAGCTGCATACACGATCGTGTTACGCGCTTGACGGGTTCCTGACGCCGTGAAGGCCTCCCGGGCCGGCTTTGCCGCCGGCCGAGGAGGCCTTCACGATCTTGGCGGGAGGCTCAGGAAGCTTGACGCAGCAGCGGTTTTCCCGGCGCCGTGGCGCAGCCGCACCCGCTGCCGAGGGCCTGGCAGTCGACGATCAGGCCGTGCCGCACGCGGTCACCGTCCTCACAGGCCGGCTCGGCGCACTCGGCGAACCCGCCTTCCGGGTGCACCACCAGCGTGCCGTGGCAGTGATCGATCCCCGCGTCACAAGAAGCGCACTCCATGACCGGCCCGCCTTCCCGCGTTGGTGCCCGGTGTGCTCGCACTCCTTGGTACCACCGGAAAGCGGGCGGGCGTGGGAAGGCAGCGGCGGCGTGTCGGCGCGACCACCCGGACGGGGTCAGGCGGACTTGGGTGCCCGCTTCCGCGCCGCCGGCTTCTTCTTCGCGGGCGCCGGTGCCTCGTCCTCATCGGACTCCTCCGAAGTGGACTTCGCGCCGCGGGACTTCTTCGCCGCGTCCACACTGGCCTGCAGCGCCGCCATCAGGTCGACCACGTCGGCCTTCGCGGTGACCGCCGCCGGCTTGGTGGTCTCCTCCCCCGCCACCTTGGCCTCGATCATCTCCTCGAGGGCCTCGCGGTAGTGGTCGTGGTACTTCTCCGGCTCGAACACCGGCTCGGCCAGCGACTCGATCAGCGACCCGGCCATGGTGACCTCCTGCGGCCGGATCTGCGGCGGGTCGTCGCGCAGGAAGGGGAAGTCGGGCTCGCGGACCTCGTCCGGCCACAGCATCGTCGTCATCACCAGCACGTCGGCGTGCACCCGCAGCACCGCCATGCTCTCCCGCTGCCGCACCGCGACCTTGGCGATGGCCACCTGGCTCGACTTGTGCAGCGCGTCCCGCAGCACGATGTACGGCTTGACCGCGTTCTTCTGCGGCTCCAGGTAGTACGTCCGGTCGTACTGGATCGGGTCGATCGACTCGAGCGGCACGAACTCCAGGACGTCGATCGTGCGCTGCGAGGACAGCGGCAGCTCCGCCATCTCGGTGTCGGTGATCACGACCATCTCGCCGTCGGGCAGCTCGTAGCCCTTGGCGATCTCGGCGTAGGGCACCTCGGCGCCGTCGATCGTGCAGAACCGCTTGTACTGGATGCGGCCGCCGTCGGCCTCGTGCACCTGCCGGAGCGAGACGTTCTTGTTCTCGGTGGCCGCGTACATCTGGATCGGGATGGACACCAGCCCGAACGACACCGAGCCCTTCCACATCGCCCGCATGCACGCACCTCCGCCAGTCGCCTTCACGCTACGTGACAACCGTAGCCCGAATCATCCCTCCGCGACAGTGCGACGCTCCCGGCGATCTAGACCTCTGCCAGGTACTTCTCCCAAAGTGCGGGGTCCATGAACCAGTTCTGGAAGTCCGTCGGATCGGTGAACCCGTTGGCGAACCGCCGCGCGACCGCGGGGTTCTGGCCGGCCACCCCGAGGATCTGGAGCACGTGCGGGGGCGGTGGCTGGAGGAGCGCGTTGGTCCATTCGGTGACGTGCCGGGCGTACTCCCAGTAGCGCTCGAACGTGGCGTCCATCCACCCCGCGTCGAACGGCCGGTCGCCGCGCTCGACGATCGCGTCCAGGTAGGTCGCGGCGCAGTGGCTCGCGTTGTTCGAGCCCTGGCCGGTGATCGGGTCGTTCGCCACGACGACGTCGGCCATGCCCAGCACGATCGCGCCGCCGGGCAGCGCGCCGACCGGGTTGCGGACCACCGGCGTGTAACCGCCGGCCAGGGTGGCCTTCGCGTCGGTCAGCTCGGCGTCGCGGCTGCGCTCGTACTCCCACGGCACGAACTGCTTCATCAAGTCGAGGATTCGCGCGAAGTGCTCGGCCGGGCCCGGGCGGTCGTCGAAGCAGTCCAGCGGCCCGCCGGGCACGCCTTCGAAGAAGAGGATGTCGCAGTTCCCGGACAGCGTGTACGCGGGAATCATGAACAGCTCGCCGACCCCGGGGACGATGTTGAACCGCACCGCCATCTTGTCCGGGTGCTCCGGCCGCGGGCGCACGCCGTGGGCGTAGGCCAGCGACAGCGCGCGCATCGGCTTCGTGTACGGCGAGCGCTCCGGGATCCGGTCGAACAGCTGGACCAGCTCGCCCTTGCCGGCCGAGATGATCACCAGGTCGTACAGCCGGGCCAGCGCGTCCAGCTCGGACGTCATCACGCCGTGGATGACGAGCTTGCCGCCGCGGTCCTCGAACAGCTCGAGCCAGCCGGCCATCTTCACCCGCTGGTCGACCGACTGCGCGATGTGGTCCAGCTCGGCGAACCAGTCGAGCGCCCGCCCGCCGTCCGGCGCGGCCACCGACACGCCGAGGCCTTCGACGTTCACGGTGTCGGCTTCCCACAGGTCGATGCCGAGGTCCCGCTCGTGCTGCAGCGCGTCGTGGAACATGCACTGCGTCGACATCACCCGCCCGTTCCGGATCTCCTCCGGCGTCCGCGCGGACATCACCGTGACGTCGTAGTCCTTCGCCAGCAACCCGAGGGCCAGCTGCAGCCCGGACTGCCCGGCGCCCACGATCAGGACCTTGCGCATGAAGCTCTTCTCTCCTCGTTCAGGCGTGCGGGGCGCTGCCGGCGAGCTCGCGGCCCGCCGGGCCGGAGAGCACCGCCAGCGACAACGTGTGGCCGACCAGCTCGGTCAGGGTGGCGATCGTCGAGGCGCGGTCACGGGCGTCGCAGGTGACCAGCGGGACGCTCGGGTCGAGCGCGAGCGCGTCGCGCACCTCGTCGAGGTCGTGCACGGGCATGCCCTCGAACTGGTTGACCGCGACGACGAACGGCAGCTCCGAGTCGTTCTCGAAGTAGTTGATCGCCGCGAACGACTCGTCGATCCGGCTGGTGTCGACCAGCACGACCGCGCCCAGCGCGCCCCGGCTCAGGTCGTCCCAGAGGAACCAGAACCGCGCCTGGCCGGGCGTGCCGAACAGGTACAGCAGCAGGTCCGGGCGCAGCGTGATGCGGCCGAAGTCCATCGCGACGGTCGTGGTCGACTTGCCGCCGGGCGGGATCTCGTCGACGCCTTCGCCGGCCTCGGTCATCCACGCCTCGTTGCTCATCGGTGGTACTTCCGACACCGACCCGACGAACGTGGTCTTGCCGACACCGAAGCCCCCGGCGACGACGATCTTCGCGGAGATCGTCAGCAGATCGCCCTCAGGCGGGGAGCCGCTTGAGCCCATCAAGGATCCTCTCGAGGACGTTGGTGTCGTGGTGGTAGGCGTGCGCGGTGGGGTGGACGAACACCGCGCCCTGGGACGCGAGGTCGCCGATCAGCACCCGCACCACGCCCAGAGGCAGGTCCAGCCCGACCGACAGCTCGGCGATCGAGCACCGCGCCCGCGCGCGTTCGTAGAGCGAGCGCGACTCGGGCATCAACGTGCCGCTCAGCGCCGGGTCGTACCGCGGGACCGAAACCAGCGTCTCCACCAGCAGCTGGTGGCGGGTGCTGGTGCGGCCGCCGGTGAGCGCGTACGCGCGGATCCGGCGACTTCGCCGCGGCAAGGCGGTGTCCTTGTCGGACACTGAGATCACATCCTCGTGCTGCATGCCGGGACTTCGCCCCGGGCCGGGGGCTCCGCCACCCGGACCCCCGAAAGACTCGTGGGACAAGGTCATCACACCCGCGGGCGGCGCGCGGTGAGCACCTGGCGCAGTTCGGCGCGCACCTCGGGGGTGAGCGCGTGGCCGGCGTTGGTGATGAACTGGGTCATCTCGTAGGCGACCACCTTCATGTCCGCCTCGCCCGAGGTCAGCACCGCGAGCCCGGCACCGGAACCGATGCCCATGAACAGGAAGTAGCCGTGGGTGAGCCGGATGATGATCTGCTCGCAGGCGCCCTTCCCGAACAGCGCCGCGCTGTTGCCGGCCAGCGAGAGCAGGCCGCTGGCGATCGCCGCGAGCTGCTCGGCCTCGGCTTCGCCGACCGAGTCGGACGCGGTGAGGGGGAAGCCGTCCACGCTCATGATCAGCGCGTGGCTGACGCCGTGGACCTTGCGCACGAAGTCGTCGAGCAGCCAGGCGAAGTTCGCCGGGGCCGGGTGGGGGGCGCTCACGGGGCGGATCCTCCGGGCGTCTCGTCCTGCTGGGAACGGTTCTCGGCGAGCGCGGCCCGCTCGCCGTCGGCGAACGCGCCGAGGTCGGCGAGCAGCTGGTCGTGGCCGGCGCCGGGCGAAGCCGGGGCAGGTGGGGGCGGCGGTGGTTCGGGCGCGGCGCCGCGGATGCTGCCGGGCACCCGGCGCGGCAGGCCGTTGGCCGTCATGCCGCCGGTCTGCTCGGGCGGCCGCGGACGGGGGCTGGGCCTACGCGGGATCGGCGTGACCGGCTCCTCGCGGGGGAAGGCCCCCGGGCGGCGGCGCGGGAGTGAGCCGGTCAACGCACCGGCCGGCTCATCGGCCGGTGCCTTGACCGGCTCGGCGGTGACGGTGCGGGTGCCGGACCACGCGTGCTCGGCGAGCTCGGTGACGATGCCGGTGGGCAGCAGCACGGTCGCCACCGTGCCGTGCGGGCTGCGCCGGTCGAGGCGGACGGTGACGCCGTGGCGGGCGGCGAGGCGGGAGACCACCGCGAGGCCCATGTGGCGCGCCGCGGCGTCGTCGAGGTCGCCGCCGGCGGCCAGCCGCGCGTTGAGGCCGTCGACGCGGTCGGCCGGGATGCCGATGCCCTCGTCCTCGATCCGGACGAGCACGCTGCCCTGCTCGGTCAGGTGCGCGCTGACGTTCACCGGCGAGCTCGGCGACGACTGGTTGGCGGCGTTGTCGAACAGCTCCGCCAGCACCCGGCCCAGGTCCTCCGCGGCGAAGCCGACGACGCCGAGGTTCACGACGCGGCCGATGGTGATCCGGGCGTAGTGGTCGATCGAGGACATCGCAGCGCGCATGACGTCGAGCACCGTGGTCGCGCGGGCGGCGTCGTCGGCGGTCTCCTGGCCGGCCAGGACGCGCAGGTTCTCGGCGTTGCGCCGCAGCCGCGTCGCGAGGTGGTCGAGCTGGTAGAGCTCGGCGAGGCGGTGGTGGTCCTCCTCCCCCGCCTCCAGCTCTTCGAGCCGGGCGAGGAGCTGGTCGAGGAGGTTGAGGTCACGCAGGGCGACGCTGGCGCAGATCTCCGCCAGCACGGCGTCGTCCGCCGCCTCCGGCACCGCCACGGGAACGGGCGGCTGCAGCTGCGCGAGCGCCGGCCCGGCCGCGGGCTCGTACCCGGGGTGCTTCGGCGGCGCGGTGAGGTACTGCGCGGCGGCGACCCGCGAGCGGTCCAGCAGGACGCGTGATCGATCCAGGAGTTCCCGGGCCCGGCTGGCCATGTGGTCCCACTTCTTCCTTGCTCAGTACGGACGCGGTGCGACGTGCCGACCCCCGGCGGCGACGACCGACATGCAAGCAGAAAGCCTCGTGACGTGTCCACAACCCGTCCCCGCGCGATCGCGCCGCGTGAGCACGGATCGGCGGCGTCGCTGCTGGTGAGCGCAGTGCATTACGCCATTCGGTGCATTTTTGCAATTTGCGGGCCGCAACGCAGCGCACACGGGCACCGATACCGCAGGTCGCGCGGGTCCGCACGGCGAATTCCGGACCGTGTCCGGTTCGCCCTAATTTTGCGGACCACGCACTTTTTTGCGGGCCACGCAAGTTTTTCGCTACACTCCGTTCATGCCGCCGGAGGAACCACCGAAGCTGACGCTCCGGGAACGCAAGAAGCGCGAGGCCCGCCGGGCGCTCGCGCAGGCCGCGTTGCGGCTCTCGATGGACCGCGGGCTGGAGAACGTGCGGGTGGAGGACATCGCCGCCGAGGTGGGTGTCTCGCCCCGCACATTCAACAACTACTTCTCCAGCAAGGAGCAGGCGGTCTGCTCGATGGTCGTCGACCGCCACGAGGGGATGCGAGAAGCCTTGCTCGCCCGGCCGGAGGGCGAGCCGCTCTGGGAGTCCGTGAAGCAGGCGGTGGTCGAGCAATATTCGCGTGAGGGCGAGCCGGATCGCGCGTATGTTGCGCGTATCCGGGAGCTGATGGGCCAGCTCATGCTGCGCGGCGAGTTCCTCAACGCCCACGCGGCGGTCGAACGCGTCCTCGCCGAGACCATCGCGAAACGGGCGGGCGGGGCGGACCACCTCTTGTGCCGGCTGATGGCCTCCACGGTGGAAAGCGCTGTCCGCGTCGCCTTCGTCAACTGGTTCATGACCGAAGGCGAGCCGTTCCTCCCGACCCTGGAACGGCTGCTGGACGAGCTGGCCGCCGGGATGCCCGGCCTGACCGGCGGCACCGCACCGTCACCCGGACCGAACACCACCACCACATCACTGGGGGAACCGTTGTGCTAGTCAAGCTCCTGCGCAGTCACCTGCGCCCGTACAAAACCACTTTGTGGGTGATCGTCGTGCTGCAGCTCGTGCAGACGATCGCCATGCTCTACCTGCCGACGCTCAACGCCGACATCGTCGACAACGGGCTGATCAAGGGCGACATGGCCTACATCCTGCGCGTCGGCGCCGTGATGCTCGTCGTGACGCTGGCCCAGATCGCCGGTTCGATCGGCGCGGTGTACTACGGCGCCCGCACGGCGATGGCGGTCGGCCGCGACATCCGCTCCGGGGTCTTCCACCGGGTGCAGGACTTCTCGGCCCGCGAGGTCGGCCAGTTCGGCACGCCGTCGCTGATCACCCGCACCACCAACGACGTCCAGCAGATCCAGATGCTCGTGGTGATGACGCTGACGCTCATGGTGTCGGCGCCCATCATGTGCGTCGGCGGGATCATCCTGGCGCTGAACCTCGACGTGCCGCTCTCCTCGCTGCTGCTGGTGATCGTGCCGGTGCTGGCGGTCGCGGTCGGCACGATCATCACCAAGATGCGCCCGGCGTTCCGCTCGATGCAGGAGCGGATCGACCGGATCAACCAGGTGCTGCGCGAGCAGATCATGGGCATCCGCGTCATCCGCGCGTTCGTCCGCGACAAGCACGAGCGCCGGCGCTTCGACGCCGCGAACGACCAGCTGCTCACGGTGTCGCTGCGGGTCGGGCGGCTGATGGCGCTGATGTTCCCGATCGTCATGCTCGTGATGAACGCCTCCAGCGTCGCCGTGCTGTGGTTCGGCGGGCAGCGCATCGACTCCGGCAGCATGCAGATCGGGGCACTGACGGCGTTCCTGTCCTACCTGCTGCAGATCCTGATGTCGGTCATGATGGCCACCTTCATGTTCATGATGGTGCCGCGCGCGGAGGTCAGCGCCGAGCGGATCAGCGAGGTGCTCGACACCGAGTCGAGCGTCCGCCCGCCGGTGTCGCCGATCAAGCCCGGCACGCTGCACGGGCACCTGGAGCTCTCCGGCGTCGAGTTCCGCTACCCCGGCGCGGAAAAGCCGGTGCTGCAGGACATTTCGCTGATCGGGCGCCCCGGTGAGACGACCGCGGTGATCGGGTCGACCGGTACCGGGAAGACCACGCTGCTGAACCTGATCCCGCGGCTGATGGACGCGACCCGCGGCACGGTCAAGGTCGACGGCGTCGACGTGCGCGACCTCGACCCGGCGGTGCTCGCCCGCGCGGTCGGGCTGGTGCCGCAGAAGCCGTACCTGTTCGCCGGGACGGTGGCCAGCAACCTGCGGTACGGCAACCCCGACGCCACCGACGAAGAGCTGTGGCGCGCACTGGAAGTGGCCCAGGGCAAGGACTTCGTCGAGGCGATGCCCGAAGGCCTCGAGGCGCCGATCGCCCAGGGCGGCACGAACGTCTCGGGCGGCCAGCGGCAGCGGATCGCGATCGCGCGGATGCTGGTGCACAAACCCGAGATCTACCTCTTCGACGACTCGTTCTCGGCGCTGGACTACGCGACCGACGCGGCCCTGCGCCGCGCGCTCGTGTCGGAGACCGCCGAGGCGACGGTGATCATCGTCGCGCAGCGCGTCAGCACCATCCGCGGCGCCGACCGCATCATCGTCCTCGACGAGGGCCGCGTCGTCGGCACCGGCACCCACCACGAGCTGTTCGACGGCAACGAGACCTACCGCGAGATCGTGCTGTCCCAGCTGACCGAGCAGGAGGCGGCGTGAGTACCACGGAATCGCCGAAGACCGCCGTCACCGAAGCGGGCGAACGGGCGACCGCCGAACGGCAGAAGAACACCGGGGCCGCGACCGCCGGACCCGGCAGATGGATGGCCGGCGGCGCCCCACCGGAGAAGGCCCTCGACTTCAAGGGGTCCCTCAAGCGGCTGCTGCGCATGCTGGCCCCGCAACGGCTCCACCTGATCGGGGTGCTCGTGCTGGGCGCGGCGAGCGTCGCGCTGACCGTGATCGGGCCGAAGATCCTCGGCCAGGCCACCGACGCGATCCTCGCCGGCGTGCTCGGCAGGCAGGTGCCGCCGGGCGTCACCAAGGAGCAGGTCGTCGCCGGCCTGCGCGCCCGCGGCGACAGCACGCTCGCCGACATCTACGGCCGCGTGGACCTCGTGCCCGGCGTGGGCATCGACTTCGACAAGGTCGGGCAGATCCTGCTGACCGTGCTGGCGCTGTTCGTCATCGCGTCGTTCTTCGGGCTGATCCAGGCCCGGCTGACGACGACGCTGGTGCAGAACGCGGTCTACCGGCTGCGCCAGGACGTCGAGGAGAAGTTCGCGCGGCTGCCGCTGAAGTACTTCGACCGCCAGCCGCGCGGCGAGGTCCTTTCCCGCGTCACCAACGACATCGACAACCTGGCGATGTCGCTGCAGCAGACGCTGTCGCAGATCGTCTCGTCGCTGCTGACGGTCATCGGCGTGCTGATCATGATGTTCCTGATCTCGCCCCTGCTGGCGCTGATCGCGCTGCTCACCGTGCCGCTCTCGGCCGTCATCGCGGCGAAGATCGGCAAGCGGGCGCAGCCGAACTTCATCAAGCAGTGGTCGACGACCGGGAAGCTCAACGCGCACGTCGAGGAGATGTACACCGGGCACTCGCTGGTCAAGGTGTTCGGCCGCCGCGACGAGGCCGCGGCGATCTTCGACAAGCAGAACGAAACGCTGTACGAGGCGAGCTTCCGGGCGCAGTTCATCTCCGGGATGATCCAGCCGGCGATGATGTTCATCGGCAACCTGAGCTACGTGCTGGTGGCGGTGATCGGCGCGCTGCGCGTCGCGTCGGGCAGCCTGACGCTCGGCGAGGTGCAGGCGTTCATCCAGTACTCGCGCCAGTTCAGCCAGCCGGTGACGCAGATCGCCAGCATGGCGAACCTGCTGCAGTCCGGCGTCGCCTCGGCCGAGCGGGTCTTCGCGCTCCTCGACGCCGAGGAGCAAGCGCCGGAGCCGGAGCACCCGGAGCGGCCGTCCGTCGTGCGCGGGCGCGTCGAGTTCCAGGACGTCTCGTTCCGCTACCTGCCGGACAAGCCGCTGATCGACGACCTGTCGCTGAGCGTCGAACCCGGCCAGACGGTGGCGATCGTCGGCCCGACCGGCGCGGGCAAGACGACGCTGGTCAACCTGCTCATGCGGTTCTACGAGCTCGACGGCGGGCGGATCACGCTCGACGGCGTCGACATCGCGAAGATGAACCGCGAGGAACTGCGCGACCAGACCGGCATGGTGCTGCAGGACGCGTGGCTGTTCGGCGGCACGATCGCGGAGAACATCGCCTACGGCGCGGACGACCCGAGCCGCGAGGAGATCGTCGAAGCGGCGAAGGCGACCCACGTCGACCGCTTCGTCCGGACGCTGCCGGACGGCTACGAGACGGTCCTCGACGACGAGGGCGGCACCGTCAGCGCGGGCGAGAAGCAGCTGATCACGGTGGCGCGGGCGTTCCTCGCCAAGCCGGTCATCCTCATCCTCGACGAGGCGACCAGCTCGGTCGACACCCGCACCGAGGTGCTCATCCAGCGCGCGATGAACTCGCTCCGCAGCGGGCGCACGAGCTTCGTCATCGCGCACCGGCTGTCCACGATCCGCGACGCGGACGTGATCCTGGTGATGGAGCACGGGCAGATCGTCGAGCACGGCGACCACGAAACGCTGCTGAACAGCGGTGGCGCTTACGCGAGGCTGTACGCGGCCCAGTTCGCCGAAGCCATGGCCGAGACGGACTGACGGGGCCCGGGTCCCCCGGCCGCGCGCCGGGGGACCCGGCTTCCCACAGCACGACGGAAGTCCGGGCCGCAGCGGCGGCCCGGTAGTCTGGTGGCTCTGCGACAGAAGTGGGGGTGCCGGTCCCGCGATGGCCGACCGACTCGACGAGTACCGGCGCAAGCGTGACCGCTCGCGGACGCCCGAGCCGTGGCCGGACGGGCCGCCGGAGCCGGGGAACGACGACCTGTTCGTCATCCAGGAGCACCACGCCACCCGGCTGCACTGGGACTTCCGGCTCGAACGCGACGGCGTGCTGGTGTCGTGGGCGGTGCCGAAGGGACTGCCGCGCTCCCCCGGCGTCACCAGGCTCGCGGTGCACACCGAAGACCATCCGATGGACTACCTCGACTTCGAGGGTGAGATCCCGGCCGGCGAGTACGGCGGCGGGTGGATGGCAATCTGGGACACCGGCCGCTACGAAACCCTGCACTGGAACAACCACAAGGTCGAGGTGGTCTTCCACGGCGCGCGGGCGAGCGGCAAGTACCTGTTCCAAAACCGGCACGACCCGGAAGGCGAAGGCGACTGGACGCTCCGCCGCCTCGACCCGGCGGAGGACGGCCACGAGGACTCCCCCGAGTTCCTCGAACCGATGACCGCGGTCCCGGGCGAGCTGCCCCCACCGGCCGAAGATGACGACTGGGCCTACGAATTCGCCTGGGGCGGCGCCCGGACGATGCTGTGCGTATCGGGCGGCCGCATCACTGCGCACGACGATACCGGCGCCGACGTCACCGGCCGGTACCCGGAGCTGCACAAGCTCGGCGAAACCCTGGGCTCGACGGAAGTGCTCCTAGACGGCGAGATGGTGGTTGTCCGCGAAGGCCGTCCGGACCCGAAGGGCCTCGACGAGCGCGCCCGTGTGGACGGGAACGACGCGAAGCGGATGATGAAGCACTGCCCCGCGTTCTTCTTCGCATACGACCTGCTGCACCACGAAGGCCGCCCGACGGTGGACCTCCCGTACGTCGAGCGGCGGGACATGCTGACCGACCTCGGGTTGTCCGGCGGAAACTGGCAGGCGCCCCGGCACTTCCGGGGCAACGGCGAGGCGGTCCTGGCCGCGGCCCGCGAGCACGGCATCGGCGGTATCCACGCCAAACGCGCCGACGGCACGTACCACCCCGGCAAGGCGGACGGGGACTGGCTCCACATCGAAACGTGAGAGCGGCCGCTCTCGGGTGCTCCCTCGGGACGGCCGCTCTCGACGTGACTCAGTGCGCCGAAGGGGTCCGCTGCTCCGGAACCACCTGCAGCTTCCCGCCACCCGACTTCCGGAGCAACGCAACGGCCAATACCAGACCCACCGCCGCGAAAATCACGCAAGCGGCAAAGCCCTGGGTGAAGCCGTCCATCACCGCGGCCGGGTTGGTCGCCGCCTGGGCCATGTGGGAGGCGATCACCGTCGAGACGATCCCCACGCCGATCGCACCGCCGACCTGGAAGGCCGCCGTGTTGAAGCCCGACGCGATGCCCGCGTCCTTCTTGGCGATGCCGCCGAGTGCCGCCGCGGCCAGCGCGACCGGGCCGCCACCGAGACCGAGCCCGAACAGCACCAGGCCCGGGAAGACGTCGGCGAAATAGCTGCCCTCCGGGGAGATCCCGGTCAGCAGCCAGCAGCCGGCACCAAGCAGCACGACGCCGACGACGGCGACGGGCCGGATGCCGACGCGGGCCAGCACGCCCTGGGCGATGTATGCGCCGATCACCGCGGCGATCGGCATCGCCGACTGGCTGAGCCCGAATTCCAGCGCGGTGTACTTCAGCACGCCCAGCGAGTACTGGGAAATCGCCACGGACATGCCGAACGCGAGCATCGCCGCGATCACCGTCACGAGGTTGCCGCCGACCAGTGCGGACGACCGGAACAGCCGCAGCGGCACCAGCGGCGCGGCCGATCGCTTCTCGATCACGATCGTCAGCGCGACGAGCAAGACGAACACCCCGGCGAGGCCGATCGTGTGGAAGCTGACCCAGCCCTTGGCGGGTGCCTCGACGAGGACGTAGATCAGCAGGCCGAGCGCGGCGGTGCTGACGACGGCCCCGGCGAGGTCGAACGTCCGCTGCTTGCCCGCGTCCTTGCTCTCCCGCAGCAGCGCCGGGGTCAGCACCAGCATCAGCAGCGCGACCGGGACGTTCACGAAGAAGATCGACTGCCAGCCCAACCAGTCGATGAGCGTGCCGCCGAGCAGCAGGCCGACGGTGGCCCCGATGGAGGCGATCCCGGACCACGCGGCGAACGCCTTGTTGCGCTCACGACCTTCCGGGAACGTGTTGGTCAGGATGGACAGCGCGGTCGGCGCCATCAGCGCCGCGGAAATGCCGTGCAGTGCCCGGGCCACCAGCAGGACCTCGCCGTTCCAAGCCAGCCCGGACAGCAGGGACACGAGCAGGAACAGGGCGGTGCCGACGATGAACACCTTCCGCCTGCCGAGCAGGTCGGCCGCGCGGCCGCCGAGCAGGAGCAGGCCGCCGAACGTCAGCAGGTTGGCCGAGAGGGCCCACTGCGCCTGGACCGGCGACAGGTGGAGGTCCGCCGAGATCGACGGCAGCCCCATGATGACGATCTGGGCATCGAGGATCACCATGAAGTTGGCCGTGCAGAGCAGAATCAGGGCTTTCCAGCGGCGCGGGTCCAGACCCTGCGCCACCGAGGTGGGGGCGGCTTGAGCGAGGTTCACGGCTCTCTCCTTCGAGCGGAGACGGCGTCTCTCCGCGGTCCGTAGGTCTGCGTCGACCGTACGGAGGAGGAGGGCTCCCTTCCTTCCTCCGGATTGCACAGCAATTTCTTCTCGCGTGCGGTTCCTGGCGATCCCGGAACTGCCCGAGGCGAGCGCCCACGCGCAGCTCAGCCGCGGATAGTGCCCTTTGCGGCTACAGCTTCTTCAGTAGCCCCATCGCGATCGCGGGGGAGGCCGCGTGCTCCGCCATCCCGGCCCACGGGTCCTTCTTGCGCGCCAACCGCTCTTTGATGCGCTTCGGTGTCCAGCCGTCCGGCTCCGCCTTGCCCAGCTCGTGCCAGTTCAGCGGCGTCGCCACCCCTGCGGACGGCCGCGCGCGCAGGGAGTACGGCGCCACGAACGTCGAGGTGTAGCCGTTGCGCAGGACGTCCAGGTACACGCGGTCGCCGCGCTGGTTCTTCCGGACCGCCGTGGTCAGCCGGTCGGGGTCGAGCCGGGTCAGGACCTCGGCGGCCGCCTTGGCCAGGTCTCGGACCTCGTCGTAGCTCTGGCTGGGCTCCAGTGGCGCGACGACGTGGAACCCGCGCCCGCCGGTGGCCTGTAGGTACGCCGTCAGCCCCGCGGCGGTGTAGACGTCGCGAACCATGCGCGCGATGTCCCGCAGATCGGCGACCGCCGTGCCTTCGGGCGGGTCGATGTCGATCAGCACCATGTCCGGGTGCTCGAGGTCGTCCACGGTGGACGACCAGATGTGGTACTCGATCGCGGCCTGGTTGGCCAGGTACACCAGGGTCGCGGAGTCGTCGCAGAGCACGTGCCGGACGTCGCTCGTGGTCCGCTGTGGAATGGCCTCGACGCGAATCCACGACGGCAGCTTGGAGCCGGCCTCCTTTTGGTACCACGTCTGGCCGGCGATGCCGTTCGGGTAGCGGCGCAGGGTCAGCGGCCGGCCGCGCAGGTGCGGCACCATCACGTCGGCGACGGTCCGGTAGTGCCCTACGACGTCACTCTTGGTCAGCCCGGCCTCGGGGTAGTAGATCTTGTCCGGGTTCGACGTCGTGATTTCATCGGGCTCCACCGGGCCTCCCTCGCCGGGCTGCGGGTCGGTCCACCCGCGCGTATCTCACCGCGCAGCGTGCCCGGCCGGAGCCGGACGCGTCCACTCGGAGCGTGCTCAGCCCAGCCTGGGCGAGCACGACCACGGCCGCCACGGCGACAGCGCCGCCCACGCGCCGAGCACCGGAACGACCCAGCCGAGGAACCGCACGCGCGCCGCGTCGCCGTGCGAGCGATCGCCACCGCGACCGGACCGCGCCGACAACGGTGTTGCTCAGCGCGAGCACGTCCGCCCCAGCGAAACCGGCGACCCATGGGGCGAGCACGGGAAGAAACCGGCGAGCAGAACGAGGCCCGCGGTTGTACCCGGCGGTAGCGGCCGGTAACCGGGGACTGCCCGCAGCCCTCGAGACGGGCAGGCCCCGCACCGGACCTCAGCAGCCGCAGGTGTAGTACGTGATGTCCCAGTGGTTGCCCTCGTCGCAGTAGAGGTTGCCGGAGCCGGCCTTCCACTGCGGGTAGCCGTCACCGCGCAGCCCGATGTAGCTGAAGGTGTTCTTGATGTAGTTGTCGATGCAGCTGTTGTGCGCGATGTCCACCTTGTAACCGTTGTAGTGGCTGTAGGTGCCCGACGCGTGGCCGACCTCGGTCCCACCGGTGATGTTGACCGCGCAGCCGCTGGCCCGCTTCAGCGTGATCACGCCGGTGACCGTGGTCTGGTTGATCTGCTCGTAGGACGTGCAGGTCGAGTTCGACCGCGTGGTGCAGCCCCCGCTCGACGAGTGCGTGACCCCGGCGGCGGACAGCTGCGACGCGGCGGCCGACTGGCTGAGCTTCGTGACCTCGACGCTCGCCGACGCCGTGCCGATGGTGGCGAAGGCCACCGTCGCGGCCGAAGCGGTCAATCCCACTGCCACGCGCGCGAGCATCCGTTGTCCCGGCATGCCTTGCTCCTTCTCCTGCGACGATCTCAGACGGCGGCAGCCAAATCGGGACGGCCATAACTTCGCCAAACGACGCCGCCGCGGACCCCGGCGGGAGCGGGTCAGGTCCTGATCTTCGTCAAGACTTCACGAGTCCGGTCGCGTGCCGGGGATTCACTGGTGACGGCGGTGAGCTCCCGCAGCGCCCGCAGCTCCCACAGCGGGAACCCGAGCTCCTCGAACAGGCCGGCCGACGTCCGCAGCAGCCGCGCGGCTTCCGGCCCGGCGCCCTCGTCCGCGTGGGTGCGGCCGAGGCTGAGCAGGGTGTAGCCGGCTCCGCGGCGGTCACGCAGCTCCCGGAACACGCCCATCGCGACGCGCAGGTGCCACCGCGCACCGGCCGGGTCGCCCGCCCGGCGGCGGAGCTCGGCGAGGCTGCGGTGGGTGTACGCGCCGGCGTGCCGGTGCCCGATCTGCTCGAACAGCCCCAGTGAGCGCGTCAGGCAGCGTTCGCCGTCACCCAGCTCCCCTGCCTCGGTGTGCAGATCGCCGAGGCTGCGCAGGACGTGCGCCTCCCAGTGCCGTTCGCGGGTGCGGACGGTGCCGCCGAGCGCGCCGGTGAGCAGGTCGGCCGCCTGGTCGCAGCCGCCGTGGCGGCGCAGGACGTCGGCGTAGCGCTTGGCGGCCTGGTCGTGCCGGCGGCCGTCGTCGCACTCCCGGGCGAGCAGCATGCTCACCTCGAAGCTCTCGACGGCGCGCCGCACGTCCCCGACGTCCTCGGCCAGCGACCCCAGCTGCGCCGCGGCGGCCGCCTGCCCCTGGCGGTCGCCGCACTCGCGCAGCAGGTCGAGGGCTTCGAGCAGCTCGGCCTCGGCGGCCCGCGGGTCACCGCCGTCGAGGTCGACGTCGGCGAGCGCGGCCAGCACCGCACCGGTGCCTTGCGGGTCGTCGAGCCGCCGGAAGCGGTTCTCGGCCATGACGAAGTAGTTCCGCGCCTGCCGTCCGTGGCCGTGCTGCAGGTGCACCGAGCCGAGGTTGTACAGCTTTTCGGCTTCCGCGTGCGGGTCCCGGCGACGGCGGGCCGCGGCCAGGCCCAGCACCGACACGGCGCGGGCGGCGTGGCCGAGCCAAGGCGTGCCGGCCAGCGCGGTGCACGCGTCGGCGAGGCGTTCGGTGAGGTCGTGCCAGCCGTGCGTGCCGGCCAGCCGCGCGGCCGCGGCGAGGTGCGCGGTCTCTTCGGCCGCCCAGGCCGCCGGGTCGGCCGCGACCTGCCGCAGCGCGGCGGGATCCGGCCGGGAGAGACCCGGTGCCGGGCGGCTCCGGACGGGCTCGGCCGGGGCGTGCGATCCGGGCAAACCGGCATCCCCGCGGGCGTGCTCGGCGAGGGCGAGGGTGACCTCGCACGCGCGGCGCAGCGCGATCGCGTCCGTCTCCGGCGGCGTCCCTTCGGTCAGGACGAGCCGGGCGAACGGGGCCACCGCCCAGTGCGTCCCGGCCACGTCCAGCAGGTGAGCGCCCGCCAAGGCATCGAGCCGGTCGCGGGCCTCGTCGAGCGGCCGGTCGAGCAGCGCCGCGGCGCACCAATCCGGCGCGGGGCCGGCGAACGCGGCGAGCAGGCGCAGGAGGTACCGGTCCGGCGCGGGCCGTTCGCGCAGCGCGGACGTCACGGCGGCCCGGACGCCGAGGTCGCCCGTGGTCAGCTCGTCAAGCCGGCGGCGGTCGTCGGCGAGCCGGGTGGCGAGGTCGGCGACGCGCTGGTTCGGCCGCGCCGCGAGCTTCGCCCCGGCGATCCGGACGGCGAGCGCGAGCCCGGCGCAGTGACCGAGAAGCCGTTGCACCGCTTCGGGTTCCGCTCGCAGTCGAGTCTCGCCGACGATCGCCGAGAGTAACGCCCAGGCGTCCTCTGTGGACAGTTCGGCAATCGGGACCGGCCGCGCGCCGCACAGGCCGGGCAGCTCCCGGCGCGCGGTGACCAGCGTCGCGCAGCCTGGCCCGCTCGGCAGCAGCGCCCGCACCTGGGCCTCGTTCGTGACGTCCTCCAGCAGCACCAGCAGCCGCCGGTCCGCGGTGTAGCTGCGCCACAGCCCGGTCAGGCCGGCGCGATCGGCCAGCTCCGCGGGGGTCGCGCCGAGCAAGCGCAGGAACCCGGTCAGGACGGTGGCCGGCTCGGCGCCCCGCAGCGACGCGGTCAGCTGGCCGTCGGCGAACCGGCGGCGCGCCCGCCAGGCCGCTTGGACGGCCAGCGCGGACTTCCCGGCGCCGGCGGCCCCGTGCAGCACCACCGGGCCCGGGCCGCGCAGGGCCCGGCCGACGTCGGCGAGCTCGGCCACGCGGCCGGTGAAGTCGGGCACCGCGGGCGGGAGCTGAGCGGGCGGCCCGGGCGTCGTCCAGTCGGTGCCGGCGATCCGGCGGTACACCGCGACGAGGTCGTCGCCCGGCCAGACGCCCGCCTCCTCCCAGAGCGCCCGCCGCGTCCGGCGCAGCACCTCCAGGGCCGATTCACGGTGGCCGACGGCGCCGAGCGCGGACGCGAGCCGGGCGGCGAACCGCTCGTCGGCGGGCCGGGCCGCGACGACCGGGTCGAGCCGCTCGACGACGGACCGGCCGTCGCCGTCGGCGAGCTCCAGCTCGACCAGCTGCAGCAACGCGGCCGAGCGCCGGTCCTCCAGCCACAGCTTGTGCGCCTCCAGCAGCGGCCCGCCCGCGACGTCGGCGAAGGCGTCACCCCGCCAGCACGCCAAGGCCCGTTCGAGCGCGCGCCGGCGCTGCGCCCGGTCGTCGGCGCCCGCGGACAGCAGCGTCAGGAAGTCGTCGGCGTCCAGCTCCCCCGGCTCGACGGCCAGCGCGTAGCCCCGGGGCCCCGAGCGCAGGCGCTGCCCGGCCTCGGCGGCCCCGAGGCCGGGCGAGAGCGTCTTGCGCAGTTTCGACACGGTGACCTGCACGATCGCTGCAGCGCTCGACGGCGCGCCGTCCGGCCACAGCTCGTCGACGAGGGTGTCGCGGCCGACGAACTGACCGGCGCGCGCGAGCAGGACGGCGAGCAGCCGCCGCGGCTGGGCCGCCGACGGCAGCACGACGGAGGCCGTCATCGGACCGAGGACCTGGAACCGCACGGCTACACCTCATCCGCGAGATCACCTGATCGCGCGGGGTGAATGTAGCCGCCCGGTGACTGGCATTGCGCTCGATCACCCGGATGGCCGACGACGTTGGTTCAGGTGTGCGCGAGCAACTTGTCCAGCAGTTCCGGGTTGTCCGCCAGCCCGGCCTTCAGCGTGTGCTCGCGCAGCGGCTTGAGGTCGCCGTACGGCTGGTTCGCCCAGTCCAGCCCGCCCTGCGGCGGCTGGGGGTCGTACTCGATGGCGAACTGGACGTTCGTCGCGATCTGCCGCCCGGCCAGCCGCTCCACCAGGTGCAGCGCCAGGTCGATGCCGGCCGAGACGCCCGCCGCGGTGATCACCCGGCCGTCCTCGACCCAGCGCTCGGCGACCGGCGTCGCGCCCAGGCCGGTCAGCAGGTCGCGGAACATCCAGTGCGTCGTCGCGCGCTTGCCTTCGAGGAGCCCGGCCGCGCCGAGGATCATCGAGCCGGTGCAGACGGACGTCACCAGCTCGGCGCCGGCGGCCGCGGTGCGCAGCCAGGCGAGGAGGCGCTCGTCCGACATCGCGTGCAGCGTCGGCACGGTGCCGCCGGGCACCAGCACCGCGTAGGGCGACGGCACCTCGTCGAAGGTGTGGCTCGGCGCGACGCTCAGCGGCGTGTCGGTGCCGACGGTGTCCTTCGTGGCGCCCACGACGACGGTCCGGTAGCCGGGGTCCATCTGGGCGAGGGCGCTCAGCACCTGGAGCGGGCCCACCAGGTCCAGCGGCGTCAGCCCGGGGTAGACGACGAAAGCGAGGGTCTTCTGCTCAGCGGTCATGGCCCTCACCTTGGCGCCGGGTCCCGGCCCTGCTGAGGATGATGTCCGAAATCCTGCGAACCGCGTCCGAAGGCCGGTCCGGCTGCTAGCGTGCGATCATGGCAGGCTCACCCAGACGGGTCACGATCGTCGGATTTCCCGACGTCGAGCTGCTGGACGTCGCCTGTCCCGCCGACGTCCTCGACGCCGCCAACCGCCACGGCGCCCGCCCGCCGTACGAGATCCGGCTGGCCACCGTCGACGGCCAGGCCATCCGCACGTGCTCCGGTCTGGTCCTGCAACCGCACCTGCGGCTCGACCAGGTGGCGGCCGACCTCGACACGCTGGTCGTCGCGGGCGGCTGGGGCAGCACGACGGCGGCGTCCGACGAACGCGTGCTGGCCCACATCCGGCGGCTGGCCCAGACCAGCCGGCGGGTGGCGTCGGTCTGCACGGGCGCCGAGGTGCTGGCCGCGGCCGGCCTCCTCAACGGCCGCCGCGCGACGACCCACTGGCGCTGGGCGGCGAAGCTCGCGGACGCCTACCCCCTGGTGACGGTGGACCCGGTGCCGCTCTACATCCGGCACGGCAACGTCTACACGGCCGCCGGGGTGACCAGCGGGCTCGACCTGACCATGGCGCTCGTGGAGGCCGACCACGGGCCGACGCTGGCCCGCGAGGTGGCCCGGTCCCTGGTGACGTACCTGCAGCGGCCCGGAAACCAGGCCCAGGTCAGCCTGTTCCTGGCCGGCCCGCCGCCGGAGCACCGCGAGGTCCGCGACCTGACCGCCTACATCGCCGAGCACCTCGACGAGGACCTCGGCACGCCGGCGCTGGCGGCCCGCGCGGGGATCAGCACCCGCCAGCTGACCCGTCTGTTCGACGCGCACCTGGGCACGACGCCGGGCAAGTACGTCCGCACGGTCCGCACCGAGCACGCGGCCAGGATGCTGTCCGGCACGGACCTCCCGCTGGCGACGATCGCCCGCCGCTGCGGCTTCGGCTCGACGGAGACGCTGCGGCAGGCCTTCCTCGACCACTTCGACACCCCGCCGTCGGCCTACCGGCGCGTCCACGTCCGCCAGGCCTACGGCTGACGCATCCGGACGAACCGGGCCGTCGGCGGCCCCTCGCGCGGACCCGCGGATCCCGCTGTCAGGATGTGCGCGTGGACCGCCCCGACCTCGACGACGACGCAACCGGCCCGATTCGCCGGATCACGGACGAGGTGTCCCCTTCGCCGGCGGGCACGCCCCGCAAACCCGTCCGCCGGACGCCTTCGGAAGGCGCGCGACGCGCCGCCGATCCCGCCCGCCGCCGCACCGACACGGGACCGCAGCGAGTCCAGGCGAACGGCACGCAACGCGCCACCGGGGACAGGCGGACCGAGACCGGACCCCAGCGGGTCCCGGCCAAGCCGCGCACCCCGAAAAAGCCGGAGCCCCCCGCCGAAACCGGCCACGGGCACGGCCATGGGCACGGACACGGCCCCGCCGCCCCGGCGTCGAAGCGCGTCCGGCTCCTGCTGATCTGGCTGCTCGCCCCGCTCGCCCTGGCCACCGTCGTCGGCATGATCGTGCTCTACCCGTGGGGCAAACCGGACCCGACGAGCGTCGTCCCGCAGGGCACGCCCGTGTCGGCGAACATCACCGCCACGAACACCGGGCCCTGCCTCGCCCAGGGCCAGGTCCAGGTCGGCGACCAGACGGACCCGAACGCGAAACCCTGCCTGACCACCGACCTCACCATGACCGACGGCCCGGCGAGCGGGAAGCAGCTCAAGCTGACCGTCCCGATCGAGCCCAGCACCCCGCGGTTCTCGGCGGGCGACGCCGTCGTGCTCGCCTACAACGGCGGGAACGCCGGCGACCCCGCGAGCTTCCAGCTCGTCGACTTCCAGCGCGGCACCCCGCTGCTCCTGCTCGCCGCGCTCTTCGCGGTCGCGGTGCTGGTGCTCGGCCGCTGGCAGGGCCTCGCGGCGCTCGTCGCGCTCGGCCTGTCGTTCCTGGTGATCGCGCTGTTCATCCTCCCGGCCATCCTCGCCGGCGAGAACCCGCTGGTCGTGGCCATCGCCGGGTCCGGCGCGATCATGTTCATCGCGCTCTACCTGACCCACGGCCTGACGGCGAGAACGTCGGCGGCCGTCCTCGGCACGCTCGCCAGCCTCGCCCTCATCGGCGTCCTGTCGGCGATCTTCTCCGCCGCGGCGTCGCTGACCGGGCTCGACGACAGCACGTCGACGCTCATCGGGTCGCTCGGCCACGGCATCGACTCGCGCGGGCTGCTGCTCGCCGGGGTCGTGATCGGCGCGCTCGGCGTGCTGGACGACGTCACCGTCACGCAGACCAGCGCCGTCTGGGAGCTTCGCCGCGCCAACCCGGACCTGAGCTGGCAGGAGCTGTACCGCTCGGGCCTGCGCATCGGCCGCGACCACGTCGGTTCGGCGGTCAACACGCTCGTCATGGCCTACGCCGGGGCCGCGCTGCCGGTGCTGCTGTACTCGTCGATCTCCGGCGTCGGGCTGGGTGCGCTCCTCGGCAGCGAGGAGATCGCGCAGGAGATCATCCGGACGCTCGCCGGCAGCGTCGGCATCGTCGCGGCCGTCCCGGTGACGACGGTCCTGGCCGCCCTGATCGCCTCCCGCGAGCCCGCCGGGTACCTCAGCAGCACCACGAAAGCCGTTCCGTCCCACCCGTAACACCGGCGCACCCCGGCCGCGCCGGACCAGCGAGAACGCGGTAGGAAGGCGGCAGCCGACCCGGGAGGCGCCATGTTCCTGCTCGCCGGTCCGCGGTACCTGGTGCGTGGTGCGCTGCGGGTGGTCACCGCCACCGTCCAGGCCGTCGAGTCCCTGCCGCGCATCGCCGTCGCCCTCGAGGACGTCCGCGCCACGCTGCACCACGTCGAGCGGCTCGCCGCGTACATCGCGCAGGAGGTCCCGGAGCTGGTCTACCAGCTCGAGCAGCTCCGCGAGGCGGACGAGGAGCTCAGTCGAGAGTCGCCACGAACCGGCTGACGGCCTCCATCGTGAACCGCTGCACGTACTTGCCCGACGGCGCCACCGACGCCAGCCGGTAGAGCGGGCGTTCCGCCACGCCGGAGCCGCGCGCCTCGGCCTTCAGCTCCGCGACCAGCAGCTCCCCGAACACGAGACCGTTCGCCTCGACGTTGTTCATCAGCGCGTTCGCCAGCTTCCGCAGCTGCAGGATGCCCAGCTCGCGGCCGCCGGTCCCGGAGAACACCGCGAGGTCGACCTTCCCGACCTTGCCGCGCTGGCCGGCGTTGACCAGCAGGCTCACCGTGCGGGAGCCCCGGACGTCGCCGATCACCAGGTCGAGGCGCGTCGCGGCGACCAGGTCGACCCGGCGCAGCCCCCAGGTGCGCACGAGCAGCGTCGAGCCCTCCAGCCAGACGCGGCGCCGGATGCTGACCGCCATGACGTACAGCAGCGGCAGCGCGATCACCAGCGCGACGACGAGCCCGATGAGCGTGCCGCCGATCAGGCCCGCGACGCCGCCGAACGCGGCGGCGACGATTACCACGCCGATCAGCCCCGAGATCCCGCGGCGGCGGCGTCCGCGCGGGTCCTCCTCGAACAGCGCCAGCCGTTCCGATGGCCCCTCTGTCTCCTGCTCCATGCTCATGCCCCCGTCCCGGCGAGGAACGGGTTGCCCGCGCGTTCCCGTCCGATCGTCGTCGCCGGGCCGTGGCCCGGCAGCACCACCGTGTCGTCCGGCAGGCTCTCCAGCAGGTCGCGCACGGACGCCGCGTCGGCGCCGCGGCCGACCGACCCGGCGAACAGCGTGTCGCCGGTCAGCGCGAGCCGCCCGCCCTCCGCCGTCTCCAGGACCAGCACCACCGAGCCGGGCGTGTGCCCGGGCAGGTGCCGGACGTCGAGGTCCAGACCGGCGAAGGTCCCGGCCTCGAGCGGGACGCTGTCGCCGTCGTAGAGCTCCGCGTCGCCCGGGTGCAGGTGCAGCGGGACGCCGTGGGCCGCGGTGACATCGGCGGCCGAAGCGACGTGGTCGGGGTGGCCGTGGGTGGCCACGAGGGCCGCCGGGACCAGCCGGTGCTCGGCGAGCGCCGCGGCCAAAGGCGCGACTACCTCCTGCCCGGGATCCACGACCACGCACGGCCCGCCCGCGGCCTCCGCCAGCAGGTAGCAGTTGGCCTGCAGCGGGCCGCTGCCGAACCCGACGACGAGCACCGAACGCCTCCCGGACATCCGCGCCGGATGGCGCCGATCACGATCGGGTTGAGACTAGCGGGCCCTGTACATGGTCCTCACAGGCTGTGCCCATACACTGCCGCTACCTCAGACGTGTGACACGAGCGGAAACCTGGAGGGTACGGGGTGGCGACCAACCAGCAGCGCCGCGAAGCTGCGAAGCGCAAACTCGAGCGGCAGCTCGATCGGCGTAAGGAGCAGCGGAAGCGGCGCCAGCAGATCGGCATCGGCGTGACGGCCGTGTCGGTGCTCGTCATCGCCGGCATCGTGGTCTGGATCGTGAGCGCCAACGGCGCGGACACCACCGACGCCGCGGCGCCCTCCTCTTCGGCCGCCCCGACGCCCACCGAGGTCCAGATCCCGACGCAGCGCACGGCGCTGCCGAAGCGGACGACGGCGCTGCCGAACCCGACGACGTGCGACTTCAAGGCCGACACGACGGGCAAGGCGCCGAAGAAGGTGAACCTGCCCGACGGCAAGAACGTCGCGTCGACCGGCACGGTGAACGTGACGCTGAAGAGCACCGCGGGCGACATCCCGCTGACGCTCGACCGGGCGCTCGCGCCGTGTGCGGTGCAGAGCTTCGTCAGCCTCGCGAAGCAGAACTTCTACAACGACACCATGTGCCACCGGCTGGGCACCGAGGGCCTGCAGATGCTGCAGTGCGGTGACCCGTCGGCGACCGGCGACCCGACGAACGACGGTCAGGGCGGCCCCGGCTACACGATGCCGGACGAGGCGTTCCCGGAGATCAAGTACGGCCGCGGCATCCTCGCGATGGCGAAGACGTCCGCCCCGAACTCCGGCGGCAGCCAGTTCTTCATGGTCTACGGCGACGCCGAAGGCCTCCCGGCGGACTACTCGGTGTTCGGCAGCATCAGCGACGAGGGCCTGAAGGTCCTCGACGCGGTCGCCAAGGCGGGCATCGCGAACCCGAACCCGCAGGACGGCACCGGGGCGCCGACGAAGCAGGTCAAGTTCACGGGCGTCACCGTCCAGTAGTGACGCGGCGCATCGAGCTGAACGGGGACCCGCTCGGCCCGGACGCCTTCGTCGCGGGGATGACCTCCTACGGTCACTTCACCGCGATGCAGGTGCGGGACGGGCGGGTCCGCGGCCTCGCGTTCCACCTCGAGCGGCTGGCCACGAGCACGCGCCTGCTGTTCGGCACCGACCTCGACGTCGACCTCGTCCGGTCCTACGTCCGGCAGGCGATCGCCGGCGAACCCGCGCTCTCGGTGCGGGTCCTGGTGCTCACGCGCTCGTTCGACGAGCCGATGAAACCGGAGATCCTGGTCCGCACGCTCCCGCCGCACCCGCCCGACCCGGCGCCGCTGCGCCTGGGAACCGTGCGCTACCAACGGGATCTGCCGCAGGTGAAGCACCTCGGCACGTTCGGCTTGATCTACCACTCCCGCCAGGCCGAGCTGGCCGGCTACGACGACGCGCTGTTCGTCGATCCCGCGGGCCGGATCAGCGAGGCATCGGTCTGGAACACCGGGTTCCTGGCCGGCGACACGGTCGTGTGGCCGGAAGCCGCGGTGCTGCCGGGGATCACGATGCTGGCGCAGAAGGAAGCCCTGCGCCGGCTGGGCGTCCCGCAGGAGACGCGCGAGGTCCGGCCCGCCGACCTGCGCGACTTCGACGCGATGTTCGTGACGAACTCGGAGACCCCGGGGCGCGCGGTCGCCTCCGTCGACGACCTCGTGCTGCCGCCCGCGGACCGCGCGGTGGAGCTGCTCGCGAAGGCCTACGAAACCGTGCCCTGGGACGAGATCTGAGCCGCTTCCCGTTGTCTTGAATGAGTCGTTCAGGACCTCCCACGCCCTGAATGACTCATTCAAGACAACGCTGACCAGTCCCCACGGCCGCCACGCTCGCTCGCCGTGCGGCGGCGGCCTCGTCCGCACCCGCGACCTCCGACTCGCCGAGCCCGCGGCAACCGGGCTGGCGGCGCCGCGGCCACAGGTCCACGAAACCGCCTCATGGGACCAGGTCCGAACCGCGCCCCCCATAAGTCTTGAATGAGTCATTCAGGACCTCCCACGCCCTGAATGACTCATTCAAGACACCGCGGCCGCGACCCACCGCGCCCACGGCCGGCCGGCGAGACCCTCCCGACCCGCTCCGGACCGCAAGATCTGAACCTCGCCCGCCCCGGCCCCGTGTACAGGGGCAACACCGGGACCCGCCGGGGTCACCGGGGAGAGGGTGGGAGAACCATGGCCGGAAACCGGGTTCCCGCGGTGCGCCGCGTCCTCGGGCGGGCCGGGCAGGCCGGTGCCGCCGGTGTCCTCTTCGCCGTGCTCGCCGGCGGGCCCGCGCTCGCGCAGGCCACGCCGCCGCCTCCGGTCAAGTACTACATCGTCCCGCACGCCGACAACCCGGACGACATCACGCTGTTCAGGATCGCCGAGCGGGCCCTCGGTGACGGGAACAGGTTCCCCGAGATCTTCCGGCTCAACCAGGGCCGCCCGCGCCCGGACGGGACGCCGTTCACCGACCCCACCGCCATCGAGCCCGGACAGGTGCTGCAGCTGCCCGACGACGCCCGGGACCCCGCCGTGCAGTTCGGCCCCCTGCCGGCCGCTCCCCCGCCCGTTCCGCAGGCGAAACCCGCCGAAGAACCCTCCGGGCTCGGCGTCGGGCTCGCCTCGGCGGTCAGTGGCACCGGCGGTCTGCTCACCGGCCTGATCGCCGGGCTCTGGTGGCGACGCCGGCCGAGGCTCGTCCCGCCGCCGCCGTTCGAGCCGGAGCACCAGGAGGAAGACGACGGCTCGGGCTCGGTCAGCGGCACCCTGCCGCTCCCGGTCGTGCTCCCCGAGGTGCTGCGGCCGGAACCGATCACGACCGAGCTCGCGATCATCGTGCTCGGCACGGCCGAGACCCAGGTGGTCGCCGCGGTCCGGCCCGGCTCGCGGTTCCACTTCCGGCTCGGCGGGAAACCGGACTTCGCCGACAGCTCCACGGTGCTCGTCGTCGACGGGGAAGACGATCGGTCCTGAGCTGAACGGCTCAACCGGCGCCGGAACACTGGCCTTCGGCCCGCCGGTGCCGCGATAGTCGAACGATGACCTCGGATCCGTTCGGGACGCTGCGGAAAACGCTCTGGATCGGTGGGGCCCCGTGGACGGGCAAGTCCACCGTCGCACGGCTGCTGGCCGCGCGCCACGGGCTCGCGACCTACCACCACGACGACCGGACCCGGCCCGACACCACCCCGGCCGACACCACCCAGGCCGACGACGGCCCGGCTGGCGAGCAGCTGACCGCGGTGCTGGCCGAGTTCCGGCAGCGGTTCGAGTCCGCGCTGGACGAGCTGCGCGCGTGGGAGTCGCCGCGGCCGATCGTCGCCGAGGGCCGGGGCCTGCGGCCGGAGCTGGTCGCCCCGCTCGTGGACTCGCCGAGCCGGATGGTCGTGCTGGTGCCCACCGAGCTGTTCCGCCAGCACCAGCTGCGGCACCGGTCGGACGAGCCGGCGATCCCGCGGCAGCGCACCCGGCTGACGCGGGACCGGATGCTCGCCGCGCAGGCCGTGCGCTCGGCGCGGGAGCTCGGCATCCGCGTCATCGAGATCGACGGCCGGCTCGATCCGGCCGGCGTCACCGACGTGGTCGCCGAGCACTTCCGCGAATACCTGGATGCCTGAGCCCACCATTGGCGGAATCCGGGGCGACCACCGAAGATCGGTGATCGACATCCCTTTCCGCGCGGCGAAGGAGCTTCCTTGGTGTTCGAGAGAAGGCCGGCGCTCGCCACGGCACTGGCACTGGCGGCCACGGTCGTGACCACGATGCCCGCCGACGCCGCCGACCGCTGGTCGGTGAGCTTCACCGGCGCGGTGACCGCCGCGGTCGCCCGCACCGGGGACGGCGGCCTGACGTTCGCGGTGTCCCGCGGCGACGCGACCGTGCTCGCCCCCGCTCCACTGGGCCTGCGGACGAAGACCGCCGACCTGACCCGGGACCTGCGGTTCGTCCGCCGCACCGACCGGGTCGTCGACGAGCGCTACACGATGACCACCGGGAAGCGCTTGCAGCGGCACGCGCGGGCGGCGGAGACGACGCTGTCCTTCACCGGCGCGGACGACACACGGCTCGACGTCGTCGTGCGGGCGGCCGCCGACGGCGTCGCCTACCGGTACGTGCTGCCGGCCGGCGGGACGATCACCGGCGAGGCGTCGTCGTTCACCCTTCCCGCGGCGGCGCCGGCGTGGCTGCTGCCCTACTCCCCCAACTACGAGAAGGTCCGCGTCGAGACGACCGCGAGCGGCGCGGCCGCGGGCGACTACGGGTTCCCGTCGCTGTTCGACACCGGCGACGGCGGCTACACGCTGCTGACCGAGTCCGATGTGGACGGTCGCTACTCGGGCGCCCGGCTGACGCACCCGGCCGGGACTTCCGGCTACGCGATCAAGCTCGCCGACGCCGCCGTCACCGGGTCCGGGCCGTTCACCACGCCGTGGCGGGTGGCGATCACCGGCGACCTGGCGACGGTCACCGAGTCCACTTTGGTCGACGATCTCGCACCGCCGTCGAAGCTGGCCGACACGTCCTGGGTCCGGCCGGGCAAGGTCGCGTGGTCGTGGCTGTCCGAACACGACAGTCCGAGCGATCCCGTGCGGCAGAAGCAGTACGCCGACTTCGCCGCGCGCCACGGCTGGCCGTACCTGCTCATCGACGAGGGCTGGGACGCCTCCTGGGTACCGGACGTCATCCGCTACGCCCGCGCCCGCGGCGTCGAGGTGATCCTCTGGTTCCGTTGGAACACCCTCGACACCCCGGCCGAGCGCGCGAAGTGGCTGCCGCTGGTCAAGTCGTGGGGCGCGGCCGGGATCAAGGTCGACTTCATGGACTCCGACACGCAGGCGCGGTTCGGGTTCTACGACGCCATCGCGCAGGCGACCGCGCGACAGCAGCTGATGATCAACTTCCACGGCGCGACCATCCCGCGCGGCTTCCAGCGGACCTGGCCGCACGTGATGAGCTTCGAAGCCGTCCGCGGCGCGGAGCAGTTCAAGACGCGGGCCGCGACCAACACGATGTTCCCGTTCACCCGCAACGTCGTCGGCAGCATGGACTACACGCCGACCGCCTTCGTCGTGTCCGATCGCGACACCACCGACGCCCACGAGGTGGCGACGTTCTTCGTCTACGAGTCGGGCTGGCAGCACGGCGCGGACAAGCCGGAGAACTACGAAGCCCGCCCGGAAGCCCTCCACACGCTCGACCAGCTGCCGACGGTGTGGGACGAGACCCGGCTGCTGTCCGGGCGGCCCGGACGGGAAGCCGTGTTCGCGCGCCGCTCGGGTGACCGCTGGTTCGTCGGCGGCATCGAGGCGGGCCCGGCCACGAAGGTGACGGCGCCGCTGGACTTCCTCGGCCACGGCCGCTGGCTCGCCGACACCCTGCGCGACGGGCCGTCCGGGCTGCTGCGCGAGAAGTCGACGGTCACCGCGGGCGGGCAGCTGACCGTGCCGGTGGCCGCGAACGGCGGGTTCGTCACGGTCCTCTGCCCCGCACAACCGGGCCGGACGTCCTGCGACCAGGAGGTCCGGCAGGTGCCCGCGACCCGGCTGAGCGTCACGCCGGAAACGGCGGAGGGCACGAGCGTCGAGGTCTCGGCGACCTTCGAACTGCCTCGCGGTGGTGCGTCGCTGTACGACGTCGACCTGGCACCGATCACCCCGGCCGGCTGGCGGGTGACCGGGGAGCCGGTCCACCGGCCGGTGCTCTCCGCCGGCCAGACGATGTCGGGGACCTGGCGGTTCACCGGCGGCCCGGCCGGCACGACGGACCTGCCGATCGCGGCGGTCTACCGCTTCCGCGGCGACCCGGAGAACCGGCCGGTGCACGTCGAGGGCGCCACCAGCGCCTTCATCCCGCCGCCGGCGCCCACCGGCACCGCGCAGGTCAGCGGGCTGCCGTTCCTTGCGCAGTCGAACGGCTGGGGCCCGGTGGAGCGCGACCGGTCCAACGGCGACACCGCCGAGGGTGACGGGCAGCCGCTGACCATCGCCGGGCAGACGTACGCGCGCGGCCTGGGCACGAACTCGCCCAGCTCGGTGACGGTCTGGCTCGGCGGCGCGTGTACGGCGTTCTCGGCGGTCACCGGTCTCGACGACGAGGTGGGCAAGGAGGGCTCGGTGGCGTTCCGGGTCGTGGGTGACGGCCGGGTCCTGGCCGAGACGCCGGTGCTGCGGGACGCCGACGGCGCGGTGCCGCTGACGGCCGACGTCACCGGCGTCCGGAAGCTGACGCTGGAGGTGACGGACGGCGGCGACGACAACGACTCCGACCACGCCGACTGGGCCGACGCGACGGTGACCTGCACCTGACTCAGCGGTGGGTGAAGCGCGGCGGGCGCCGCTCGAGGAACGCGGCGACGCCCTCCGCGTAGTCCACGCCGTGCAGCGCCTCGGATCGGATCTCGTCGACCTCCGCGTCCGAGGTCTGCTGCCCCGCCACGATCTTCTCGATGATCCGGTTCATCCCGCGGATCGACGCCTGCGAGCGCGAGCAGAGCGTCGAGACGAACTCCAGCGTCGCGGTCTCCAGGTCGCCAGGAGCGAAGACGTCGTTGAGCAGCCCGATTTCGCGGGCCCGGTCCGCCGTGATCAGCTCGCCCGACAGCAGGAAGTACTTGGCGTGCGCCGGGCCGACCAGCGACACCAGCTGGCGCGTCGAGTCGAAGTGGTAGACGATGCCGAGCTTCGCCGGGGTGATGCCGAACCGGGACCCTTCGGCCGCGAAGCGGAAGTCGCACGCCACCGACACCTGGCAGCCGCCGCCGATGCAGTTGCCCTGGATCATCGCCACCGACGGCTTGCGCATCGCGGTCAGCGCCGCGACCGCGCCTTCGACCGCCTTGTCGTAGCTCGCCGCGCCGTCGGCCGTGGTGCGCAGTTCGCCGAACTCGCTGATGTCCGCGCCTGCCGAAAAGTGCTTCCCCGCGCCCGCGATCACGAGCACCTTCAGCGCCGGGTCGGCTTCCACCTCGGCCACCACGTCCGGGATCGCCGACCACATGCCGTAGGTGATCGCGTTCATCTTCTCCGGGCGGGTCAGCGTGAGCCGGGCGACTTCGCCGTCGCGCGTCAGGTCGAATCCGTCGGTCATGAACCGCACCCTAGCTTCTCGCCCTGAGCGAAAACTGCGGTGTGTGACACGGTCGAGTCGCTAGCTTGGGGCCATGGCGATGATCGAGGTGGACGGGACGGCGTTCGGCTACGACGAAGCGGGCGAGGGGCCCGCGGTCGTGCTGCTGCACGCCGCGATCGGCGACCGCCGGATGTGGGACGCCCAGTTCGCCTCGCTCGCCGCCACGCACCGGGTGATCCGCTACGACCGCCGCGGCTTCGGCGAAACCGCCGACGGCCCCGGCGAGTACGCCCACTACGAAGACCTGCTGGCCCTGCTCGATGCCCGGGGGATCGAGCAGGCCGCGCTGGTCGGGGCGTCGATGGGCGGGGCGTGCGCGCTGGACGCCGCCCTGGCCGCGCCGGAGCGGATCACCCGGCTCGTGCTGCTCGGCTCGGGCCTGACCGGGCACACCTGGCCGGACCACATGCAGGCGGACTTCGTGCGGTTGGCCGCGGAGGCGGTCCCGGCCGACCGGTACGCCCGCTACCTCGCCCGGGAGGCCACCCCCGACCCGGCGGACGTGCGCGCGATGGCCGACGCCAACCTCCGCTACCTCGTCGCCGGCCCGGGGCGGGACGTCTCGGTGCTGCCGGCCGAAATGGTCGCGCGGGTACGGGAAATGTGCGAACAGGTGTACCGGCACGACTGGACGGCTCCACAGTGGACGGAGCGGATCCCGGACACCCGGCACCGGCTCGGCGAGATCGCGACCCCCGCCCTCGTGGTGATCGGGACGGCGGACGCGCGCGGCCTCGTCGAGCTTTCCCACCACCTCGCGGCGTCGCTGCCGAACGCGGAGCTGGTGGAACTGCCCGACACCGGCCACCTTCCGTCGATGGAACGGCCGGACGAGGTCACCGCGCTGCTGCGAAAGGTCCTTTGATCCGCCTCAGGTGAAGATCTTCTGCACCTGGTCGGAGATCTTCGCGACCAGCTCGGAGAACTGCACCGCCCCGCCCAGCAGGCCCTTGACCTTCTCCCAGCGGCTGCGCACCACCGCCGGCTCCGCCCCGTCGCCGGCGCGCAGGTCGCCGGCCAGGTCGGTCAGCGTGTCCTCAAGCACCTCCTGCTTCGCGAGATCCTTCCCGCGGACCTCGGTCGTCAGCCGCTCGATCAGCTCCAGCAGCGACGAGACCGTGGCATCGGCGGCGCCGCCCTCGATGCCGGTCTGAGTGATGCGGCCCGAGTTGTCGCCGCCGATGCTGATCTTGTTCGTGATCCGGTGTCCCGGTCCCATCAGGCCTCCGTTCCGGCCGGGCGGCCGGTCGTGCGGGGCGGGCGCGGGCGTGGGCCGCGCTGCCCGGTCTGGGTGATCGGGGCGCGGTTGTCGCCGCCGATGGTGATGTCGTTGTTGATGACGACCGCCGCCTGCTCCTCGAACTTCGCCGTCGAGAACCCGGCGTCGCCGAGCAGCTTGCCGATCGTCGGCAGGAGCCGGCTTTCGATGATCTTCTCGTACCGCTCGATGTCGACGAGCTGAAAGTAGTCGGTGAACAGGTTGACCGACCCGAGCTCGCGCAAGGTGTTCGCGGCGCCGTAGCGCTCCGGGTCGAGGACACCGGCCTCCCGCCTCGGCTGCCGGATCCACGACGCCAGGTTCGCGATCCGGCCGGGCAGGCTCGCCGGCAGCTCCAACCAGCCGAGCAGCCCTTGGCCGAACGGGCGCAGGGACTCCTGCCGCATCTTGTCCACGACGCGGTACTCGGCCCGGATCGGCGGCAGCATGAACGGCGTCCACTCGACGTACAGCGTCGTGTCGTCCACCGCCAGGTGCAGGAACGTCGTGAGCACGAGGTCCCGGTCCCAGGTCTCCACCTGGAAGCACAGGTAGTAGCGCGCCCACTCCTTCGGTTCCCGCCGGATCCGCTCGACCTCGGCCTCGGTCAGCCGGGTGTGCGGCGGGTACTCGATGTCCGGCAGGTAGGACGCGGCGTCGCTCTCCCCCACGTGGTCGACGAGTTCGGCCGCCGGGGTGAACACCGCCTCGGTCACGGTCAGTCCGCCGAGCCGGCGGTCCGGGGAGAGCGCGGCCGAGCGGCGGAGGTCCCCGATCGCGCCGCGGATCTCCTCGTACAACGTCTCGGTGGTGAGTTCACGGCGGTTCGCCGGGTCGGTCGCGTCGTCCTCGGTGCGCTCCAGCGGGATCGCCATCGACCAGGCGTCCCGGCGGAAACCCGCGCCCACGAACGGGTTGTAGCCGCGGTACACGACCAGGGGTGTGCCGGCGAACTCGTCGCCCCGCTGGTAGCGGCCGAGCTGCGCGCGGAAGTCTTCGGTGAACAGCCCGGTGAGGCTGCCGCTGTCGGGGGCGGGCGGCGCGAAGCGCTTGAAGCGCGTCGTCAGCAGGTTCCACAGCGACCAGCGCTCGAAGGTCACCACCATGAGCACGACCACGGCGAGCACGATCCCGATGACGAACCGGGCCGTGTCGCCGCCCGTGGAGTCGTCGTACTCGACGTCGGCGTAGTAACGCGACGAATACCGGCTCCCGGAGTCGAAGATTTCGTCCGAGTAGGCCAGCAGCAGCCAGGCGGCCACGACGGCGACGGCCAGCAGCGCGAGCGTCTTCGGGTTGAACGACCGCTCCATCGTGTTCGCGTTCTTGCCCGCCCGCGCGATCACGAGCACGACCGACAGCACGATCCAGCCGTAGAGCAGCGGGTTGTCCCACGACAGCCCGATGACGACGGCCATGAGCAGCACGAGCAGGCCGTCGTAGTTCTTCCGGCGAGCACGCGCCCGCACCGCCTCGGTGAGCACGCGGCCCGCGTCGAGGCCGGGCGACGGCGGCACCGGCCGGGTCGGCTCCACGAGGAACTCGGTGATCGCCCGCGTGCTGTAGCGGGGATCGAGGTAGGAGGCCGCGCACAGGTAGCGCGTGGTGTCGTCCGCCGAGCCAGGGGACATGCTGCTCCCTCGGGGTTTCCGGAAAAGCGACCTGCAATTTGCGAACCGTAGCATGCACAACCGGGACAGCTGACGGTATTTCGGACACCGGCGTTCGCCGCGGAATTGCCCGGAAAGCTTCGTTCGACAATTTTTTCGCGTGCGTTCGGATCGGTTACGACAACAGCTTCGCGGTCAGCTCCCCGCGGCTGCGGACGTCCACCTTGCCGAACACGGACTTGAGGTGGTCCTGCACAGTGTGCGCCGAGATCCCGAGCCGGCCGGCGATGTCCGAAGTGGACCGCCCCGCGAGAACCTCGCGGCAGACGTCGCGTTCGCGCGCGGTCAGACCGTAGGCCGCGAGCAGCACGCTCACCAGCTCGGCCCCCGACGCGCGGCCGACCGTCACCACCGTCTCGTCGTCTTCCGGCCCCGTGACCAGCCGGCTCGCGTGCAGCACGATCCAGCCGCCGCGGGCGTCGCGGACCCGCGCGCGGAACGTTCCGGTCGCCGCCGCCCGCGCACCGGTCACCACCGCGCGCAGCAGCACCGCGAACCGGCCGGGGGCGATCGCGTCCAGTTCGGACCGCCACGCCGCGGCCGCCGCGGTGGCCGCCCGCTGCCGGCCGTCCGGACCGGCCACCACGATCGCCGGGTCCGCCCGCTCCCCCGCGTCACGGGTGCGCGCGGCCACCCGCGTCGCCGCCGCCACCGCCGGCGCGATCGCCGTCAGGAACTCGACTTCGCGGTCGCTGAACTCGCCGCTGCGCACCAGGCCGGCCGCACCCCACGAAGTCCCGTCGACCCGGAACACCACGCGCAGCTCGTGGCCGAGGCCCAGCGGCCGCCAGACCTCGTTGAGCCGCCCGGACCGCTCGACGTCCCGGCGCGGCAGGTCCGAGAGCCGGGCCGCCGGTACCGGACGGGCGGCCAGCTCGGCGAACGTGTGGGGCTGGGCGCCGTCGTATTCGTAGGTCGCCAGCAGCGGCTCGTACTGCCCCGGGATCCGGGCCCGGCCGCTGGTCATCGAGCTGATCACCGCGGTGTCCGGGTCCAGCGACGCCCAGCACGTCAGCTCCGCGGGCACCACCCGCTCGACCAGCTCGATGACGGCGGCGTGCAGCTCGACGACGCCGAGGCCCGCCGTCGCGAGTGCGGCGATGTCGCGCCGCGCGCCCTGCGCCCGACCCTCCCACATAGAGGCAGTATGCGCCGGGCCGTGACCCCCGGGTATCCCACGATTCCGGGATGGTCCGCCGCTCCCCCCGGTTCCTAGCCTCGGCGGCATGACCCATTTCAGCGCCCCGGGCGAAGGCCCGGAACTCGATTCGAAGGACGCGCGGATCACCGTCAAGGTCGGCGCCGAGCACACCGGCGGCGCGTACGAGCTGTTCGAGGTCGACGCGCCCCGCGGGCCGTCGGTCCCGCCGCACGCCGAGCCCTGGGCGAAGAGCTTCTACGTGCTGCACGGGCGCATCACCGTCTACGTCGACGGCGAGCTGCACGACCTCGGCCCCGGCGCGTCGATCAGCATCCCGGCGGGCGCGGTCAACACCTTCACCGTGCACACGCCGTCGGCGCAGTTCCTCGCCGTCGGCCTGACCGCCGGGATGGGCCGCTTCTTCCGCGACGTCGACCAGGCCTCGCCGGATCGGATACCGGAAATCGCGAGCCGGCACGGCGTCGAGCTGGCGCAGCCGTGAACGCCGTCGTCCAGGTCTTCGCCGGGATCGCGGTGCTGGTGCACCTGCTCGCGTTCACGTGGGAAGTCGTGCTGTTCGAACGGCCGGGCGTGCACCGGGACATCTTCGGCATCCCGACCGAGAACCTGCCCGCGACCCGGCTGTGGTCGTTCAACGTCGGGTTCTACAACCTCTTCCTCGCCGCCGGCCCGATCACCGGGCTGATCCTGCTGCACACCGGGAACGTCGAGGCCGGGCGCGCCCTGGTGCTGTACTGCTGCGGGTTCATGGCGCTGGCCGGGGTTGCGCTCGGGGTGTCGGACCTGCTGGCGCTCAGCCGTCCCCGCGGCGCCGGCCGCGGTGGCGCGCTCGCGCAGACCGTGCCGCCGCTCGTCGCGCTGGTCGCGGCCCTGTTCTAGCCGGGCTCGGTCAGCTGCTCGCTCCAGGCCCGGATGGCCGCGGCCTGTTCGGGCTCGAGCCGGTCGAGGACGAGCCGGCGGATGTTGGCGCCGTGGGCCCGGGTGGCCCTCTCCGCCGTACGACGGCCCTCGCCGGTCAGCTCGACTCCGGTGCGCCGGCCGGTGGCGCCGTCCTCGATCCGCGCCACCAGGCCGCGGTTCTCCATCCGCGTCAGCAGGTGCGCGACGCGGCTCTTCTCCCAGTTTGTAGATTCGGGTCGCCGCGCTCATAGGAGCACCGCGGCTTCTTCGGCCTCGCCGGCTGCGGCGCCGCCGCCGTCATCGGGTGGCGGACCGC
>NZ_JBFBAG010000025.1:148141-161924 GCF_040682155.1 Amycolatopsis sp. NPDC051371
GGCATCTGGTGACTGCGGTCGCCGAAGAGGACTCGGACCTCATCGCGAAGTTCGAGGCGGCCGCGACGCCGCTGAAGCGCATCCCGGCCCGACGCGCATCGGCCGGGTCAGCGTCATCAAAACGCTGAACTCGGCCTTCGAAATGCCGCAGTCGCGCTGCAGGCCGCGGTCGAGCTCCTGGACGAGCAGGCGCTGCGCACGCATCCAGGTGTCCCAGAACTCCCACTCCGCCGGGTCCAGGGTGTCCGTCATGGCGGCAGCCTACCCCGAGAGTTGACGTATCAACTCGACGCCTCCTAGAGTTGACGTATCAACTCTAGGAGGAACCCCGATGAAGACAGTGGTGCGAGGCGGCATGGTGGTCAGCATGGATCCGGCGATCGGGGATCTCCCCCGCGGTGACGTGCTGATCCAGGACGGCCGGATCGCCGCGGTCGCCCCGGAAATCGACGCGGCCGGGGCCGAGGTCGTCGACGCGTCCGGCAAGATCGTCCTGCCGGGCTTCGTGGACACCCACCGCCACACCTGGCAGACGGCGTTCCGCGGCCTCGGCGCCGACTGGACGTTCGGCCAGTACCGCGTCGCCATGCACGGCACGCTCGGGCCGCACTACCGCCCGGAGGACGTCTACCTGGGCAATCTCCTCGGCCGGCTCGAAGCCCTCGGTTCGGGTGCCACGACCGTGCTCGACTGGTTCCACCGCGCCGACCGCCCGGAGAACGCCGATGCCGCGATCGCCGGACTGCGCGAGGCGCCCGGCCACTCGATCTTCTGCTACGGCGCCGCGGGGCCGGACATCGCGCCGGAGATCCGGCGGGTGCGGGCTTTGCTGCCGGGCGACGACATGGCGCTGGGCCTGCGCGGCCCAGTGGTGTCCACAATGGACGAAACAGCCGAGGATGTCGCACTGGCGCGGGAACTCGGACTGCGGGTGAGCACACACGTCCACGGCACCGGTGGCTGGCCCCGAGGCGACCGGCCGATCGCCGAGATGCGGGAGCGCGGGCTGCTCGACGACCGCACGACCATCGTGCACGGCAACGGGCTCTCCGACGACCAGCTCGCGATGCTGGCCGACGCCGGCAGCTCGGTGTCGATCAGCCCGGACGTCGAGCTGAAGATGGGCTTCGAGCCGCTCATCACCGGCCGGGCGCTGGCCGCGGGGATCCGCCCCTCGCTGTCGATCGACGACTGCCCGTCCGCCGGCGGCGACATGTTCTCCGCGATGCGCACGGCATTGGCCGCCGAGCGCGGCGGTATCACGACCCGGGACGTCCTGGCCTTCGCCACGGTGGACGGCGCCCGGACCTGCGGCCGAGCAGCCCGGACCGGCAGCCTGACCGTCGGCAAGGACGCCGACCTCGTCCTGCTCGACGCCGAAGACCCCTCGGTGTTCCCCGTCGGCGACCCGGCCGGCACGATCGTCACCGCCGGTCATCCGGGCCTCGTGGACAGCGTCTTCGTCGCCGGGCGGGCGGTCAAGCGCGACGGCCGCCTGCTCGGCGTCGACCTGCCGGCCCTGCGCGCCCGGCTGCTGGAGTCGCGCGACCGGATCGCCGCGGCCGCCGGCGTCGCCGTCGACGGCTCGTGGACGCCCTAGGAAGCCGACGTCACGCGGTAGACGTCGTAGACGCCTTCCACGCCGCGGACCACCTTGAGGACGTGGCCGAGGTGCTTCGGGTCGCCCATCTCGAACGTGAACCGGCTGACCGCGACCCGGTCGCGCGACGTCGTCACCGACGCCGACAGGATGTTGACCTTCTCGTCGGCCAGCACCTTGGTCACGTCCGAGAGCAGCCGGTGCCGGTCGAGCGCCTCGACCTGGATGGCCACGAGGAACACCGACGACGCCGAGGGCGCCCATTCGACCTCGACCAGCCGCTCGGCCTGGGACTGCAGGTCGCCGGCGTTCGTGCAGTCGGTTCGGTGCACCGAGACACCGCCGCCGCGGGTCACGAACCCGAGGATCTCGTCGCCCGGCACCGGGGTGCAGCAGCGGGCCAGCTTCGCCCAGACGTCGCTGGCGCCCTTGACCACCACGCCGACGTCGTTGGAGCCGCGGCGCCGGGTGACGGTCGAGGGCGTCGCGCGCTCGGCGAGCTCCTCCTCCGCCGCGTCGACGCCGCCGATGAGGGCGACCAGCCGCTGCACGACGTGCTTCGCGCTGGTGTGGCCCTCGCCGACCGCGGCGTACAGCGACGAGATGTCGGCGTGGCGCAGCTCGGTGGCCACCGCACCCATCGACTCCGCGGACACCAGCCGCTGGATCGGCAGGCCGACCTTGCGGATCTCCTTGGTGATGGCTTCCTTGCCGCCTTCGATCGCCTCGTCGCGGCGTTCCTTGGCGAACCACTGCCGGATCTTGGCGCGGGCCTTCGGCGAGCCGGCGAACTGCAGCCAGTCGCGGCTCGGGCCGGCATTCTCCGCCTTCGAGGTGAAGATCTCGACGACTTCGCCGTTCTCCAGCTTGCGTTCCAGCGCGACCAGGCGGCCGTTGACGCGGGCGCCGATGCAGCGGTGCCCGACCTCGGTGTGCACGGCGTAGGCGAAGTCGACCGGCGTCGACTCGACGGGCAGCGTGATCACGTCACCCTTGGGCGTGAACACGAAGATCTCGCGCGAGGCCAGCTCGTAGCGCAGCGACTCGAGGAAGTCACCCGGGTCCGCGGCCTCGCGCTGCCAGTCGAGGAGCTGGCGCATCCACGCCATCTCGTCGACGTCCACGGCGTTGCCGTTGTGCGTGCCCTTGGTTTCCTTGTAGCGCCAGTGCGCGGCGATGCCGTACTCGGCGGTGCGGTGCATCTCGTAGGTGCGGATCTGCACCTCGAGGGGCTTGCCGTCCGGGCCGATCACCGTGGTGTGCAGCGACTGGTAGACGCCGAACCGCGGCTGGGCGATGTAGTCCTTGAACCGGCCGGGGACCGGCTGCCACAGCGCGTGCACGACGCCCATCGCGGCGTAGCAGTCGCGGACGTCCTCGACGAGTATCCGCACGCCGACGAGGTCGTGGATGTCGTCCAGGTCGCGGCCGCGGACGATCATCTTCTGGTGGATCGAGTAGTAGTGCTTCGGCCGGCCCTCGACCTTCGCGGTGATCCGCGACGACACGAGGTTGCCGGTCAGGTCGGTGATGACCGAGCGCAGGTAGATGTCGCGCGAGGGCGCGCGGTCGGCGACCAGGCGCACTATCTCGTCGTACTTCTTGGGCTGGAGGATGGCGAACGCGAGGTCCTCCAGCTCCCACTTCACCGTGGCCATGCCGAGCCGGTGCGCGAGCGGGGCGAGGACTTCGAGCGTCTCGCGGGCCTTGCGGGCCTGCTTCTCGGGCGGCAGGAAGCGCATGGTGCGCATGTTGTGCAGCCGGTCGGCGAGCTTGATGACCAGCACCCGCGGGTCCTTGGCCATCGCAATGACCATCTTGCGGATGGTCTCGGCCTCGGCGGAGGTGCCGAGCTTGACCTTGTCCAGCTTGGTGACGCCGTCGACGAGTTCGGCGACCTTCTCGCCGAAGTCGGCCTTCAGGCTCTCGACGGCGTAGCCGGTGTCCTCGACCGTGTCGTGCAGCAGCGCGGCGACGAGGGTCGTGGTGTCCATGCCCAGCTCGGCGAGGATGGTCGCGACGGCGAGCGGGTGCGTGATGTAGGGGTCGCCGGACTTGCGCCGCTGGCTCCGGTGCAGTTCTTCGGCGACGTCGTAGGCGCGCTGCAGCAGCCCGAGGTCGCCGTTGGGGTGGAGCTCGCGGTGGATGACGGCCAGGGGTTCGAGGACCTGCTTGACCGGGGCGGCGCGCTGCGCGGTGATCCGCCGGGCGAGGCGCGCCCGGACCCGCCGGGTCGCGGACGGGTTCGGCGCCGCACCGTTCGGCCTCGGCGGCTGGGCCGCCGCCTGCCCGTTCTGCTCGGCGCCCTCTTTCGCGGGCACCGCGGCGTCGAGCTCCTGGCTCACCCGCACCTCCTGCTGCTCGTGCGGCCTTCGAACCACCAGGGTAGCCGTTGCACCTCGCGGCCCTCTCGGGTGCGCCCGTTCAGGGGGATGCCAGGCCGCGGACCAGCGGATTCACCCGTTCGCCCGGCGTGGCGGACCCGAGACCCGCGTGATCCGGCCCGTGACTCGCGTGATTGAAGCCGTCACCCGCGTGATCGAAGCCGGAACTCGCGAGTTACGGCCCCAATCACGCGAGTTCCGGCTCTGATCACGTGAGTTACGGGTTCAGCAGACCTGCAGTGCGTGGACCTTGCGGTTCGCCAGCACGTCCCGGCCCCGCAGGGCCGCGAGTTCCAGGACCACCGACACGCTGTCGACGACGGCTCCCACGTCCTCGAGGAGCTTGCCCGTCGCCGCGACCGTGCCGCCCGTGGCCAGGACGTCGTCGAGGATCGCGATGCGCTGGCCCGGCCGGACCACGCCCGCCGGGAGCTCGACCGTCGCCGTGCCGTACTCCAGCGCGTAGTCCACCCGGCCCGCCACCTGCGGGAGCTTGCCCGGCTTGCGGATCAGCACCACGCCGAGGCCGCGGGCGTACCCGACGGCCGCGGCGAGGAGGAACCCGCGGGCCTCCACGCCGGCGAGCGCCTCGACCCCGGGGTCGAGGGTGCCCGCCAGCGCGTCGGTCACCGCTTTGAACGCGCCCGCGTCCGCGAACAGCGGGCTCAGGTCGCGGAACAGCACGCCGGGCTCGGGGAAGTCCGGCACCTCGGCGATCAGGCCGAGGGCGTCGTCCAGCTGCACGTCAGCGCTTCCGCTTGCCCGCGGGCTTGCCGGACGGGCGCTGCTTCTGGATCCGGGCGGGTACGCCGGCCGCGGCCGCGTACGCCTTTTCCTTGCGCAGCTCCCTCGCCAGGGCGTCGTCGTCCGAGGCGTCGAAGTCCTCGCCGCCGGCCGCCTTGCGCTCCTGCGAGACGCGACGCTGGCGGACCCGCTCGGCCTGCTGCTTGTACTTCGGGTCGCGCATCTTCAGGTCGACCAGCAGCGGCGTCGCCAGCGCGACCGAGGACAGCACGCCGACCAGGGTGCCGGTGAGCTGCACCAGCGCCAGGTCCTGCAGCGTGCCCGAGCCGAGCAGGACATACCCGACGATCAGCAGGCCCAGGATCGGCAGCAGCGCGATGAACGCGGTGTTGAACGATCGCATCAAGGTCTGGTTCAGCGCCAGGTTCGCGGCTTCGCCGTAGGTGCGGCGGGTCAGCCCGAGCAGGCCGCGCGTGTTCTCGCGGACCTTGTCGAACACCACCACCGTGTCGTACAGCGAGAACCCGAGGATCGTCAGCAGGCCGATGACGGTCGCCGGCGTGACCTCGAAGCCGACCAGCGAGTACACGCCGGCCGTGACCAGGATGTCGTGCAGCAGCGAGATGAGCGCCGCCGCCGCCATCCGCGGGTCGAAGTAGATCGCCAGGAAGATGACGACCGCGACGAGGAACACCGCGAGGGCGAGCAACGCCTTCTGCGAGATCTCGCCACCCCAGGACGCGCTCACCGCGCTGTCACTGATCGCCTGCACGCTCGGCTGCTTGCTGCTGCCGATCGGGCCCAGGTCCTGGAACAGGCCCTGCTTGACCTTCGCGACGTCGGCCGCGTCCAGGGTGTCGGTGCGGATCTGGATGGTCGACGAGGCGCCCGAGCCGACCTTCTGCGTCTCGGCGGCCGGGCGGCCGAGAGCCTTCTGGAACGACTCCTTGGCCTGGTCCTCGGTGATCACGCCGTGGATGCCGTTGGCCGGCATCTGGATCTGCGTGCCGCCCTCGAACTCGATGCCGATGTTGAAGCCGCGGAAGACCATCGACGCCAGGCACACCAGCACCAGCGCGCCGAAGAAGAGGTACCAGCGCTTGCGCTTGCCGACGACGTCGAACGCGCCGGTGCCCACGTAGAGCCGGTGGAAGATGCTTTCCTTCTTGCCGGGCTTGCCCGTCGCCTTGACGTCGCCGTCGGCGTCCGTGCCCAGTTCCTCGACCGCCACGTCAGGCCTCCTTCACGTTCGCGCGGCCGACCGTGGTCGACTTCTTACGCTGCGAACCCACTTGCTGCACGGCGCCGAGGCCCAGGTTCCTCGGATTGGACAGGAACGGCGACTTCGACGTGGACACCATGGCCACCAGCGGGTGCGTCACCAGGTACACGACGACGAGGTCGAGCACCGTGGACATACCGAGGGTGAACGCGAAGCCCTGCACGTCGCCGACCGCGATGATGTACAGGATGGCCGCGGCCAGGAAGCTCACGCCGTCGGAGGCCAGGATGGTGCGCCGGGCGCGGACCCAGCCGCGTGGCACCGCGGACCGGAACGTCCGGCCCTCCCGGATCTCGTCTTTGAGCCGTTCGAAGTAGATGACGAACGAGTCCGCCGTGATCCCGATCGCGATGATCAGACCGGCGATGCCCGCCAGGTCCAGCGTGTAGCCGATCCAGCGGCCGAGCAGCACCAGCACCGCGAACACCAGCGCGCCGGACAGGGCCAGCGACAGGATGGTGAGCACGCCGAGCAGGCGGTAGTAGAACAGGCAGTAGATGAACACCACCAGCAGGCCGATGCCACCGGCGAGGAGGCCGGCCTGCAGCGAGGCCAGGCCGAGGGTCGCCGACACGGTGGTCGCGTCCGAGGACGCGAACGACAGCGGCAGCGAGCCGTACTTGAGGATGTCCGAGAGGTCTTTCGCCTCGGCCTGCGTGAACTTGCCGGTGATCTGGGTGTTGCCGTCCAGGATCGCGACCTGGATGTTCGGCGCGGACACGACCTGCGTGTCGAGCACGAAGGCGGCCTGCTGGTTGACGTTCTTCGACGTGAAGTCCGCCCAGATCTTGGTGCCCTCGCTCTTGAAGCTGAGGTTCACCACCCACTGGCCGTTCTGCGTGTTGTAGGTCGAGTTCGCGTCCGAGATCTCGGTGCCCGGCAGGAACTCCGGCTCCAGCAGGTACTTGTACGTGTCGTGGTCACCGCAGGCGACCAGCGGCAGCTTCGGGTCGTCGTTGCCCTCGAGCGGGTCCTTGGCGTTGGGCGCGCAGGTGAGCGTCGCCATCGCCTGCGTGACCAGCTCCTGGTTCGGCTGGCCGTCGGCGCCGATCAGGTCCTTGTTCTGGCGGATCGCCTTCGAGGCCTGGATCTCCTTCGCCGTGTCGGCGTCGACCGAGCCGTCGGCAGGGGCCGGAGCCTGGCTCGACGCCGGCGGCGGCGTGGTGCTGCTGCTCGGCGGGGCCGGCGTGGTGCTCTGCTGCTGCGCGGGCGCGGCGGCGGGGGCACCGCCACCACCGGCGGCCGGGCTCGACGGCGGCGCGCTGGAGCTGGCCGTGGGAGCGCCCGAAGACGGCGGCGTCGAACTGCTCGGGGCACCGGAGGTCGGGGTTCCCGTGGCCGGCGGCGGCGTGGTCTGCGGCGGCACGACCGGCTGCGTCGCGTTCGCGACGACCTTCCGGAAGCCCAGCTTCGCGGTCTTGCCCAGGTTCTTGGCCTGGTCGCCCTGCTCGCCGGGGACGGTGATGACGACGTTGTTGCCGTCCAGGAGGACCTCGGTACCGCCGACGCCGATCCCGTTGACGCGCCGCTCGATGATCTGGCGGGCCTGGTTCAGGGACTCCCGGGTCGGCTGACCGCCGTCGGGGGTGCGGGCGGTGAGCGTGACGCGGGTGCCGCCCTGCAGGTCGATGCCCAGCTTCGGGGTCGGCTTGTGGTTGCCGGTGAGGAACACCAGCGCGTACAGCACGATCACGATCAAGGCGAACAGGGCGAGATAGCGTCCCGGGCGGAGATGCCCGGCTGAAGCTGCCACGGTGCTTCGGTCTCCTCGGACGGGGTGGACCCCAAAGTTGCGGTGCCCGCCCGGAGGGTTACCGGGAGGGACTGTGTGCGATTCACTCCCGGGCACGGGTATGACGGCGGACACGCACGCAGCACCGAGACAGTACTCGGTGCTGCGTGAGCCCGGCGTGCGAGGCCACACCGACTTTCGTCGGCAGTTTCCGCGGCCCCGCCCAGGGTGCCGCGGGGGTTACTTCTTGCCGTGCTCCAGCGGCGGCGCCACCTGAGCGGTGGTCTGCGGCTCGTCGTCGTTCTTGATGCCGGAGCTCGACTCGATGATCGACTCCTCGGCGGGGGCCTCCACCACCTCGTCGGCGGAGTCCTCTTCGGTCTCGACGACCGGCTCGACCTTCTCGCGGACCGCGAGCCGCAGCCAGGTGGTGACGACGCCGGGGGCGATCTCGATGTCGATCGTGTTGTCGCCGGAGGCGTCGGCGACGGTGCCGTAAAGACCCGACGTGGTCATCACGCGGTCACCGGCCGACAGGCTGCTCTGCAGGTCCTGCTGCGCGGCCTGCTGCTTCTTCTGCTTGCGCGTGCTCATCACCAGCGGCACGGCGAGGACGAGCACGAGCAGCAGGGGCAGCAATAGCTGTTGCATGATTCTCCGTTCGACGGACTCTCGGGCCCAGCCGAAATGTCCGGTTTTTGGGTATGTGCTCCTGTCGAGTGTGCCAGGTACCAGCGCGGACGCCAGCACCCACCCGCCGGTTCCGGCCGCTCAGTCCTGCTCGAACGGCGAGAGCCCGCCCGGGTCGGGGCGCCCCGGGTGGTCGGCGGGCGGCACCATGCCGAGGTGCTCCCAGGCGGCCGCCGTGGCGACCCGGCCCCGCGGGGTGCGGGCGAGCATACCGGCGCGCACCAGGTAGGGCTCGCACACCTCTTCCACGGTGGTCGACTCCTCCCCCACGGCGACCGCCAGCGTCGAGATGCCGACCGGCCCGCCGCCGAACGACCTGGTCAGCGCGGTGAGCACGGCCCGATCGAGCCGGTCGAGGCCCAGCTCGTCCACGTCGTAGACGGCCAGTGCGGCCCGGGTGACCTCCAGGGTCGCCTTGCCGTCGGCGCGGACCTCGGCGTAGTCGCGGACGCGCCGCAGCAGCCGGTTCGCGATCCGGGGCGTGCCCCGCGAGCGGCCGGCGATCTCCGCGCAGCCGTCCCGGTCGATCGGGATGTCGAGGATCGTCGCGGCGCGGCGGACGACCAGCTCCAGCTCGGCGTCGGTGTAGAACTCCATCTGGCCGGTGAAGCCGAACCGGTCGCGCAGCGGGCCGGTCAGCGAACCCGACCGCGTGGTCGCCCCGACCAGCGTGAACGGCGCGATCTCCAGCGGGATGCTGGTGGCACCCGGGCCCTTGCCGACGACGACGTCGACCCGGAAGTCCTCCATCGCGAGGTAGAGCATCTCCTCGGCGGGGCGGGCGATCCGGTGGATCTCGTCGATGAACAGGACGTCGCCGGGAGCCAGGTTGGACAGCATCGCCGCGAGGTCGCCCGCGCGTTCCAGCGCCGGGCCGGAGGTGATCCGGATGGCCGCGCCCAGCTCGGCCGCGACGATCATCGCCATCGACGTCTTGCCCAGCCCGGGCGGCCCGGACAGCAGGACGTGGTCGGGCGGCACACCGCGCCGCCGCGCGCTCTCCAGCACCAGCTCCAGCTGCTCGCGGACGCGCGGCTGGCCGACGAACTCGTCGAGCTTGCGCGGCCGCAGCGTGCCCTCGACGTCGTTGTCGCCGGTCTGGGCCCACGCCGAGAGGGCGTCGTCCTCGTCCTCGGTCACGGCCTCATAGTCCATGAAGCGCCTACCGCTTCCGGCCGAGGGTGGTCAGTGCAGCGCGCAGCACGCTGGCCGTCGTGTGGCCGTCACCGTCGGCGAGGACCTTGTCCACGGCCTGCTCGGCCTGCTTGGCCGGGAACCCGAGCCCGGCCAGCGCCTCGACGACCTCCGCGCGCAGCGCACCGGGCGCGGAGACCGCGGGGAGGTCGCCGCCACCGAGGGCGGTGACCTTGTCCCGCAGCTCCAGGGTGAGCCGCTCGGCGCCCTTGCGGCCGATGCCCGGCACCGACGTGAGCACGGTGATGTTGCCTTCGACCAGCGCGCCCCGCAGCTTGCCGGGGTCGAGCACGGCGAGGGTGGCCAGCGCGAGCCGCGGCCCGATCCCGGACACCGTCTGCAGCAGCCCGAACAGTTCCCGCGCGTCGGCGTCTGCGAAGCCGAACAACGTCAGCGAGTCCTCGCGCACGACCAGCGCGGTGTGCAGCCGGGTCTCCTCGCCGCGACGCAGGGTGGCCAGCGTCGCCGGGGTGGCCTGGACGGCGAGGCCGACCCCGCCGACCTCGACCACGACGTGGTCCAGGCCGACCGAAAGGACTTCCCCGCGTACCGACGAGATCATCGTGCTGCTCCAGGCTTCTTCGTCTTGTTCATCGTGGCTTGCTTCGCGGCGGTGTTCGTCGATGCTTGCTTCGCGGCAGAGTTCGTCGATGCTTGCTTCGCGGCGGTGTTCGTCGATGCTTGCTTCGCGGCAGAGTTCGTCGACGCTTGCTTCGCGGCCGCGGCCAGCCGGGCCTTGTGTGTGCGGGCCATCTCCGCCGCGCGGGCCTCGGCTTCGGCGAGCCGGGCGCGCATCGGCTCCCGCCAGAGGTGGCAGATGGCCAGCGCCAGCGCGTCCGCGGCGTCGGCGGGGTGCGGGGCGACCTCGAGGTTGAGCAGGCGCATCACCATGGCGGTGACCTGCGCCTTGTCCGCCCGGCCCGACCCGCTGACCGCGGCCTTCACCTCGCTCGGCGTGTGGAAGACGACGGGCAGGCCCCGGCGCGCGGCGGCCAGGGCGACCACCCCGCCGGCCTGCGCGGTGCCCATCGCCGTCCGGACGTTGTGCTGGGCGAAGACGCGCTCGACGGCCACGGCCTCCGGCTTGTACTTGTCCATCCACCGCTCGACCTCGTCGGAGATGCCGAGCAGCCGATGCGCCAGATCGGCGTCGGCCGGCGTCCGCACGACGTCGACGGCGACGCAGCGGACGGTCCGGCCCTTGCCGCCGTCGACCACCCCCAGGCCGCACCTGGTCAGACCGGGGTCGACCCCGAGCACCCGCACCCGTTTTTCCTTCCCGCCGCGAACACCAGTTCGAGCTAGCAGGCTACTGGGCGCGTCTGCGGCAGGATGGGAGACATGCCGGAGCCGTCGGATTTCGTCACTCACCTGGGTCTTGAGCCGCTGCCCGTCGAAGGCGGGCGGTGGGCGCAGAGCTGGCGCTCCGAAGCCGGGTCCGCCATCTACTACCTGCTCGTCGCGCCCGAGTCCTCCGCGCCGCACCGGCTGGACCGCGTCGAGATCTACGTCCACCACGCGGGCGCACCCGCGGCGATGCTGCTGCTGCACCCGGACGGCTCGGTCGAGCGGCCGATGCTGGGGACGGACGTCGCGGCCGGCGAGCGGCCGCAGGTCGTCGTGCCCGCGGGGACGTGGCAGGCCACGGCCACGCGCGGGGAATGGAGCCTGCTGGGGACCGTCGTCGTGCCGCCCTACACCGACGATTGTGTGGAGTTCGAGGCTGCTTCGGACCTGGCTTTAGAGTACCCGGAAGCGGCCGCCGACCTGCGGATGTTCTAAGGGCCGTCGACGCCGGGGGTCCAGCTTTCGGGGTCGCCGCTCCCGGTGAGCACCAGCTGCCACCGGGCGAACCCTTCGGGCGCGTCCGGGTGCCACGGGAACTTGCCCTCCGGCGTCGCGACGATCAGCTGCAGCGCCGGGAAGTCGCCGTCCGGGTAGATGAGGAACGCCGTGCCGAAGTATTCGGGGTAATGCCCCTTGTTGACGCGCTCGAGGACGACCGGGACGCCTTCGAAGAAGTCGTCGTAACGCTTGCCGACCTCGAAGATCTCGCCGTTGGCCGCGCGGTCGACGTAGGCGTCGAGCAGCACCTGGCCCATCTGCTCCGGCAGGCCGACGACCACCGCCTCGGGCACGTGGTGCAGCGCCCACGCGCAGGCGGTGAAGCAGTAGCCGGCGCCCTCGTCGTCACCGGCGACCGTGATGACCGCGTTGCCGCGCTCCTTCGCCTGGCCCTCGATCCATTCGATCAGGCGCTGTTCTTCTTCGGTCAGTTCGGCGGCGAGGTCGGCGGAGGCGGCGGGGGTCGTCGAGGTCACGGCGCACATTCTGCCTGACGAGTCCCCGAGAGCCCAGTGCCCGGGCCGGAAAGTTTCCGGCCCGGGCACAAAAGCGTTGCGGTGCGGGGAAAAACTCAGCCGACTTCGGCGAGCACCTCGTCCGAGACGTCGAAGTTCGCGTAGACGTTCTGGACGTCGTCGCAGTCTTCGAGGGCGTCGATCAGCCTGAAGACCTTCTTCGCGCCTTCCACGTCCAGGGGGACGCTGACCGACGGGATGAACGTCATCTCCGCCGATTCGTACTCGAACCCGGCCTCCTGCAGCGCCTTGCGCACCGGCACCAGGTCGCCGCCCTCCGAGACGATCTCGAAGCTCTCGTCGAGGTCGTTGACCTCTTCGGCGCCCGCGTCGAGGACCGCCATGAGAACGTCGTCCTCCGACGCGTCGGCCTTCGGCATGATCACGACGCCCTTGCGGGTGAACATGTAGGCGACCGAGCCCGGGTCGGCGAGGGAGCCGTTGTTGCGCGTGAGCGCGGTGCGGACCTCCATCGCGGCGCGGTTCTTGTTGTCGGTGAGGCACTCGATCAGCACCGCCACGCCGTTGGGGCCGTAGCCCTCGTACGTGATGTTCTGCCAGTCGGCGCCACCCGCCTCTTCACCGGCGCCGCGCTTGCGGGCACGCTCGATGTTGTCCTGCGGAACCGAGTTCTTCTTCGCCTTCTGGATGGCGTCGTAGAGCGTGGGGTTGCCGTCCGGGTCGCCACCACCGGTGCCGGTCCGCGCGGCCACCTCGATGTTCTTGATCAACCGCGCGAAGAGCTTGCCGCGCTTCGCGTCGAGGTTGGCCTTCTTGTGCTTCGTGGTGGCCCACTTGGAGTGGCCGCTCATCTCTCCTCCATCTGTTCCGTACCCCGGCCGGGCACCGCGTCTCAGGAAGCCTTCCGCACGAGGTCGACGAACAGCCGGTGCACCCGCACGTCGGGCGTCAGCTCCGGGTGGAACGCGGTCGCCAGCACCGCCCCCTGCCGGACCGCGACGATCCTAGCGGTCTCGTCTCCCACGCCGGGCACGCCGCTGACCGTGGCCAGCACCTCGACGCCGTCACCGGCCTTCTCGACCCACGGCGCCCGGATGAAGACCGCGTGCACCGGACCGCTGTCCACCTCGGCGAAGTCGAGATCGGCCTCGAAGGAGTCGACCTGCCTGCCGAAGGCGTTGCGCCGGACGACGACGTCGAGCCCGCCGAGCTGCTGCTGGTCCGGCCGCCCGTCGAGGGTCTGCCGCGCCAGCAGGATCATCCCGGCGCACGAGCCGAAGGCGGGCATGCCCTCGGCGATCCGCGCTTTGAGCGGTTCCAGCAGCTCGAACGTCTCGAGTAGCTTCGACATGGTGGTGGACTCGCCACCGGGCAGCACCAGACCGTCCACTTCGGACAGCTCACCGGCCCGGCGCACCGGCATCGCCCGCGCGCCCGCTTCTTCCAGCATGGCGACGTGCTCCCGCACGGCACCCTGCATGGCGAGCACACCGATGACCGGTTCCGACGACACCCGACCTCCCGAAAGACCTTCCCACCAGCCTAGACGCCCTCCCCCGGGCACTTCCCGGCAGGTCAGCCCCGGTCCCGGCGCCGCTCCCCCCGCGGCGAACGTCTTGAATGAGTCATTCAGGACCTCCGAAGACCTGAATGAGTCATTCAAGACATCCGGCGAGCCGCCGCGCGGACCCGCACTCGCGCTCCATCGGGGCGCGGGCCGAGCGCCCCAATGTGGCATTGACGGCGCGGCGCGCGGGCAACGAGTTCCTCTTCCAGATGATGGCCCAGCAGACGGCGGAGACGCTCAACGCGGTGTTCGAGGGCCGCGAGCCGAAG